>CANGMZ010000005.1 GCA_947454715.1 Chitinophagaceae bacterium
ACTTTTTTAACTTTAAAAAATCAAAAAACACTATCTAACAATAAGTCCACTTTAGTTTGACTACATACACCTACAAATAACAGTCTGAAAGCCTTGCCTGCCTTGCCTTTTGTTCTACATACAGATTAATCAGTCCACCTGATTAAGTGTCAGGTGGATTAATTCACAACGACATCTCTATCCAAATAGAATTCGATAATCTATATTTTTTGCAATGGCGCAACGTCTCGGTGAACCACAACAGAGATTGTCTGCGTAAAACTGGATTGGGATATAGGTATGGGTTACAGGCTTTGCTTCTTATAAAAAGAGACGGAACCGAGAGGTTATAACAATTAGGAGTTCGCGGTTCCTACGTGCAAACAAACAATTACTAAAATGCAATACTAAAAATCTCGAACATAGGCTACAGCCTCAACATACAACAAATAAACATTTAGGCATGGGACAACAACGAGACGAGAGAGTAGGTAACTTCATAGCCTTGAGGAACATTGCTATATTTAATGAAAAATATAACATTAAATATAAAAATAATCCAGCGTAAACTAGTTTACTTTTTTCAATTTTAATACAAATGAAGAATCCCTGCTATTAAGATAAAGACTATCATTTTTTGTAGTATAGTTAAATGTATCCCTCCTGTTGTCAGCATTAATTATCAACAGGTCTTGTTTTATAAAATATGTGCCCGTTAACCCAGAATGTCGACACTCGTTATTTGTACTTAAGAACAACGTGTCTGGAGATTTCATTCCTAAGCTAACAGCTGTTAATTGGTATTTAAGATTGCCTGTATCATTTGCCTTATATGGCGTCACGTCAACAAACTCCCAAACTCCAATAAGAGAGTGATTTGCTTGCTTACAAGACACCAGTAAGGCAAAGCCGCAAATGATTAAAAGATTTCTTTTCATGTCGATATGTTATTTATGAAAAATAAAGATACCATGTTTGTTTTTATTAAGAATAAACATGGTATCAATGTAATTGTTAATTATTTTACAATATCTATATATAAAATCACTAATATTGATAGCATTCTGTTACATACTTTGCTATCTTGCTATCATCTGCAATTGTAAGCGAACATTTTGAACACGTCTTTGCACCGACACAATAAACTACTCCAGCTTTTTTGGTGGCCTTAGAACATCCACTTCCTTTGCCACATGAGCACGAAGTATCATCTCCACTTGATGCATTCTTTCCAGCAACGGCTGACTCCGGGAGAATAAGAGCAACAGCACGACCACAAATATTTACGTAGACGAAGAGAAATCCATCGGGAGCTTTAAAAGAGTCTTTTAAAGCAATTGGAGTAGGAATAGGATCTAAAACATAAATACTTTTCATGAAGCTATCAATAATTGTAATCACTTCTGGGCAATAAAACATAGCTTCAAAAGCTCCAGGAAGCCATTTACTTTCGTCCAATATTTTTGGCTCGATTGCAAAATCTAGTTAAAGGATTAAATTCTCAAATTGCTGTAAATATAAGAAGTGTTAAGGCATATATACTCCGTTATATACTATACTTTATAGCTACTCTTGGTCAGCTCATAACCAGGAGACCTTGGTTCAAACCCGAGTGGGACCACAATCATAAAGTGATTGGATATTAACGAGTTGTACAGTCGTACAGCTCTTTTTTATGTCTACGACGTCTAAACTTGAACAACGAATTGACGTAGCTCAAATATACACTTAAAACAAAAACAATAGTTAAGACAGCTTAAACATTGGGCAAATATTTTCCACCTTATATAATATTACTAAAACGTGTACCGGAACAACGGTACAGGGAAGAATCCTTGCTGATAATTGTTCACAATTTTATTGGTACGTTTATCGTAGGTCTGGTCAAAAACATTTTGATGGTTGGTGATGTTTTCCAAGTCCAGTGAGAACTCCATTGTGCTGTGCTTGTATTCCTTCTTGTATGATATCTTAAAATCAATGCGGAAATAATCTGACTGCTTTATGCTGAATGCTTTGTCATCTAAATAAACCGCAGCCCCTGCAGCCTGAGATGCTACCATGTCTATAGGAGTAAGATATTTTCCACCCACTGCCGATGTTTTGAAATTGAGCGCGAGTACATTGCCTTTGTGCCCCAGAATGAATTCTTTTCCTGCGAGCACATTCATTACATAACCAGTATTAAAGGCAGTATTGCGCTCTATACCATCACTGCCCTTATAAGTAGAATTGATAAGTGAACCTGTAATCAGAAAATAAAACCCCTTACTCAAAAAATGTTCAATAGTTAGCTCCGCACCATAATTCTTACCTGTACCCTTATTTACCAGATAATCTTTGTTGTCGAGCGTAAAGTCTGCACCTGAATTAAGGGTACAAAATGATGACGAATAAGTAGTTACCGGTGCCTTTGTTATTTGCTGATAATATGTCTCCGCCTTTATGCGCATATTGCGGGAAATGTTTAGATCATAAGCCAATATTATATGCTGGCTTTGTGTAAACCCAAGATTTTTATTGGTAAGTTCTATTCCATTGGCAGTTGGCGTTTGTATGAAATATTCATAAACATTCTGCGCCTGACTATGCATACCAAAGCCGAGACTTAGCGCATTTCGGCTATTGATATTATAACGCACACCTGCTCTGGGCTCTATCGAAAAACTATTATTCAAATCAAGAAACTGAGCATGCAGCCCCCCCACAAAAGAAAAGTCCTTATTGAACCTGTGTTTCCACTGTATGTATGCCTGCTCCAATCCCATATCGCCTGTCTTGTCGGCATAAACATGATCCGGCATACCCGGAGAAAGCGTTTTATAAGCTACGTGAAAACTGGTGTTATCATAGCTAATTCCTGATTGAATATTATTTTTAGCGTTAAACTTATGCAGATATACACACTGCAATGAGAGTTTGCCTGTAGTGAAATTCCCAAGTTCATTAGCGTATACACTTCCGTCAATATTACTAATAGAATCGTTTGAGTAATGTTGATATGTGGTAGCATAGCCCGCTGTAAATCTTGTAGAAGAACGATCTGATATCTGATGATCTAGAGAAATACCATTGATAGTTGTGGCAAACTTGCTACGTTGGTTAGCATACCTGTCTCCGCCATACAAATCAGGTTTTGTGGTATCTACATCATTTCCCAGAAAATCAACTTTACTGTATCCCATGATTCCGAAAACCGCAAGCTTTGTTGTCTTACTCAGTTTAGAAACTACTTTATAGTTTACATCCTGATAGGCAGGCACAGATGTTCCGGTACCTAAATTAATACCCAATGCATTAAAAACACCTAATGTACTGTACCTGTAATTAATAAGATACGATGTCTGCTTGTTCTTACCGATAGGACCTTCAGCACCTCCCTCAAAACCATTAAACCCAACCTGAGCAACATATTCAGGCTTATCCATATTGCCATTCCTGAGCTTAATATCAAATACCCCTGCCAAGGCATTACCATATTGTGCCGGGAATGCTCCGGTAAGAAAATCTGATTTATCGATGTTGTTATTATTGAGCATACTCACTGGCCCACCGGTGCTGTTAAGTGTACCAAAGTGATTGGGGTTAGGTGAGTTGAGTCCTTCTATCTGCCACAACATACCAGTAGGTGAATTACCTCTCACCACAATATCATTACGACTATCATTACCGGCAACAATACCTGCGAAATTTGCAGCCATCCTAGATGGATCTCCAAGTGCACCTGCATATCTTTTGGTCTCATCAACATTGAACGAGCGCGCACTGGTCAATGCCATGTCGTTAATAGTTCTGTTCTTATCCTTGCTTCGATCGTAAGAGACTGTTACTTCTTTCAAAGAATGCACAGCTTCTTGCATACCAATTGTCAGGTTTACTTCCTTACCTGCAGTAACCTCAATATCATTAAGTATTTTACTTTCATAGGTCATTGCAGCTATCTTAAGTGAATGACGGCCGATAGTTACACTGTCTATCATAAAATGCCCCTTTTCATCAGTC
Source organism: Chitinophagaceae bacterium (assembly GCA_947454715.1). Taxonomy (GTDB): domain Bacteria; phylum Bacteroidota; class Bacteroidia; order Chitinophagales; family Chitinophagaceae; genus Flavipsychrobacter. The sequence goes on from CANGMZ010000005.1 coordinate 3,982, forward strand.
ACTGCTCCCCGAGGAGTAGCCGTGTTTTGCACAATTATAATAGCACCAATTATCGGGGCCTTAGATGCTTCATCATAAATATCACCGGTAATACGCTGTATTTGTCCTAAACCAATAAAAGGCAAGAAGACAATAAGAAAAATAGAAATTATGTATCTCATAAGTACTTTGTTTGCAGCCAAAGGTTGCTAAAATCACAAATACCAATATGAACCAGGGTTAACAAATAGCAGCCAGCCACAATTTATGAACCCAGGTTAATAAACTGAGGTTAATGACTTAGCCGTATTTCTGGCTCTGCCCTTAATGCGACTCAATGCCTGAGGAGTAATACCCAAATAAGATGCAATCATGTATTGAGGAACCCGTTGCAACAACCAAGGGTATTGATCTATTAGCGTATAGTAACGCTGTTCAAATGTTTCATGTGCATCTTGTGTGCTGCGGATACACATATCAATGAATAAACCTTCAGCTATTCTCCTGCCTATTAAGTTAGCCTCAGGTATTTTGGCGTATATTTCCTGTAAGCCTTCGTAGTTGGTATCTACTACTTCTGTATCCTCCAACACATCAATAAATGTCAAAGACGGCTCCTGAAGAAGAAAGCTTCTGTAGTCTGCAACGTAATTATTTTCATTACTGAAATAAACAATTTTCTCCTTACCATCTACCAGATGATACATTCTCAGCAACCCCATGTTAACAAAAGATATATTTCTGCACACATCACCCTCTCTCACTAAAAACTCACCTTTTTTCAAAGTACGCGCACTCAAATATTTACTACAGAAATCCCAACCTTCTTCAGTAAGAGAAGGAACCAGTTGTTTGTAATAATTTCTTAGCTGTGAAAATCTAATATCAGATCCCATAACTGAACTCTATTTAAAAATAAATTTATAGAAAAATATTCAGATGCAATCTATGAAACCTTTCTATGTAATTTATTAAATGCACGATGAAAGAATAAGGAATAAAAAAAGTATAAAAAAATAGCACCCACTAAAGCAGGTGCTACAAATGACTATACATGGAAAGACTTATTGCTTTCTGTATGTGGTCCAACTAACACCACCACTAGTATCTTTTATTGACAGTTCCGTAGAAGATATGCTGAGTATTTGAGAATACCCTGTTAATCCATAATTGACTCCTGTGTCCGTAACAGTAATCTTCACCCAAGTATTGTTATTCAGTAATTCCCAATTACCATGAATAGCAAAGTTGTAATAGTTGTCAGCGAACGTACCATTTGCGTTAAAAGTACTTAATTGATGTGCCCAAGATGTATCGCTGGTCACAATCTCTGTGGCATCTTTTACGCCATTACCATTATTATCACTAGCTGTACTGGTTATGATCCATGTACCTACCATATTATCTTTTGTAGCTGTAGAAGATGTTGAAGAACTGCTCTTACTGCATGAGAACATAGCGATAGATGCTAATGAAAGCAATCCGAAAATGCCGAATAATTGTTTTTTCATTTTGTTGGTTTTATATGATTAAGATTGTAAAAATATTCAATAATAACTCGAAACGAAGTCTATTCAGACAAAAATGAAGTTTAAATAATTATTTATACTTGATATTTATCAAATAAGCTGAATGTTATACCTTATTTATTTCATAATATTAATTCTTAAGCTTCATCCAAACCAAAAGGTCCACCCTATTTAAAGAGTGGACCTATCAGCATTATACCATCTAAAAAACACTTTATTTACGATTAGTAGTTATGTGCATTATTGCACGTCTGTTTTGCTCTTTGCCATCGTGTGTTTTATTTGTTGCTGCAGGTATGCTACTACCATGACCAACAGTTTTCACTCGTTTAGCATTTACGCCCTTACTTACCAACCTCGATTTTACAGAATTTGCTCTTCTAAGTGATAGACCTCTATTCTTAGCTTCAAGACCAGAAGCGTCTGCATGACCATCGATAGTCAACATCATGTTCTTGTTTGTCTTCATTTCTGTAGCAGCTTTATCTATAAGCGGGTAAGAAGACTCATGAATGATAGTTTGGTTAACGTCAAACAATATTGGTGTTGATATATCCATATTATCTTCAACAGGCTCTGCAGGTATTACTTTCACAGAATCTAAAGGACAACCTTGATTGCTTGCAGGACCTGCAAGAGTAGGACATTTATCCTCATTATCAGGGATACCATCACCATCTGTATCTGGGCAGCCATGGTACTTAGCCAATCCGAAAATATCGGGGCAAAGATCATCTCTGTCTATGATACCATCACCATCACGGTCTGGGCAGCCATGCAGGCTAATAGGTCCAGCTGCAAAAGGGCAAGAATCTGCTTTATTTGGAATACCATCACCATCTGTATCTGGGCAACCATGAAATTTTGCTAATCCAAAAACCAATACACAAGAATCCTGGTCATCAGGAATTCCATCACCATCTGTGTCCGGGCAACCATGAAATTTAGCCAATCCGAAAACATCAGGACATCTATCCTTTCTGTCACTAATTCCATCATGGTCTCTATCTTTCTTACCTAAGAAGAAACGCACACCTAAATTGATACCATAATTTTGATACTTACTCTCGGTTACACTATTTGTAACAGAGGTATAATTAGCTACACCTGTTGTCAGTTTATAATCTGCTTGAGCATTATTTTTAAATGGCTGAAACATATAGTATGCGCCCAAATTAAGGGCTACATTATCTGACAGAAAATAGTTAACCGAAGGTTGAATTAAAAAACCTACAGAACCTGCTGTATAAGATGAACTCCCTGTCTTACTTGCCGGCTGCAACCCCTCACCTACCTTATAGCCTAATGCACGCTTAATGTCAAAGTACTGCTGTACATTTCCATTAGGATTGTTTTTAAAAAATTCAGCTCTTGTTATGAACCAGTCGTTTGCAGAAGCTACCGGGGTGTTGTCATAAACAGATGTTGTACCACCACTTTCGTTCTTTTGAAACTTATATATTGCCTCATAATCGAAAGATGCATGAGTAGTGTACGCATTGTTCATTTGCAAATTAAATATTGCACCTGCATCTGCAGTAAAACCCCAATGCTTAGAGAAACGGTTTTTGTATTTCAATACAAGCGGTATGTTGATATTTGTTGACTTAATCGTCTCTCTTACATCATTCCCATTGACCACTTGTCTGAAAATATTACCTGCGGCATCTGTAGACTGATATTCAGCATGATAATTATTCAGGATTGCATCTCCATATTGTTGCATGAACATTACTCCTGTACCAACACCAAAGTGCCTTTTCTTTCCAAAGAAGAAACCTAGTTGTGCATCTGCGCCCAAACCATATCCATTATTGTATTTCAATAAACCGGTATTCATATTAAGGGCTCCTAGGTAGTTTGCAGCACTATTTACAGTAGTAAGGTCCTGATTAGAAAGCCCGCCGAGGAGATTAAAATCTATTACCCAACGAGGTAATAGACTGTCTCCATGATTGTGTGTATTGCTCTGCGCAAATGCTGATGCAGCAGTACTGCCAGCTATCAACAATAAAAATAGTTTTTTCATTTTATAATTTTTTGATGTTGAATGATTAGTTTTTCGTGAACCTTGTACCTGCTATCTTATGACCATTACTGAAACAGTTAATGATATACACACCACCTGAAAGCTGAGCTACATCTATAGCCGCCTTATTATCAACAGATTGCATTGCGGCTACCTTCTGACCAAGCATATTCATAACCTCAACGTCTATTGAAGCAAATACTGTGGATTTAATTACCACATTTACAAAATCATTAGCCGGATTAGGGTACACTAAAAGATCTACAACATCAGTATTAATATTCTGAATTGCGGTTGGTGTTTTCCAGTATGTTTTCTGGTTACAACCATCACGTGACGTCATTACCCAATAGGACTTAGTTGTATTATCAGGACTTGCATTTACATAATCTTGATTGATCTCACCTGTAAGTATTGTAGAATCTAGCGTAATTCCATCGTCATAACCCCACTGATAAGATGCCTCATCGTTAGGCGTACAAACAAAGTGATCAAAGAAGTAAGTAACTGTTGGAATAGCAGAAATAGCTGTACCTACTGTAACCTCTAAGGTTACAGCATTACTACAAGCTGTGCCTACTATACCTGCAGTGAGTGTTACAAAAGCATTACCAGACTGTGTAAAATTGACCAGTGCATATTGACTATTTACTCCTTGCGCCCAAACCTGCGAATTAGTAGCAGACCAGTTATAAGGGGCATAAGACTGTGCCGCCGCTGATGTTCCGAAGTTTTGATACATTGTACCTGAGCAAACTGATGAAGGAGACTGAGTTGTAATAACAGGAACATTTATTGAAGGGAATAACGTAATAGCAACCTGTTGTATAAATGAACAATTATTAGCTAACAATGTATAGGAATAAACAATGACAACCGGAGCAGATAAACTACTACTCAACGAATCGTGTATAACATCAATACCTGATAATGCACCACCAGTAACACCTATTACAGGATTACGAGTCCATGTAAAAGTAGTACCTGCTGTTAACGCTGTAGGAGCAAATGTGAATGCAATACCATTACAAATTGAATCAGTTAATATAGCCATTTTAGGCGTTGGATGAATCACAACTGAAATATTAGCTACCGCTACACAACCACCAGCAGTTAGAGAATATATATACCCTACCGTTTTATTAACCGGAGTAGTATTATACAGCACTTCACCAATATTATCAACACCTGCACCTGCTGCATTTGATATACCCAAAACGAATGGACGACTCCAAGCAAATGTAGTACCAGTTACTGAACTTAACGGAGTATAGCTAAATAAAGAACTATCACATATAGGAGAAGGAGTTGTAGTACTTATAAGTACAGGCACTTCGTTTACGGTAATCATCTTACTTGCAGTATCTGAACCACATGAATTTGTAACCGTATATCTTATTGTATCAATACCCGTAGTAACTCCTGTTACAATGCCACCCAATACAGTAGCATGAGTATTACTAGCACTCCATAAACCACCTACTATAGCATCTGTTAAGGTAATATTACTACCTGCACAAACTATAGAAATGCCGGATATTGTCCCCGCGTTTGGTGATGGATTGATTGTTATTAATTTACTTGCTGTATCTGAACCGCATGTATTTGTAACTATATATCTTATTGTATCTAAACCTGCTACAACGCCGGTTACAACACCACCTATTATATTAGCATTGAAGTTTGTTGCACTCCAGTTACCACCTGTTGTAGCATCTGTTAATGTTAGCGTGCTTCCTGTACATACTAAAGACAAACCAGATATGCTACCTGCATTAGGTAATGGATTTATAGTAACCATCTTCGTAGCGGTATCTGAACCACATGAATTTGTAACCGTATATCTTATTGTATCAATACCCGTAGTAACTCCTGTTACAATGCCACCCAATACAGTAGCATGAGTATTATTAGCACTCCATAAACCACCTACTATAGCATCTGTTAAGGTAGTATTACTACCTGCACAAACTATAGAAATGCCGGATATTGTCCCCGCGTTTGGTGATGGATTGATTGTTATTAATTTACTTGCTGTATCTAACCCGCATGTATTTGTAACTATATATCTTATTGTATCTAACCCTGCAACAACACCTGTCACAACACCGCCTATTACATTTGCATTGAAGTTTGTTGAACTCCAGTTACCACCTGTTGTAGCATCTGTTAATGTTAGCGTGCTTCCTGTACATACTAAAGACAACCCAGATATACTACCTGCATTAGGTAGTGGATTTACCGTAACCATCTTCGTAGCAGTATCTGAACCACATGAATTAATAACAGTATATCTTATTGTATCAATACCCGTAGTAACTCCTGTTACAATGCCACCCAATATAGTAGCATGAGTATTACTAGCACTCCATAAACCACCTACTATAGTATCAGTTAGCGTGATGTTCTCACCTACGCATAGAGTAGAAAAACCAGATATAGAACCCGCATTAGGTGCAGGGTTTATTGTAATTATTTTACTTGATACATTAGTTCCTGTTACATTAGTAACTGTGTACATAATCGTGTCAATACCTGTTGCAATACCTGTTACTAGTCCATTTAATACAGTAGCATGAGTATTACTTGCACTCCAGACACCTCCTGAAGCAGTATCAGTTAATGTAATTGAGGAACCAACACATACACTATTCAAACCTCTTATTGTATCTGCATTAGGCGCAGGAGATGATAACACAGTCATTGCATCAATAGTTACAGCACCTGTTGTTGACAATGCTCTTCCAATAAGTGTATCACCAGTCCTTAGATGAATAGCACCATTATTTGCAATAATGGTTCCGTTAAAAAAAGAATTATCATTGACATCAACTGCACCATCTACATTCCAATAAACATTGTATGCTTGTGCACCATTTTGAAGAATTACTCTTGAAAAGGTACTAGTTGACAAAGCACCATTTATATTAATTACAAAGACCGCATTACTGTTGCCTTCTGCATTAAGGTAAAGATTACCTGTAAACGTAGTTGCTGCATTCATGAGGTATGTATGTGGAGTAAGTACCAAATCATTCCCAAATTGAGCAGGGTATAATAACTCTATATCTGTAGGTAAAGTATTGAGATAGGTATATACAGTCAATAAATCTGTAGCACAAGCAGCAGTAGAACCATCGGGAATGGGGTGAATTATCCCCGTTACAAACAATGGATTGAATCCCGTTGTCAAACCAAGGTTAGTACCAACATCACCCAAAACATGCGTAACACCTGTATTAGTAACAGGACCATCTGAAGAAAATATGCCATAATGTGCTGTAGTTAATAAAGCAGGAGCCGATGGCCCAGTAAGAATGGGAGTGTTGCAACCCAATGGTGTATACCCTAGAATACCATTCAGTGTAATCGCACCTGCAATAGCCAATGCTCTTCCTTCAAGCGTATCATTGGCACTAAGGTTAATAGCTGCATTATGCGCAACTATGGTTCCTTTCATAGATGTACCTGATGCTATGTCTACCAATCCTTCTGTCTTCCAGAAAACATTGCAGGCTACAGCACCGTTTATCAATTTCACTTTTGATCCTGCAGCTATTGCAAAAGCACCTTGAATCTTAAAAATGAACACGGCATTTGCATTACCTTGTCCGTTTAGAATAAGATTACCATTTAAAGTTGCAGCGCTTGCAATACTGTAAATCCCCGGCAATAGAGTATCGCCATTGCCTAACAAGGAAGAAGGAAAGAATGTGGGAATAGCAGCAGCCAACTGGTTATAAGCTATCACTAAATCTGCTGAACAGATACCACTTGCACCATCATTATCGTGCATTACACCATCTACATTGCCAAAACCTGTACTTGATCCGCTATTAGATCCTACATTACCTGTAAGATGTGATATGCCTGTATTTGTAACAGCCCCTACTGAAGAAAATAAGACAAAGTCGGCCGCTGAGCCAAGTGTCGGAGCTTGTCCGAACACCTCACCGGGCAACGCAAAAAAAACGATTGCCGTCAGCATTTTTAAAAGTCGATTCATAAATTTTATATTAATGCGTAAAGAATTAATTTTCATACGCAAGAATATAATTTCTAAATATCGTGCCAATGGCGGATATTTTGCATCGACCAATAACTTTCAGAGCAATATTTATGTTCAAATCTGATTATAATGCTACCAGATATTTGCTATGCCGTCATCAATTGTTAATTAAGAACGATTTAAGTATTATATTTTGGGGCTGCTTCCTTTATATTTCCCTGAGAAATGATAACGGAACGGTAAACACATTATAGCCCAAAACATCTCTATTGAACTTTTCCCTAATCGTATCGTAGAAATATTATTACCTTCAAACTCAACTGGAAGTCTTTTAAAGTCGAACTCATATTTGTAGCAGATATATAGTATCTCAACATCAAAGGCAAAACCGTCAATTTGCGATCTTGAAAAAAGAAAATCAGCAGCGTGTGCTCTGAATCCTTTCAAACCACATTGAGTATCGTTCACACCAGTAACCACATACCTTGAAATGATAAATGTAAATATTTGGCTTGATAATTTCCTCATAAACCCTCGCTGCAAAAGATATTGGGAATTCTCTGATTTTCTGTTACCGATGCAAACATCAAATTCTTTAAAATCGAGGTAATAAAAAATTCTTTCAATTGCGGGGAAACCAAAAGGTATATCTGCATCTGTAAAGATCCTGTATTTACCTTTCGCAGCTAACATTCCAGCTCTTACTGCATAACCTTTGCCTTTATTTTGACCATACTCTAATAGTTCAATAGAGTTATCTTTCCCGTTAATATATTGCTCAATAACAGCCTTCGTTTTGTCTTTACTTCCGTCATCAACAATTATTATTTGAGTATTATGTGGGAACTCTTTTTTCCATTCAGTAATACGGGTAAGCGTATCCAAAATAAAAATTTCAGCATTATAAACAGGAACAATCAAACTAAGTACTACCTCCATATATTCAACAGTGTTGTATTAACTTTTTTTATGAAAATATACTTTTAACATTGATTTTGTATTCGGACAATATATTTGGTCAACAAACAAATAGTCATCTGGGAAAACTACTCCTTTGATCTTCATTGCGGCTACTAAATTCAGATCAAGTGGCAAATCATCGGTTACCATAATAACTGGTGGAAACTTCTGATAGTCAAACAACTCCAATCCAGAAATATCTCTTTTTGCATTGTAAAATAAAGGTACACCAGGAGAAATTCCATCAACCGCGTAAATAATTCCAGGTATATAATAACCTAAAATAGGATACCCCTTTGGAAAATTGTTTTTCTTTAAAATTTCGTAAACACCTGTAAAAAATCTCTTTTCGGCTGTGTCAACATATATCCCATTTAATACTGGTATTGTAGTAATTTTTTCAGTTTGCTGAAAAAAAGTGGCTTTATTTTTTCCTAAAGCGGCATAGTATGGATGATATATTGTGCCATCTGCAACTTGTGAACATGTTATAAAAACCGGTACTAATACAAATAACGAAAGGACGAATGAGCTCTTAATAACTCGTGATAAATAAAAAATAAATATTAAAATTATACCAAACCACACCCCTGCATGCATAAGAATATTTAAAAATATAGGATTTGCAGTTCCAAATGCGCCCATTACCGGAGTACCCAACAACAATAATATAACAATAAAATTATTATAATTATTTTTAATTACATGTGCGTAGCTATTCATTCCCTTTATCCTGAACCAGAATATTAATGATAACTGAGTTACGAGTACGACAACGTAGAAATAAGCATTTGTCCAAGAGGGATTCGCAAAAACACCACAGTAAAATTTGTATCTAACGATTTGATAAATAGAAAATATACTTAAAAAAACTATTGATACTATTTTCAAGAATTTTTTATCACCTCTGTATTTAAGTGGTAATTTAGTCTGAATGGATATAAAAAAAGGAAACAATAAAATCCATAAATAATTTCTAACCAAATAATATATAAGATCAAAAATGTTTTTTAGATATCGTTTTAAAAGTAAATCAGGAGCATGATCGGATAACATTACATACTCAATTTTAAAATTTTTGATCCAAAGCTGATAATCCTGAAAAAATAATATATATATCGAAAACCCAATTAAACACCCAAGGAAAAGTGATGACAATAAATATATATTTTCGCTTATTTTTTTCTTCCCATAGAGTAGAATAAACAAAGAATAAATAAACAACTGCAATATTCCTGTAGAAAATTTAGTAAAGAAACTAAATGCACATAATATTCCTATTAATAATATTAGTGTCAGAGAAATTGGCTGAATAACTTTTTTAGGATAAAACGAGATTGCAAATAAGATAAACCCTGCACAAGCCTCTAAATAGAAATTTGTCAAGGTATTATTATGTATTGTTGTAATGCCAGCACTATAATATAAAAGGCTTCCTATTGTAATGAATATAAAAATAAAAAAAAATGAACTATAAACTTTTGTTGTATTAAAGTTAGCCTTCAGCCATTTATACAATCCAATAGAAAATATTAAAGACGATAGCAATGTTAAAGTTAATGCCATCCATCTATATGAAATTATTCCCGGCTCTAGCCAATCAGTTAATTTCGTTATGATTATGTGATAGTTATATATACCACCCCGATAAATATCAACATGCTTAAATGTAAGTAAGAACCCGCCTTCATCTGTAATATCGAAACTCTTGTTGAAACCTACAATGATAATCCCAACTGTAAATAATAACAGTATCAGGCAATACAAAATTAAAATATTATTTATTTTTATATTTTTGTTAATCATCATTAACTTGATTTCATAACAAAATTAGTCAAAATAATCACTTCTTCTAGTATTCTTATTAACTTAACCTAATGTGGTATTGGACAAAAAGCTAACTGTCAAATTATACACTTTTAGAATTGTACTAAATCAGTATATTGCGACTGCGTTAGTGAATTACAATTCACTAACGCACTACATAAGTTCAATAAATATGCAAAAAAAGCAACAAGAAAAAAATTTACATTGGGCTGATAACATGAGAGCCCTTGCAACTATAAGTGTTGTTCTTCTTCATACTGCCGCTGGAATGCTCTATAAATATGGTTCAATACCTAACCACGATTGGAATATTGGTAATGCTTATGATAGTATAGTCCGCTTTTGTGTGCCATTATTTTTGATGATATCTGGTGCGCTTTTGCTACCAAAGGAATATGACATTATTGATTTTTTAAAAAAAAGAGTAAGTAGAATTATTCTACCATTTCTGTTTTGGAGTATTTTCTACATTGCATACGATTTAAGAGAAAGCTTTATAGGTGCAAATCAACCAGGTGTTCTCTCTATCATAAAAAAATCGGTAACACTGTTAATACAAGGAAGTTCTTTTCACTTTTGGTACGTATATATGATCATTGGCGTGTACATGTTTATCCCAATAATTGGTCATTGGGTTAGAAATTGTAAGCAAAAAGAAATATTGTACTTTCTGATTGTCTGGTCGTGTACACTGTTTTTCAATTTACCTATTATTTCAAATTATAAAATTCCAATTGAAATCTCATATTTTACTGGGTACATTGGATATGTAGTTCTAGGATATTACCTATCAATGCAATCGTATACTAACATAAAAAAAATAAAAATCATTGCAATTCTACTTATCATTAGTGGAATTGGATCAACATTTCTAGGAACAGCAATAGCATCTAATCATTATCATAAATTTTATGACATTTTGTACAACTACCTTACTCTTAACGTAATGATTTCTGCTGTGGGAGTTTTTTTATTAGTTAAAAATATAGAAGTTGTCAACCCAATAATTATTAAAATACGTGATTATATAGGCAAGTACAGTTATGGTATTTATTTATCACACATGCTTTTCATTTATTCACTTGATAAAATCGGAATATCATGGGGGTTATTCACGCCTATCATCGGTATCCCAATTTCTGCCTTTCTTTGCCTTTCAATTTCATCATTTGTAGTTTTTATTGTCAATAAACTACCCGGAGGAAAATACATATCTGGGTAAATCTAAATACAAATTTTATTTTTTCATACTTATTCAATAACTGCAATCATTAGGGCTACTACATTAAATTAATAATAAAACTCCAGTATAGTTAATTTCTGCTTTTTTTGAAGTGTCGCCCTAGTATAAGATAATACATATAGCCAATAATAAAACCACTCAGCAAACCACCTATATGTGCTGCATTATCTGTATTCCCTTGTAGTCCCATCATAAGATTAAAAACAATAAAAAATAAAATACTGCGAAGCATAGTTTTACGCATCGTCTTTTTAATATACTTTGTTGTCAGTAGGGAAAGAAAAACACCATACATGCCAAATATAGCTCCTGATGCACCTACACCAACGCTATTAGGGTGTATTGCTATACTTGCAAGCCCTGCACATACACCTGTGAGTAAGTATGCTGATGCATAACGGAGTTTACCAATTAGTGGTTCCAAGAACATACCTATATATAGTAGTGCAAAACTGTTTCCTAAAAGATGCATAACGCCACCATGCAAAAACATATATGTGACTAACCTCCACCACTCACCCTCAACAACTGCAGGCTTAAAATTACCGCCCCATTTCAGCAGACTTTGAACATCTGGGTGAATGGGTGAAATACCTACAATTAACATCGCAACTAACACGAATACATTAGCATATAATATAAGTGGGGTAACTAAATAACTTTTTGAGGGGATAAGTGCACCATATTTTTCTCTGTTCGTGGGATGTAAATTCCTATCTGCTTCTTCTTGTTCTGCAATTATTTTATTAACTATAGAAATGTAGCGGTGAATATATGTACGAGGAGATAAATGACCCAATACTGAGTTATCATTTACATGGGCAGAGATCAAGACCTTCTTATTTTTTATCGATATTTCAATTTTATAAACTATGTAAAATTCCTCAGGCTGAAAATACCAAGTAATAGAAGTTGCGTCTACGGCTACAATATTCCACTGCAAGAATAATGCAGCTTTTTGTGCAACAGCAAAATATTGAGCTGGTGTTAGCCTATGCATAGACAACTCCTCCACATACTCTTTTCGACCTTCTAATTCCATCAACAAAAATTTTAAGTGAAGTTATAGCAGAGCCCAAAACAACAATATCGTATAAACTTATAGATGAATTGTAAAAGTTGATATTGTATTTTTAAAAAGAATGACACAAAAAACATTAATTTATAATGCACTATTAATTATAAATTAACTAGCGAGTTAGATTTTGGTTTAAGTTGTTTAATGATTACTTTTGACGATTAGGAATAAATGTATCTAATAAAACATTATGAATAATGCGCAAGCTAGTACTAAGGATCGATTCCATTTTTTAGATGGGTTGAGAGCTATTGCATCAATTTTAGTATTAATTCATCATTCACTAAGTTCTGGAATAACAAAATATTTACATTCAATAAATTTTTCTAGGCTAGGTGATTTTATTTATTTTTTCACACAATCAGGTGTAGCCTTGTTCTTTGTTTTAAGCGGTGTAGTTCTTTTACGCCCATACATGAGAAATCAAAGAGAATTTAAAGCATTAGAATACTTCTATCGTAGAATAAAAAGAATATACCCTCCTTATTTTGTTGCATTAATATTTGGCTACTTAGTAATTGTATTAATTAAATCTGGTCCCCATACGTATTATTCTGATATCTGGAAATGGAGTGATACAAGTTTGATAGCCTTTCTGAAGCAATCTATTATTGTAAATTTCAACTCGCAATATTATAATCTGGCATGGTGGAGTTTACAAATTGAAGTAGTTTTTTATATTTTAGTACCTGCTTTTGTATTTGTATTTAGCTTTAATAAAAATTACAATATCGCTAGAATATCTCTGGTGCTGCTAACAACAATGATTGTTTCCTACTCACTACAATTGTTCTTAAGCAACAACTACCCTCAGTTTTACTCAAATAATAGTGTTTCACTTAATGTTTATCGTTTTATTGATTATCCAATTTGTTTTATACTAGGCATTTATCTGGCAAAATTTGATTTTGACAATTATGTCGGTAGTGCCTTCAGCATTTTGGGACTGATATTAATTTTTGGATCAAAAACTTATGTACCACTTATTAATTCGGGATACGGTTTTTTATATGCTGGTATAATTATTTTTGCATTTAAGTCAGTTAAAATAAGATCATTTCTTGATACACCAATAATGATATGGTTAGGAGAACGGTCCTATTCTCTATTTCTAATACATTTTTCTGTATTTTATTTAGTTGACTATTGCTGCTCTTTGTTTATCCCGGACAGAAACATATATTATGGCTTTTTTACGCGATCTATTGGTATTGTTTTGGCTTTCTTTTGTGCCATATTACTGTTCAATTTTATAGAAAGAAAACAGGCTCGAGGTCTTATAACAGATAAAATATTTTGGCCTTGGAACATCAAAAAGCTAAACAATCATATTAAAGAATGATTGCCATATCAACATTAAGGTAAAACAGATTAATACGCTCAATTTCTCGCTCATGCTTTTAAAAAAAGAAAATAGTAACCTATTCAACAAAGTTAGCATTAGCGCAATCATACTCATTTCAATATTATATTTTTCAATAATTATTTATAAACGCCCATGGGTTGATTGTGATTTATTGGAAGGTATATTCTCATTAAATAATTATATTAACGGCTTAGGTTTTAATCAGAGTATTACAATCGATAGTCAAAATAAGATTACAAGTGGATTACTTTCATATTGGGCACCAGGGCAATATGTATACCCTTATCTTGTTTCCAAATTACTGCATATTAACATAGCTAACGCTATGATTATAACAAACATTCTTTTCCTTATTTCAGGATTTTGGTGCTATTATTTATTACTAAAGCATTTTAAATTTTGCGATAAAATTATACTTGCCAGTATATTTATTTTAGTGGCACAACGCTTTTTTAGTGGCTTATTATTGAAAATGTATGCCGTTGATATGTATTTAATGGTTTTTTCAACTATGAGTATTCTACTTTTTGAAAAGTATTTCAACTCTTCAAAAAATACACAAAGAGCATTTTACTTATTATTGATATTACTTGTATCACTTGGGGGATTATTTACCAAAAACAGCTACCTCCTTTTCATCGTTTTTAGCTCAATTGGATATTTTTCATTCTACATGATTAAATATTTAAAACAACGCTCAGCTACAGTAGATAAGGTAATCAGGTCAGCATTTCCAGGCGCTATGGGATTGATTGCTTGTTTACTTTTTTATTTTTTTTACTATTCTCAAGGAAGAATACCATTCGATAAAAGATATTCACCTGTTTCTAATGAGTTTACACTCCTTAAAATAGCGAATGTTATTATCAAGCCAATAACCGAAACACTTGGATCATCTTTTACTTTCGACGCATTATTACTACGCATACCTTCCCCTACACATAGTTACTTTGCTTTTACCTCAGATTTTACTTGGCAGGGAATTATAGGAAGTATATTAATAATTGTGCCCCTTGTCCATATTATTTACAGGTACTTCAAAGCTGGTAGCAATAAAATATTCTCTCATTTAACAATTACATTAATTCTAGGCTATACAGCATTTTTCGCAATTAGCATTATTAAACAAACGGATGTATATGCAGAAGATAGACTTTTCTTACCAATGATACTTTTTGTTCTACCAATTTATTTAAGTGCGCTGCTAGAGAAGCATTATACCAAATACATTATTATTGGATATACAATTGTGTCGCTGATATTCTCAACATTTGCAATCGCAAACACATGGAAATATTACAACAAAAGCTCCGTAATACACAGAAATGATATTATTAGTGGATTCATGATACACTCAGAAACAGATGACTTTAGTGAACTAAAACAAATAGGAGAAATACTAAATACAAAATATTCTAAAAACAACATTCTTATTGCAAAATCAAAAGAACAATTCTTATTGACACAAACAAACCTTCTTGCCATACCAAAAGCAATGAAATCCAGTAATGATATTGATTCATTATTAACTCTAAACTCAGTATTCTTTAATAAAAAGAATATTTCAATGGTTTCTATTATTACAAATTCAACTACACCTCTAGAAAAGACAAAAAGTGAACTTATTGAAGAGGTAAAGTTTAAAAAATATAACTTATACGTTTTCAGAGTACGTAAATAATGTTACATGTGTTTTGGCAAGTGCTCAATAAAACAACCCATCAGTGTTTGTCAGACTCTGATGGGTTGTTCTATCATTAACAACCCATTTAAGAATTCTACTATTATTAGGGATTTTGGTATTGCGTAATAAAGACACCTTTACATTCTAGATTAGAAATAGGTATTTATTACACAATAGACATACCCCTAAAACAAGATGATAGAACGCAAAGTGCTCGTAAAGACAACTGAAATAGAAATAGTAGAGTTTCATTACTTATTGGATAAAAAGAAAACACAGGAAGTCATTTATCTGACGCCAATATCCTCAGCTCTTGATCAGGCTGTTGACCTTTATGCAGGGAATAGATTATATAGTCATTATAGTGGTTGCGAAGACAACAAATCAAAATTTTTCAAAAGATTGATTGTTATCGATAAGAACGGTCTTAATTAATATATTCTATAACCGATAGTCAAGAAATTCACTATGTATAAAGTATTGCTAATATCATCAAAAAACTGGGACTCATTAAAAGAGATTCCCGTAGTGTTAAAAAATGCAGGTTGCGGGGTCGATATTTATGCGGCCAAAGGCTCTTGGGTATTAGCAAATCGGTTCCATGACAAATGGATTGAAGCAAGTACTGATGAAAATAAATTCACTGATGAGCTTCTAGCCTTTTTAGAAAGGCATGCACACGAATATAATTGGATCATACCGGGTGATGATATTATCATCAGACAACTGAATGACCGCATCACTTCAGATGAGTTGTTCAAAAAAGTAATGCCTGTCACAAAAATAGAAAACAGAGCGTTATTGGGCTCAAAAGCAGGTCTATCTGCTCTTTGTAAACAATACAATATAAAGACACCAAAGTATTTAATATATGACGAATCTCAAACAGTTGACAGTATAGCTGACTATATGGGATTCCCAATTATGGTAAAAGAAGATGAAAGTGAAGGTGGTTATGGGGTTTTCAGATGCGATAACATTAACGAACTTAAAGAAATCTTCAACAAAATAAAGAACAGAAACAATCTTGTTTTTCAACAGCTCATTGAGGGTGAAGACATTAATACTGAAGCTCTTTATAAAGACAATAAACTCATGGTTTATAATCATTCACTGAGAATGAAAACTATAGGCACATTTGGGATTTCCACTAAGAGAGTATTTTACCAGAATGAAGCACTCGACGAAATACTGATAAATATCGGGGATAAACTTGCGCTTAACGGATTCGGCAATATTGTATTTATTCAAGACAACAAAACAAAGGAATACTATCTTATTGAAATAGACATGAGACCTAACTCATGGATGTATTACGGGAAATTTACCGGCAACGATTTCACATTAGCTATCAAAAATATAATCAATAATAACTTAATTCTTCTAAAGCCAAGTAAAAAACTAAGTAACAGAAAAAGGGTAATCAGTATTTACAAAAAAGATATATACCGTTGTATAACCACTAAGGATATTGGCGGATTATTTTATTGGCTAATCAATAGGGATGATTGCTGGAGCTACATTCCTGTATATGACCGAAAACTGTTTAAGGCAGTAAACAAACACCTATTCAACACGATAAAGGAATATATTCATGCAAAAACAAAAAAGGCAGTAGCATAGAGATAAGTTTAGTTATAGTAACTCCAGGCAAGCCCCTGAGAGACACTATTCAAAAAGTCTCCGGAGCGAAGTTTTCCATCACCAAATTTTGTAATCATAAGATTCTTTAAAGCCCTCACTTGTGCTGAACCACCGGTAATAAATACGGTATCAATTTCTGCTGCTGTAATTTCGTTTCTGACAAGAAAAGAATCTAAATAGTTACCAATTTTATTAATGCTACCGCCAATAATATGATTATATCCATCAATCGTAACGTCTGTAGCTATATCAATACCTTCATTTGTAAATTGAAACAGACTATCATCAGTACCAGATAATTCAATCTTAGTTTTTTCAATAGAGCGGAACAATGAATAGCCTAAGTTCTTTTCAATCAACACTTTTAAATTCAATAGTTTCTCATTCTGGCGAGTATATGTATAGAACCTGTCAATTTCTCGTACCAATTTATGAACATTAAAGAAGTTCATTTTTTCCCATGATGTAATGCTGTCAAAAAGCATTCCGGGTACTTCCAGCATCTTACCCGGGCTTGACTCATAGAGTACATTTTTACCAAAATATGGTGTCAACTCACTAGACATAAAGGAAGAATCAAAACTATCCCCACCAATGTATATACCACCCTGTGCAACAATGTCTTTTGTTCGGTCAGGCGTTTTATACTTCTCCGGGCCAAGCTTCATTACTGTAAAATCAGAAGTACCACCGCCGATATCTGCAACTAAAACTGTCTCATCTTTCAATAATGTTCGTTCATAAGCATAAGCTGCGGCAATAGGCTCCATTTGAAAAGTAATATCAATAAAACCCGCATTGATAGCTGCTTTTCGAAGTCTATCTTGAGCCAACTGATCTTTTATAGGGTCTTCGTCAAAGACTACAGGTCTACCCAAAATAATTTCAGAGATCTCTTCATTGAGAAAATTGTCTGCTTTTCCTTTCAGATATTTTAAGATTAGGGTAACAAGATCTGCCGCCGTATATTTTTGGTTATACACTCTGGTGTCAATAAAACTTGTTCTTGGCAAAACACGCTTTACAGACTTCATGAAACGCCCAGTCATTCCATTACTCAGATACGCATCAATAGCTGGCTGCCCTACAAAAGTGGAAACCTTGTTGCTATTTTGCGCCTGAATAAAAAAGAGGATTGAGGCCTCATTGAATGTTTTAACAATCTTATTTTCGTGCGTATCAAGTATTGACAAAGCAGAGTTGGTTGTACCAAAGTCAATACCGTAAATGTATTTTTTCAAGGTTGTTGTTGTTATACTATTGCAAGCAGTTAAGAAGATATCGGTATAGTTGCAATACCGAAGAACCTACAAAGATCGATTGTTTGAAAGGAAGAACCACAACAAATTGCACATATAATACAAGCTAAAGTGTACTTACTATAGCTTTTATCAATAGCTGTGTGTGGAAAATAAACATATACATCGTTTGCCACCTTTCTAAAAGCCGCTAATTTAGCTACATGGCACTATATAATACTGAAGCAATAAGCGGATGGGAAAGATTTTACAGAGCAAACTTCATCAACAGCCTAACAGGGTTTAAATCTTCAAGCCTGATAGGCACAGTAAATGCTGAAGGGCAGCCTAATCTGGGAATATTCAGTAGTATTGTTCACATTGGTTCTGACCCGGCACTTATTGGCTACATTAACAGACCCATGAAGGCCGCGCCACATACTTTGGCCAATATTCGTGCTACAGGAATATATACGATCAACCATATTCAGCCTGAGATGATTGCGCAAGCTCATCAGACAAGCGCGAAATATGCACCTGAGGTAAATGAATTTGAAGAAGTAGGTCTTACCCCTGAATTTATCGGAAATATAAAAGCACCATTCGTAAAAGAAAGTGTTGTTAAATATGCACTTGAACTTCAGCAAATCATTCCAATAGAATTGAATGAAACATTTCTAGTGATTGGTAAAGTAATAGCGGTGCAACTCAATGAAAGTATAGTCTCAGAAGATGGGTTTCTGCAATTAGAGAAGGCTAGCACAGTGTGTAGCAATGGAGTAGATAGCTACTATAACACACAATTTATAGCACGCTATGCATACGCTAAACCCGGTGTTGCGGTGAGTAAGATAACGAAAAGTGAATAATTCATAGAAGAATTTACTTTTACTTGTTTAATTATTTATTACTTATTAAAGAATACTTAAAAAGAAAAGCGACCTTTGGATAATACTTTACAGATAAAATACCCAATTAATTTATGTTAAATATTAACGAATCTCTTTACCTTATCACAGGTGCTTTTGATCTATTTCCTGATGCCATAATAGTTGTAGATGCCGAAGGCATTATCAGGAATTCGAACAAACAGATAGAAGCCGTAATGGGCTACACTGAAGATGAGATAAAAAATCAACCTCTTAATATCCTATTACCAGAGCGTTTCCGGCACAACCATTACAATTTTGTAGCTTCTTTTTTTAATACCACCGGTATCAGGAAAATGGGGGAAGGTATTTCGTTGTACGGCAAGCACAAATCGGGAAAGGAAATCAATATTGACATTGCACTATCTATAATAGACACCGGAAAGAGCAAGTATGCACTGGCTGTAATCAGAGATATATCTGACAAGATAAAGCTAGCCCATCAGGTGAACCAAATTGAGAATATTAAGAATGAGTTGGAGCGCTTTGCATACGTGCTTACACATGATCTTAAAGCGCCACTTCACAAGGTAAGAGCACTTACTCAATTAATACATCTTGAATTATCCGAAAAGGAAAGTGAAGACATAAAAACCACTGTCAACTATCTGAATGAAAGTGTGTTGGGTATGGAAAATCTGATACAAGGAGTGCTTGACTATTACAAAGCCAAACTCAACAAAAACGTTGTTGAAGAGATGGTTGATCTGAATCTCATATTCGACCAAACAATGAATATGATAGAAGTACCAAATACTTTTACTGTCAAAAAAATACAGTCGCTGCCTGTTATAAAAGGAAACCCAACAATGATGTTGCAGGTATTTATGAACCTGATATACAATGCAATATCACACAGCACAAAAGAAAACGGACTTCTTGAAATAGATTATTCTGTTGAGAATAATCTATTTGAGTTCAGCTTTTCAGATAATGGCACACCAATACCCAATGAGAAGAAATCATCAATATTTGAGATTACCACACAGTTAGGGTTTTCGCAAAACAAAAATTCTCATGGACTTGGACTATCAATCGTAAAGCAGATAGTTGAGAACAACTCAAAAAATAAGATTTGGTGTGAGGACAGTCCCCTTGCTGGCTGTTGCTTTAAATTCACATGGCCAGTATTAACGCCCTAATATAGAGCGTTAGCACTGACCATGTAAAGAAATATAGTATCAATTATTAGTTTGTAATCGGGTCATCGATTTTCCCATCGATAACATGCCAATTCTGTACAGGCTTTACTACTTCTTTTGGTTTACGCATAGCAGCTTTTCTCTTTGCATTAATGTATCTTATTGCAGCAGCAGTACTATCTTGTTTGTGCTTTTGTGCCTGCTCCTCGTGTACCTGAGCTATACCTTTGGTAATACCGGCAGCTGTGCCGTCGGCCGTTCCCTTCTTAACACCAGCTTCAAAACCATTGTCATATTCGGCCTTCTTAATGCCCGGCAATGATAAAAAGCCTATAACACCAGTAACCAGTATGCCTAATACAAGGCCAATGATCAATTTCTTCATAAGTATGAATTTCAATTTGTCGTTTAGAAGGAATGGTCAAAGAACCACCCTGTTTGTTCCTAAAATTACAACTATATATTACAATGGCAAGTGTAAAAATTATCTAAATCAATATTCTTCCGGAAAAGGAATACATGATCAATAAGACCTAACTAATTTCGCTCCGGCTTAGCTGCTACAATGTAGTCAACAATTTTTTTGCAGGTTACTGAGTCAATTGGCGCATGATATTTTACTACCATTTTTGTAACCTCAGCTTCCCAGGTCTTACGGGGAAAATCCGGCTGCATACTTATGTATTTGAGCGAGTGACACATGGAGCAATAAGATTGAAATTCTGAACGCCCCTCGTGTTCGGGAAATTGTAAATTCTCCAAACCAATATTCATTTCTCTTACACTACCTTCTGTTTTGAATGAATGAACAGGTTTTGGTAGCATACTTTTAATCTCTTCTCTCTTTTCAGGTGGCTTGTTGCAACTATAAACCGCAATAAGCCCAACAAGAATCGTTATGATAAATATATTCTGACGCATGTTCAGGCTATTTTACGTTTACTTCAATATTTTCAATAAATCCACGACCATATCCGCTTCTATTCCACTGTTTCTCGGGCTGTGTATGCCCGTTCATATCGGTAGCCCTAACTTTAAGTATAGTTACACCGCTTTTTTTCGGCACCCAATCATACCGCCATCTTCTCCATGAATATTTACCAATTTCTGTATCAAGATTAGTATTGACCCATGTTTTACCGTTATCGAAAGACAATTCCACTTTTTTAATAGCGGTCCCATCGGTAAATGCCAATCCTTCCACAAGACAATGTTTCCCCGTAATTACTTGCTGGTCAGCATCAGGCTCTACAAATATGGAATGTAAGTTGATTTTACTGATAGGCACCGTACTTTTTGCAAGATCATTAGGCGACTCATTGATACCCGGCTCTTTAGGTATTTGATATGCCTTTGCCATCCAAAAACCATGGAAAGTGTCTAACATGACATTGATATTACTCAGTGAGCCTATCCAATAAGTTGCATACCATCCCGGCACAATAAGCTTTAGTGGATAACCGTTGAGCATAGGTATAGGCTGCCCATTCATTTCATAAGCCACCAAAACTTCACCATCCATTGCATGCTCCATACTCAACGACTTGACAAATGGTGGCGTAACCGGCAATGCAGGACGATCTAAGCCTTGAAAGGATACATCAACCGCATTGGCTCTGGCTCCAGCCATCTTTAGAATATCTTTCAATCTTACACCTTTCCATTTTGCATTTCCCATGCCTCCATTTGCCCATTGACTGCCGGGAACTTTAGGGGTAAAGGTGGAACGGGAATTACCTGCACATATTGCTAAAGCTGTGACTGAGTCAGCAATAAATTTGGTTTTAAGGTCGTTCATTGATAAGGCTAATGGTTTATCAACAGCCCCATCTATGTATAAGCGAAAGGTATCAAGATCGATTTTAGTAACAATCTGAGACATGTGCCAGCGTACAAAGAAGTACTCGTTTGGGGTGATGTCTTGTCTGAAAATACGCAGTGGCGTTTCCAACTGAGGAGGCCTATCTGTTAGCAAAAGCATCTCCTTTTTCTCGGGATAAACTACAGTGTCTTTAATAACACTGTTCTCCGCTACTTTCTGCACATTGTTTTTACAAGAGAACAACGCTACAAAAAGCGAGAACACTATAATATTGAAACCAGATAATTTGTTCAATGCTGTTAAATTAGTACGTTACTTTGTTGGCTTACCGACAAAAGTACATTAGTATTCTATTCCTACTAAGAACCATGCAGATCTTTATGTAAACCGTTTAAATTTACTTATTTTGTTTGCAAATACAAATAACTGCATTTTTGCACCCATAAATACAGACCGTTAAAACAAGAATATGAAAAAGACATGGTTAGCAATAGCACCTGCTATAGTTGCAATTATACTCAGCTCTTGCGGCAATAATAACGCCCCTGCTGAGCACCCGCCTGTAGCCGCAGCAAAACCTGCTGCA
This sequence comes from Chitinophagaceae bacterium, assembly GCA_947454715.1. Taxonomy (GTDB): domain Bacteria; phylum Bacteroidota; class Bacteroidia; order Chitinophagales; family Chitinophagaceae; genus Flavipsychrobacter. The sequence goes on from CANGMZ010000005.1 coordinate 27,047, forward strand.
CCAACAGGAGAAGACGTATACAAAAGAACTTGCGTAGCATGCCATCAGGCAAACGGAGAAGGTATGCCAAATACATATCCTCCATTAGCGAAATCGGACTATTTGAGCGATAAAGCAAAAGTTATCAAACAGGTATTGAAGGGTAGCTCGGGGGAAATAACCGTTAATGGTAAGACTTATAATAATACTATGCCACCTCAACAACTTTCTGATGAAGAAATGGCATCTGTACTTACATACGTTTACAGCAATTTTGGTAATAGTGGCGGTACAATTACTCCGGAAGAAGTAAAGGCAGCACGTGCGGCATTGTAAGTTACTTTAAGCAAAGTAATTAACATTAATTGAGCCGCCCGTAAAGCGGCTCAATTAATGATAGTAAACGACTTTTTTTTACAAAAAACTATAAATACCAACCATGATACCGAAGGGGAAAATATTCATTATTGGCGGCCATGAGGACAAAGGGCTACCAGGGTCTGTGCCTGATATATTAGATAGGGAGAAGAAATTAGCACACTTTGAGATACTAAGAAAGTTAATCTCTGACATACCCAAAGCGCACCACGTAATTGAGATTATTGCCGCCGCATCTGAGATACCTGAAGAGATGGAAACGTTATATAAAAACGCTTATCAAAATGCAGGTTTTACCAAAATAGGTATAATAAGAGTTGACACGCCGGAACAGGCTCATGATATAGCTAATGTGCAACGAATAGCACATGCTCATTCTGTTTTCTTTACTGGTGGTGACCAAAAAAAGTTAACATCTCTTATCAGCAACTCCCCACTCTTAGATGCCATTAAGAGGAAATATTATGCTGATAAGAACTTTATTATTGCCGGCACAAGTGCAGGTGCAATGTCGATACCTGCAATTATGATATCCAGAGGTATTATTGAAGAGGCATTACTTAAAAGCGATATTGAGCTTCATGAAGGCCTTGGAATTATAGATGGTATAATAGTAGACACTCACTTTGTAAAGAGAGGAAGATTTGGCAGGTTGGCATACGCTGTAGCCAGTTGCGAGCAACATAGAACCGGTATTGGCTTGGGAGAAGATACGGCTCTCATTATCAGCAATGGAAATGAAGCAGAATGTATTGGCTCCGGAATGGTAATCATAATAGATGGCTCTGCAATAAGAGCCTCCAATATTCATGATGCTGATGAGGAGACACCTATAGCCATTGAAAATTTGAAAGTGAATATTTTATCTCACGGGTGTAAATATCTGATAAAAGAAAAACAAATGATGCTCAGAGATAGTAATAACCATCTCTGAGCAATCAGAGATTCGCTTAATTATTTCGAATGCTCTTCAATGACTTGTTTCAAATGATTAGCTGCAATAACACCTGACTGACGCCATAGTACCTTGCCATTCTTAAAAAGAATAAGCGTAGGCACACCTGAAATATTATATGCGCCGGCTGCAGCAGGGTTTTTATCAACATCAATCTTAATGATTTTTGCTTTATCCCCTATTGAAGCTTTCAGCTGCTGTAATATTGGTGCCATCATCTTACATGGACCACACCATTCTGCTGAAAAATCAACCAGTACCGGCTGAGCATCATTTATAAGATCTGAAAATGTTGTTGTTGCCATTTTATTTAATTTTTATTTTCCCTCATTAATTTACACTATTCGCCTTTTGCTATCTTTTGTTCTTTGTCGCACACACTCCATAAGGCATAGCCACCTGAAATATTGCGAACACTATTATATCCGTTCTGCACTAATATTCTCTGAGCCATGTAGCCACGCTGCCCTACCTGACAAAACAGGAAAATATCTCTGTCTTTAGGCAATTCACGCAGCCTGCCACGCAATTCATCTACAGGAATATTTACAGCACCATGTATTGTTCCTTCAGCATACTCGTCAGGATTCCGCACATCCACTAAAATAGAATTATCTTTCTGTTCAGATACTTCATCCCAATATGCAATCTTCAACTTTTGTGCCAGTATGTTTTCTGCCACAAAACCTGACATATTCACAGGGTCTTTTGCCGATGAATAAGGTGGTGCATAAGCATGCTCAAACTCAGCCAAATCATAGATAGTACCTTTTTGCCTGATAATTGCGGCAAAAATATCTAATCGCTTATCTGCACCATCGTAACCCGCAACTTGAGCACCCAGTAATCTACCGTTATGCGGAGAGAACGTAATCTGAATAGACATCTGTTTCGACCCAGGATAGTAACCTGCATGAGCCCCGCTGTGTGTAGTAGACACTATATGAGGTATGCCAGCTGTTGTCAGGTGTTTAGCAGCAACCCCGGTAGCACCAAACGTCATGTCGAACAGCTTAACTATTGCGGTATTAATAGCACCATGATACGAACTAACATTACCCATTACAATATTATCGGCGCAAATCCTACCCTGCTTATTGGCAGGGCCTGCGAGATATGTAATCATAGATGACCCTGTAATAGGATTTGTAAATTCTATTGCATCTCCTACAGCATAAATATCAAGATCGGAGGTCTGCATGAACTCATTGACATAAATACCTTTTGCTGTACCCAATTTTATGCCTGCACTTACAGCCAACTTAGTATCTGGTCTTACACCTATTGAAAGTATAACCACATCTGCATCAATAATTTCACCATCCTTCAAGAGCACATTAATACCAGCATCATTCTTTTCAAAACCAGCAACAGCAGTACTCAGTTTTAGTACTACTCCTTTTGACCGGATATGCTGCTGCGCAATTGCAGCTATAGGATAATCTACAGGAGCCAATATCTGATTACCCATTTCAATTACAGTAACTTCCATACCAATGGCATGAAGATTTTCTGCCATTTCCAGGCCTATAAATCCTGCACCTACAATAACTGCCTTACCTGTTTTCCGGCTATCAACAAACGCCTTTATATAGTCTGTATCTGTTACATTACGCAGCGTAAAAATACCCGGCAAATCGATACCCGGCAATGGCGGTCTTACCGGCTCTGCGCCAGGAGACAATACCAACTTATCATAACTCTCCTCATAAACCTCACCTGTTGTGAGATTTATAGCTTTTACGCTTTTATTAGCAGAATCGATAGATAGCACTTCTGTTTTAACTCTAACATCTATATTGAACCTTTTATTAAAAGATGTTGCAGTTTGCACAAACAGCTTATTCCTTTCTTTGATGACCTCACCTATATAATACGGTAGCCCACAATTAGCATAAGATATATATGCGCCCTTCTCAAAAATGACAATCTCTGCATGTTCATCAAGCCTTCTTAAACGAGCGGCAGCACTTGCCCCACCAGCCACCGCACCTACTACTATGTATTTCATTTACTTATTTTTTCTTTGCTATTAAATCTACAACATTGGCTTTCCCACAGTGATGTGTGCCTTCATCGAGGACCACTACTTTTTCCTCTAATTGGATAATATTCATATCGGGCAACTCTCTGAATAATTGATCAGCTGTTACCAACATGTCAATGTCTTTAGGGCCGCCGGATGTATTGCTCAACTGAGCAGGGGTAAATGCTTGTAATATAAATACCCCTCCCGGCTTAAGCCATTGCTGCATATTTTCATAAAATTGCAGTCGCACCCGTTCCGGTAAATGAAAAAACACAGACACAATTACATCGAATGACGCAGCAGGATAATTGGCACTACTGATATCTGCAACCATATAATTGACTTCCACACCCATTTCGGCAGCCAAAGCAATTGTTTTTTCCCTGCCGGCTTCACTCATGTCTACACAGTATGTATCCCAACCCTTAGTAGCTGCGTAAACACCATCTCTACCTTCACCCGCACCTGCAATCAGCACTTTTCCGACAGATAAACTATCTATCACTGACTTGTAAAAAACATTAGGGGCGCGACCATACATATAATCTTCCTTGGCAAAACGAGTGTCCCAAAATTTGCGTGTATCTTCTATGTAAGCATTCATGTTGTTCTCCATACTATCAAAAATTGTTACTATTTCCACTACAAAGGTGATATAAGAATCTGAACTGTTCAGGAACATTTGTTGGATAAGTATACAGACCAGAAAAGTAGACAAAAAAAAGCCGATCATTATAATGACCGGCCTACAAATATGCTGTTCAACCTGTTTTATTCTAATTATTTTGGGCTCCTGCTGCAACCCATTTTTTGATCTGCGTAATCTGACAATCTTCGAGTTGAGCACCACCTACCGGCATAGCATTATACCCTGAAAGATGTTCTATATCACCAATGAGCCTGCCATTGACTGCAGCGTCTTTTACACTTGCATAATCCATAAGACTACCACCTGATGCAGATGCTGAATTATGGCAACCGGTGCAATGTATTTGCATGAGTGGCGCTATTGTGCCACTGTATGTAAACTGAGTAGTATCGCAGTTAGATGTGTAACATGCACCGCTATCAATAGCTCCTGTGCTTATCCATCTACGCAGCAAATCCAGTTCAGTAGCATTCAGAGCCGGAGCTCCCTGGGGCATTACCTCTACTCCAAATATCTTCATACTTACAGATTCCCATACTTTACTAGCTGCAACATTACCCGGCACTATTCCTTTCTTCATAATATTGGTGTAGTTGTCTAGTGTATATCCTGCAGCATGATGCCCCGCATCATGGCAGCCACTTTTTGCACAGTTAGATTGAAAGATAGGTAGAATATCTCTTTCAAAACAAATAGTAGGGTCACCCGTTCTTAGATTTTCCGGCAATACATAGGCCTGATGTTGACATGAATTAGTAAACATAATACCAAACACCACCCCTACTGCAAGTAAGCAAAGTGTAATTATTCTTTTTTTATTGCCCATATTCATTGCTATTAAAATTGTGGATTATTTCAAAGTTAAACGAATAGCATAGGGAAAATGATATAACGAATTGAATTTTAACACGTTGTTGCACAACACCATAGGTTAGGTATTTTCTATCAACTATAACTAATTATTAAAAAAATATTAGTTTAGATACCTTAAACACTATTCACTTGACTACACAACACATTTATTGGTTTGCTTACTTTAATACTGAAGAGCCTAGTGTTAGGTATCGAGCAAAATATGCGCTGGAGGAATTAGCAGCGCAACACAAGCTGACATACGATCTTGTCTTTCCCGGATATTCCCCATTAACTGTATTGAAGTTTGTAATCACATTCTTCAGCATTATTGTAGCTCGCAAACCAAATTCGGTTATTGTATTTGAGAAGATTCATACCCAAAGAATTTATGCAACTGCACTAAAGTTGTTATTGAGAATAAAGCCCGATAGGACATTCTATGATATTGACGATGCAGATTATCTGAAATTTCCACCGGAAACTATATATCACTTTATCAAACACTGTAGTGCCTGCACAGTTGGCAGCCAATCAATTGCCGACTTTGCATGTAAAATGAATAAAAATGTTTTACTCCTTACGTCTCCGGTTGTTGACCACAGACACATAAAAACTTACAGAAATAAAGAACTAGTTATTGGCTGGATAGGCTATTATAATGCGCACAGAGAAAGCCTGATGCAGCTTTTCTTCCCTTCTCTCAAAGATGTCAGTATACCTGTAAAACTCTTATTGATGGGTGTTACCAAACAACATCATAGAGAAGAATTAGCCAATTACTTTGTTGGAATCAAAAATGTAACCCTTGAAATACCACAAGATATTGACTGGCAGAATGAAGATGAAATTTACAGAACTATTTCAACCATTGATATCGGTATTGCACCTTTGCTTAACACTGAAATAAACAAGGCCAAATCAGCATTTAAGTTGAAGCAGTACATGTCTTGTGGTATACCTGTTTTAGGAAGTGGTACAGGTGAAAATAAGGTATTTTTAAAGCATGGCATCAACGGCTATGTGTGTGATAGCAGTCAAGATTATGAACAGCACATCATGAAGATTTCCGAAATGAGCGATACAGAATATGGTTCACTTTCTGCACATGCCTTAGATACTAAAAAACTATTCAGCATGCACTACTATTGCACCACACTAATGCACCTGCTGGTTATTAATACCCAGCAGGCGTAATAGGTTTTATAACTTATGATTTTACTGTAAGAATATTACCGCTCAATGATGTTGTATAAGTTGTGAGCGCAGACGGAGGCGGACCGGAAATCACAGCACCATTAGCCGGATTAAATACCCCTCCATGACAAGGACATACTACTTTTACGGCAGTAGGGTTATAGCCAACTGAACAACCTTCGTGTGTACATGCTGCAGACAATGCCTGAAACACAGTAGCAGATGATCTGATGACGATTACACCATTTGCAATAAGTGAGCCGCCAACAGTATTAAGTGCAGAATTGGCAGAAGCGGTAAGATCTAATGTGAAGTTGACATTAGTTGGCCCTGAATTGCTTTGCTTATTACAACTCTGCACCAAGCCAACAGGAATTAAACCCAGACCACAAATTGCTGCAGTCATTTTGAGAAATTCTTTCCTTTCCATTTTATTGAGTGGTTTAGGATGTTGAAGTTAACTCAATAATTGATTTGAAGAGATCACAATAAACAGTTTAACAATGAATTACAGAAATGAATAAAGATAACTGAATGGTAGTGTTTCAAACTATTCAGAAAAATAAAAGCAATTACAAAATTAGAACTACGATTGATTTTTGGCGTTCTCCGCTTCAATCAAAACCGTAACCAAATCCATTTCTGTTTTAATAGCAGCAAGTAGGCTTCTTGCAGTTCTTTTATCGAAGCTTTTCATTTGCGTAAAATAGTTGAGCATGTGCGCCAAACGTGTAAGCCCCAGTGTTACAGCTGTACCATACATTTTATGTCCTGCACTATTCAAACCATTGAGATCGGAAGAGGCAACTAATGCAGAGAGTGTCTTGTATGCTTTTTCTAAACTTTCCGGACTATCTATAAGTATATCTGCAACAATATCTGCACCTAATTGCTCTTTTATTGACTCAATCTCAAAATGAGGTATAGTATCAATTTCTTCCTTGATAGTATCCATTTGCGATTTTTTACGGTCAACTATTTCAGCAATTTTTTTCATGTACTTATTTATGCGACAAAATACCTTATTAAAGATATTTATTTAATTTATTTTATAACTATATACAATTATAGTATTGCAAAATTAACAGAAAATATTAAACAAGTAATAACATTCAGATTATCTATCTGTAAAACACGTTGTTTTCCAATTTTTCATGTAAATTTTCATGAGTTAATCTCAAAAATTAAGGCCGACAAGTATTGTCGACCTTAATAGATAAATATATATAAGTGTACTTAAACACCTTTTTTCACTTTTGTTGCACTTAATCCTTTCGGACCCATTTCTGTTTCAAATATGACTTTGTCCCCCTCCTTAATAGCTTCAAGCAGTTTGTTAATATGCACAAACACACTTTCCTGACTTTTCAGATCGTTGATAAAACCATAGCCTTTGGCGTCATTAAAGAAAGTCACAACCCCTTTTCTGATCAAATCAGCAGGGTCAACCTCTTCTCTTTTTGCTGCACCTAGTTGAATATCTTCATGATTAATAACTTTTCTCTTACCCGGATCTGGTGGAGTAGCCGAGATGTTACCATTCTCGTCAATATAGGCCATCATATCATTTAGGCTCTTGCCTTTATTATTATTCGATTTCCTGTCTTGTTTCTTCTCTTCTTTGTCTTGTCTCTTTTTTAATTTCTTCTTTTCTTTTTCTTTTTTACCCATCGTTTCCTGACCCATGCCTTACAATTACTGATTTAGTTATTGCAAAGGTCGTCTATTTATAGCAAATACTTATGTTTTAAATATATTGGCTGCTAAACTCTAGTATTTGTCACGTATTTGTGCTTCAAAATCTCAAAATAATCAGACCGCGATAAACGCAACAGGCAGCTACATTATTAATGATAACATAGCTGCCCGTATTGTTATTTAACATTAATCAGTAAGCAACAGTAAACCGCTCACGTGAATGTTGATGCACTTCTAATTCATCAACTATTGCCATTGCAGTATCCTCTACAGAAATGATACTCCTACCGGCTTCATCGAATACAGGATTTTCCAGTCCCTTTCTGTATTCTCCTTTTCTAACACCCGAAGTGCCATGATGCATCTCAATTGCAGGGCTCAAAAATGTCCAATCAAGATCTGTCTCTGCCTTCAATATATTGAGATATTCTCTGGCAGCTAAAGCGCCTGGTTTCCACTCTGCCGGAAATTGTGGTGTATCTATAAGCTGAACACCCGGCGCAACAAATAAACTACCCGCACCACCAACAACAATCAACCTCTTTACCCCTGACATTTTCACACCTTTCTGAATATTCTTCGAACCCTCAAGAAACTCGTTATAAATGTTTGGGTTGGTCCATCCGCTATTATAGGCACTTATTACCACATCGTGACCTTTTACTACACCTGCTAATGCGTCTGCATCATGTACATCAGCTTTCTGCACCTTTAGCTTAGTGTTTTGGGCTTTTACATTTTCCGGGTTACGCACAATTGCAGTTACCTCATGTCCCCTGTTTAGCAATTCATTCAATACTGCTGCACCTACAAATCCGGAGGCGCCAATCAATGCTACTTTCATTTTGCTTGGTTTTTATGTTTTATTAATAATTTACAATTTCTAAACTGTAAGTATTTTTATTACAGTTTATATTAAAAAAAATTAAACAAACTGTTTAATAAATTCAGAAAGCTGTGTTTTGCGTAAACGAGCTACTAATGCATCTTCGGCATCTGCATATAAAACTTGCAGATGTTTATTTATTTGTCTTCCAATTATACATTCTGGATTAGGCTCATTAGATCGACCTAGAATAGGAGCTTGCCTTACAGCATTATAAATATCTGATAGCCAAATTTTACCGGCAGGTTTAGCTAAGGTACTCCCCCCGCCTTTCCCTTCTTTACTTTCTATAAGCCCGTGATCTCTCAGGTTACTTATCTCCTTTCTTACCACAGCGGGGTTTATGTTAATACTCCCTGCAATGTACTCAGATGACAGCAACTCACCATCTTGCAGTGCAAGCAATGAGAGGATATGAAGAGAAGTAGCAAAACGAAGATTGTTCATACTGTAACAAAAATAATTACAGTACAAATTTATGTAGTAAATTGATAGAAACAAAAAAATTATGCAGACTTAAGGGAGAAAAAGAAAGTACTTCCTTTTCCTTGTTCACTCTCTACCCATATTCTTCCTCCATTCTCAACAATAAATTCCTTACAAAGCATCAGCCCCATGCTCGTACCTTTTTCATTAGCGGTACCCATAGTGCTTATTCCAAATGGCTGAAACAGTGCACTTTGCTTTTCTTTATCAATGCCTACGCCATTATCTTTTACAGAGAACACCACAGTGCCTTGCAAACTATTTCTTTCAGCATTAATTACAACTGCACCGCCTTTGTAAGTAAACTTTACGGCATTAGAGATCAGATTACGAACAATAAAATCAAAATGAGTTGGGTCGCCATTAACACTAAGATCACCTGAAACAGTATTAGTAACTGTAATATTCTTTTGATCAGCTATACTCTTAATTAGCTGCAAATTATTTTGTAAATAAGGTGTAGCATTAAACGTGACAGGATTGAAACCGCTTCCTTTTATCTGAGATTTACCCCACATCAGAAGCTTATCTAATGTTTCAAGCGAAACTTTAGAGTGGCCAATGAGCGTATTCATCAGATAAGACTTATCTTCTTCTGTAGTGTTGGGGTCATTAATTAGCTGCAACAATACCGGTATATTACCGACCGGCCCTCTAAGATCATGACCTATAATTGAAAACAATCTATCCTTTACATTGTTTGATTGCTTCAACTCTTCCTCCCGCTTTGACAATTGCTTATTTAGCCTGATTGTTCTTTTGTAAGAATAGGCGAGCACTAAAATGACAATTAACAAACCAACAGCAATAGTAATCACGACATTACGCTGCATAACATTGGACTTATGCTGCAACTCCAGTTCTTTTAATTGCTCATTGTACTGTTGTATCTGATATGCAGATTCCAAGTTCGCCATTTCCTTTGTTTTGGAGAGGCTATAGAGGCTGTCATCAATCTCATTCCTTATCTCTGATAAATTGAAAGCTTCTTTATAGTTACCTTCCTTTTTATAAATTTCAATCATCTGACCATATATCTCGGACTCTAAAACCCTCTGACCAATCTTTTTTACAGTATCTAACGCATCAACCAAATGCAACATGGCAACATCCGGATTTGTTCTGGACTCTATTGTTGCTATTCCTAGTACTACACGCGTATATTGGTCTGGTAAATGCCTGTCTTTAGTAATGGTCAGTGCTTTATTAAAATACATTAATGCCAACTTCTGATCTCCAAGTCCATCATAAGCTAAACCAAGATTAGTAAGAGAAGTAATATTAGCTTCTGCAAACTGAGGTTTATCACTTTTTTCATAGGCTATTTTAAAATAATTGAGGGCACTTTTCAAATCACCTTTTTTGGCATGGATTACTCCAATATTGTTGTACAAGTTTACGAGTGTATTTGATATTGGCTGTTTATTGGCAAGCTCAAGTGACTTGCTATAATACTCCAGAGATTTATCGAGCTGATTACTAATATCATTAACTACACCCAGTTTAAGATAGGTGAGCATAATACCCTTCTGGTCATGTATCTCCTCATAAGTTTGTAGTGCTATCATAAAATGCATAGTAGCACTATCATAATTGCCTTTACGACCTTCAGTAATGCCAAGACCGTTATGAGCCATAGCAATACCTCTCTTGTAATTATTTACCTTAAACAACTCTAATGCATCAGCATGTCTTTTTCTTGCCAGTGCAATTCTTCCTTGAGCAGCATCAAGATCTCCCAACAAAGAAGTGAGATAAGCAATACCAATATCATATTTATGTTCTGTAAAAACCTTAATACCTAAATTGGTATAGTAAGATGCAGAATCAGGATTAGAGAATTGGTAGTATTCAAATAATTCGGCAAAACGATCACGCTTAACAGAATCAGGCGCAGAAGAATTTACTTCTCTAATTAGATTAACAGGAGCTTCTTGTGCCCAAAGACACAATGGAAGAAAAAAAATCAATATAAATATGAATGAATTTTTCATAGTTTGTTTCTGTTACGACTCCCTACTGCCCAATATGTCTGTTATATATTCGTAAAATGAATAGTCATGCAATATTAATGCAATTATTTCATTTGCATACACTATTGTTAACCAACTACTAACAATAAGACACCAAGTAAATATACATTAAGAAAAAACAACAATCACTGCTAACAGATGTAAAACAAAAAATAATTAGCTACTTCTACAAATCCGCGCCGTCTTTTATTCTATAAGAAGGGTCTGTAATAACTATATCTCCACTATTGAGCAAACCAAAGATTTCCGTTGAATCGCTACTCTGACTACCTTCAGATACATCGACCCACTTAGCTTTATTACCTGCAACAATAATTACATATTTCCGTTCAGTTGTGGTAATTACTGCAGAACGAGAAACAACATAAGCATTAGCATTACCTTTTGTTGGTAACACCACTTCTGTATACATGCCCGATTTAAATTGTCCTTCCGTATTTTGAACATCAATTTCAATTGTCTCTGCTCTGTAATTAGTGCTCAGACTCTGGGCAGAACGAGATACAGTACCATCAAACACCTTCCCGGGAATGGCATTAGTCTTATAATGTACAATATCTCCATTGTTGATCTGAGCAGCATATTGCTCCGGCACATTAACAATAAGTCTTAATTTATTTAACTGTTGCAGTATTAACATTGGCTTTGCACTTTGTACACCCGGTCCTGCCAAGGCGCCTGGGTGTACATTACGCTCAGTAATAACGCCATCAAAAGGAGCAGTGATTGTAAGGTAACTTTTCATGCTTTCCTGAGCCCTGTAATTAGCTAGCTCACCTTGCGCCATTGCACTGTCTCCTTGCATCTTTGACAGTGCAGCCGTAAGATCATAAGGAGAAACCGTGCCGGGAGTATTACTAGTCTCCAACAATCTTCGATATCTATCTCTGGTAGTAAGGTAAGTTGCCTGCGCCTGAGTATACCGCAGCTTGGCAGCAGCAACCTGCTGCTCTACTTCAGGGGCCTCAAGCGTAATCAGTATTTGTCCTTTTTTAACAAGACTACCTCTATCAACTGTTACGACCTTAATGAAACCGCTGACTTTGGGAAATAACTGAACAAATTCATACGGTTGCAGCACTCCGGGCAACTGTATATTTCCACTTATTTGTCGGGGAGCCAACTTCATTGTCTTGTATTCGGTGTGCTTTGGCTTTTCTGTTTTGTTATCCTTCTTTTCAACACAGGAGTTTAACAGGAACAGAACTACAGTAATCGTAACTATTTGAATAATATATTTCATCAGTATTAGTTTAAATGTTCAGGTAATAATGAAGATGATTTTAATGTTGATTTCTGTTGCAACCATGCATAACATTGTGGCACTATGTATAAAGCTGCAAAAGTAGACGCGATAAGCCCACCTATAACGGCCCTACCAAGAGGAGCTGTCTGATCACCCGACTCTCCCATTCCACTTGCCATAGGTATCATTCCTGCTATCATAGCCATGCTGGTCATGAGTATAGGACGCAACCTTACTGATGCGCTTACTACTGCTGCCTTTACCACATTATTATCGTATTCAAAACGTAGTTTTTCGGCATTTGTAACAATCAATATGGCATTTGCAACAGATACACCGGTTGACATAATGACACCCATATAAGATTGTAAATTCAATGTTCCTCCAGTCATTAATAAAATAACAATTGCACCCAATAGTACAGCCGGAATTGCAGACAACACAGCAAGAGATACTTTAAAAGATTGGTAGTTTGCCGCCAGTAAAAGGAAGATAACAATAACAGCCAGTAACAGACCACTCTGCAAACTATTGAGTGTTTCCGTAAGCAGGCTACTCATGCCTTGTACATTTATTACTAACCCTTTAGGCAATATGCCCAAAGACGCAACAGCAGTATTTACCGCATTAGTTCCACTTTGCAAATCTTTTTTATACAAATTAGCACTAACTGTAACGAAGCGTCGAGGTCCACTACGATCATATTCACCGGCCACTGTATCAATTTCAAAAGTGGCCACATCTTGCAATGTAACACCAGCCTGACCCACCTGAAGTGGAATTTCTTTTATTGCATCTACATTGTTCATCACATACTCCTTTACTTGAGCTTGTACCTGAAAAGTGTATGCGCTTTTGGTATCCAGCCAAAGGTTTTTTTCGGTGAAACGGCTTGAAGAAGTAAACGCAGCTATGGAGCGAGACACCTCTTGTAATTTCAACCCCATTTGTGCTATCTTATATCTATCCAATTGTATCTTGATAGTAGGATATTTAAGTGGTTGTTGAATCTGCACATCGCGCATAAAAGGTATTTCCTTCAGCTTATCTGTAAGCTTCATAGCATATTCCGCAATCTCTCTCATGTCTTTACCGGCAACCTGCACTTCTATAGGAGTTGAAGCCCCCTGAGCCATTATTTTCTCTGTCAGCTCAATAGGTTCAAAAGACACCTTAACGTCTGGCAGCTTTTGTTTTACGACAGAACGAAAAGCCTCCTGAAACCTATCTTTCTCCATCTTAAAATCTTCATCGACTTGTATCTGTAAAGAAGCCTCGTGAGAACCACTATTGAATATGTATAAATTGGCAGTTGCATAGTTACTCGGCATCATACCAGCATACGCAGAGCTAATAGCAACATGATTATTAGTAACACTATCTAACAATTGCAAAACACTCAACACCATACTTTCTGTACGTTCCAGTCTAGTGCCATCAGGCAATCGTAGTTTTACCTGATACTGTCCATTATTAGTCTTTGGCAATAAATCCTTCCCGATCCAAACAAAACCGGCACCTGTGAGCAATAAGACAACTATAAGATATATACTTACGTTTCTCTTCTTGTTATGCATCATTTTTTCAAGTGCGATTGTAAATCGCACCTTCACCTTTTCAAAGAAATCATTCTTACTCGGCTCAACTACCTCGGCTTTGCTGTGCATATTTATTTCAGCAATTTCTTCTTTATCAAGAGCTAAGCCTGCATGCGCATGAGGCTTTCCATGATGGTACTGAAACATATCTTCTTTGAGTAACCAGTTGGCTACAACAGGCACTATGCTTTGTGCAAACAAATATGATGCAATCATTGCAAAACCAATAGATAGCGATAATGGCAGAAATAACGCTTTAGGTACACCTTGCATGATAAATGATGGTGCAAAAACGGCTATAATACATAACAAGATGAGGAATAAAGGAAATGATATTTCTGTACAAGCATCATAAATGGCCAACTTTTTAGGTTTACCCATCTCCAGATGCTGATGTATGTTTTCAATTGTCACTGTTGCCTGATCAACCAAAATACCTATTGCTAACGCAAGACCACTCAGGGTCATGATATTAATCGTTTGACCGGCCATTTTGAGCAATAAGACCGCCGATAATACAGAAAGAGGAATAGTAATAACCACTACTATACAACTTCTCCAGTCACGCAAAAATAACAGTACCATCAAACCAGTAAGGATAGCACCTATTATACCTTCAGTGACCAAACTTTTAACTGAATTCATTACGAAGACTGACTGATCAAATTCATAGGTGATTTTCACATCTTCAGGAAGTAGGCTTTGCATCTCAGGCAACTTAGATTTCAGTTGCTGTACTACTTCCCATGTAGATGCATCCGGTGTCTTTACAATGGGCATATATATGGAGCGCTTACCATTAATAAGTGCATATCCGGTGGTTATATCGGCAGCATCTTGCACAGTGCCTATATCACGTAACATTATGGTATTGGTGTTATCTGTTCTTACAGGTATTTCACCAAAGGCATTGACACTGGCTTCCTGTGCATTAGTTGTTGTCATGTACATGGTGTTACCCATCCTGATATTACCCGATGGTGTAATCATATTATTATGTGCAATTGCTGCAACAACCTCATCAGGAGTTAGATTAAAACTCCTTAGCTTGTCAGGATCTATGTTCATAACGATTGTTCGCTGATTCGACCCAATAGGCGGAGGTGCAGACAAACCGGGAATTGTAGAAAACAAAGGTCTGATTCGGGTAGATGCCAGATCATTAATTTCTTCCAGCTTACGATTCGGACTACTGAACACCAATGAACCTACCGGCAAGGAAGATGCATCGAAACGCAATACCTGGGGAGGATTAGCTCCCGGAGGGAAAAACTGCATAGCCCTGTTAAGCTGTAACGCAACCTGCGCCGACGCCTCGGCCATATCTGTATTTTCAAAAAAAGTAAGCTTTAAAATACTTATCCCTTGTATGTTCTTACTGGTGATGTTTTTTATACCATTTACATACAAAAATTGATCTTGCAATTTTGTAGAAAAGAAGCCTTCCATTTGCTGCGGTGTCATACCACCATAGGGCTCCAGTACATATATAACCGGCAGGTTAAGTTTTGGAAAGATATCTATGGGTATTGTCCGTATTGCAAAGAACGAGCTGAAAAATACAGCCGAGACTATCACCAGAATGGAAATAGGCCGCTTCAGCGATGCTGATACTAAGCTCATGTTTTATCGTTTAAAATTTTGTAAGAAAATATCTGATTTACCTGTCAGTGCAGCATTCATGTATTGCAATTGCAGTAAATCGCCCTGTGTGTTTACGTAGTTAATCTGTGCTTTATTGAGTGCATACTGAGCATTGGTTACTTCTATCAAAGTATTCAAACCAGACCTATACAATGCCAGCTGCTGATTATATGCCATTTGTGCTGAAGACAACTGAACTGGCAACTCTTTGAGTTTTTCTTCTGTTGTTTCATAAGCAATATTTACTTGAGCCAGCAATCTGTTTAAATTAAGTTGCTGAGTCTGTAATCCGCTTTGAATTGATTGAGCTGCATAACGCCCTTCAGCCAATTGATCGCTTCTGTGTTTTAAATCAAAAAGATTATAAGACAGAGAAATACCCATTAGGTAGTTGTAGCGAGTATATGGCATGCCATCAGATAAACTTTCCGGATATTTTCCGGAAGGGCTTATACCTGAGTTCCGCGCCCACGCTGCACCAATAAACCCTAAATGAGGCATATACTTTCTACCTGTAGCTACATTTTCTGCCAGTTGTTGTTCATACTGTCGCTCATAAACAGCAAGAACCGGATGTATTAGACTAAGCGTATCAGCAGGTGTTACCGGAATGAGGTTTTGCCCTAAAATGCTGTTGGCTACTAACGTATCGGGTAGTATATCAGCTACAATACCGGTATAGGACTGCATTGCAATTTTGTCATAGTTATAATTATCGAGTGCCTGCAAATAAGCAATGCGAGCATCAGCATAACCAGACCTTGCAGTACTGCTATCTACACCTGCCTTTAATCCGCTCATCACCGCAGCCCTGATAGATGTGAGTATAACTTGTGCACGCTGCAAATTTTCATCTTCAATGCGCAACAATCTGTACTTTTTAAGCCAATCTATATAAAGAGATACTACATTGACAGTCAACTGATACTTATCGTTATCTAAGTTCGCCTCACTAACAGCAAGATGTGCTTTTGCTGCTTGTTGCTGTGCATTGTAATAACCGAAATTGAAAAAATCCCACTGTAAATAAGACACAACAAGATTACCTGTGTTTGGGTTGTTATTAATAACGCTGGTACTGCCTGATGAAGAAGGCACAACCCCCAAAGGGAAATAAGATCCTTGCAGCGCATTTGCAGTACCCATATCTAACTGTTCCTGCAACATTAATGAAGGGAGCTTATTACCAGCTATTGTTCTTACATGAGCCTTACTACCTGCAACTTCTGCGGTTCTTTGTTTAAGTATAGGGTAGTTTTCTACAGAATGACTAACCGCTTCAAATAAATTTATTGTTTGTTGTTGAGCATGGGCATTTACAGGCAGCATGCATGTACATGCTAACCATATAAGCACCATACTTATGCACACAGACTGTGGCACATAATATGTGTATCGTTTCATAACAATTTTTTAGGCGAACGCCCTTGTGAAAAGAAATAGAAAGACAGTGTTGTCAACTAGGCATCGTATGCACAGGGAGGTCCCCTAAGTGCATGCATTTTCAATACTTTTTCTGCAACCCATTGAGCATATAAAGTAAAGTATTGGGTATTGATGTCCGACTTGAGGCTTTGGTTGCCAAAGCATGTAGAATATGCAGCTATGCAATATTGATCTATTTGCAATGCCTTTAGCCTGATATTAAATTTTATGCGTACTTGATTGACTCCTTTAGATAAGAACCCTAACTGGTAGCCGTAATCTTTATTGGCTACTTCACAATAATGAATACACCTCTCAATATTGACACCCGGATTTATTGCCAATGACACACCCTTACCCACCTGCAAAGAGGAGAGTGTAAAGGCTAACATTGAAATAAAAGCGATTTTCAATAGATTGTTCATGTCAATATAACTGCAAAACTATAAAACTAAATTTAAAATAAATAACTATATGAAATCAGGCATTCGATTTTAACAAACAGAACGAAATAGGCGTTACCCTTCTCTCCACTGCTTGCCCGTCATGTTAAGGAATACGTCTTCGAGGTTAGCACCCTTCACTTCCTTTTCCCGCTTAAAACCAGATTCAAGTAACTGGTCAATCAATTTGTTAGGTGTACTCAATGCTATTATCTCGCCACTATCAATAATTGCGACACGCTCACAAAGTTCTTCAGCTTCATCCATGTAGTGAGTGGTAATCACCACAGTGCAACCTCTATCCCTTAATTGCTTAATCAGCTCCCAAAGGTTACGCCTAGCCTGCGGATCTAATCCGGTAGTCGGCTCATCAAGAAATATTATTTTAGGCTCGTTGATAAGGGTTGTTGCAATGGAGAAACGCTGCTTCTGCCCTCCGGAAAGTTCTTTATAACTATTTTTTGCCTTATCTCGAAGGTTTACAGTATCTAACAATGTCATAGGGTCAATCTCCCGGTTATACAAACCGGCAAATAAATCTATGATTTGTTTCAGGTTGAGGCTTGGGTAATAACCAGCGGCCTGCAACTGCACTCCAATAATGTTTTTTATTGCCTGTGGGTCTTTGTCCAGATCAATACCATCAACGACTATTTGCCCTGAAGTTTTTTCTCTCAGTGTCTCAATGATTTCCAAGGTAGTAGTCTTCCCCGCTCCGTTTGGACCTAGTAATCCGAAAATCTCTCCTTCCATCACTTCAAAACTGATGCCCTTCACTGCCTCAAAATCTCCGTATTTCTTCACAAGGTCCTTAACCTGTATTATTGCGCCCATGTTCCTTTCATTTCAGATTGCAGTGCAATTTAAAGCTATTATTCTGCATTGAGACCAAATACGAGCGCACATACCTACTGAAAATACCTTGATATGATAAACTACCTTTAGATTTTCATAGTTAAATATCGTTAATGTAGGAGGGTCAAATTAACATAAAACCTGCCTGAAAGGATAAATTTCTTAATTTAGCTACCTATTATGATATACCGTAGCAAAGCGCCTCTGCGCATAGGACTGGCAGGTGGCGGAACGGACGTGAGCCCGTATTGTGACCTGTATGGTGGCGCTATACTCAATGCCACCATCTCTTTGTATGCTTATGCCAGCATTGAATTGCTGCCTGAACAGCGGATTATTATTGAAGCTTTAGACAGAGACGAGGTCGTATCTTATGACAAAAATGACGAGTTGCCTATAGATGGCATGTTGGATTTGGCTAAGGGTGCATATAATCATATTGTTAGAAAATATGGTCCTGTGCCATCAGGGTTTAAGCTATCTACTGTAGTTGATGCACCTGCAGGGTCGGGGTTAGGGAGTTCTTCAACACTTATGGTAGCCATTATCGGTGCATTTGCAGAATGGCTCAATCTACCATTGGGAGAATACGACATCGCGCAGATGGCTTACGACATAGAACGTGTAGAACTTTCTATGGCAGGCGGCAAGCAAGATCAGTATGCCGCAACATTTGGTGGTGTAAACTTTATGGAGTTTTACGATGGCAACAAGGTAATTGTGAACCCACTTCGCATTAAACCGGAATACTTATATGAACTAGAAAATAACCTACTATTGTACTTCACAGCTACCAGCAGATTGTCATCTACCATTATAGAAGCTCAAAGCCAGAATGTAAAAGACAATAACAAAGGCTCTATTGATGCTATGCACCACCTTAAAGAGCAAGCACTAATGATGAAGGAAGCTATTTTAAAAGGAAATGTTGACGAAATAGGTTCAATACTCGACTTTGGCTTCCGATACAAAAAACAAATGGCTCAGGGAATATCTAACAATAAGATGGATGAGCTTTATGAAGTAGCCTTAAAAGCAGGTGCAACAGGAGGTAAAATATCCGGCGCAGGTGGTGGTGGTTTTATGATGTTCTATTGCCCGGGCAACACCAGATATGGAGTAAAAAAGGCACTAAGTACATTTAATGGTCATTTTTCTCCATATCAGTTTACAGAGAGAGGGCTGTTTAGCTGGCACATGTAAGGCTGACAATTTCCCCAGTTTATAATCAATTTTCACACTCAATATATAATATTCAAATGGAGGCGATCATACTTGCAGGAGGATTAGGCACAAGGTTGCACGGAGTAATAGGTGCACAGCCTAAATGTATGGCACCTGTAAACGGACAGCCATTTCTGGCATACTTGTTTGAATATCTGGAACGCAATAAATGCACGAGAGCCATTTTATCTCTTGGATATAAACATAAAATAGTTATCAACTGGCTCGAAGAACAGGATACATACTTCGAGATAGATTGTGCCATAGAGTCTGAACCATTAGGTACAGGCGGGGGAATATTGGCCGCAATAGAAGACGCCGCAACAGACGATGTGCTGATACTCAATGGTGATACAATGTTCAATGTCAATATCCCGGAAATGTTCAAATTCCACAGAGCCAATAATGCTACTACAACACTGGCTCTGAAACACATGACTGATTTCGATCGTTATGGAGTTGTGAATACAAATGATAAAGGTGTTATCACTTCTTTTGAAGAAAAGAAACAAACAGCAGAAGGTACGATTAACGGGGGTGTATATATTATCAATCGTGAAAAATTCCTTGCTAAAAACCTACCGGAAAAATTCTCCTTTGAAAAAGACTATCTGGAAAAATTCGTGAATGAAAAAGGTTTTTATGGCTACAAAGACAGTGCCTACTTTATAGACATCGGGATCCCACAAGACTACGATAAGGCACAAGAAGACTTTAAAACATTGTTTGCATGAAGATAGCCATCATCGGCACAGCACATCCGCTTCGTGGTGGTCTTGCGGCATTCAACGAGCGACTTGCTTATGAATTGATTGAGCAAGGTCATCAGGTTACTAACTGGTCGTTCTCATTACAGTATCCATCTTTCTTGTTTCCCGGGAAGACACAATTTACAGACGAGCCCGCCCCTAAAGGACTCAATATTCGCACAGAGATTAACTCTGTGAACCCGCTCAACTGGCTTAGTGTAGGAACTCAGATGAATAAGGAGCAATATGACCTTATCATTGTAAAATATTGGCTGCCGTTCATGGGGCCATGTTTTGGCACTATACTCAGAAGAGCAAAGAAAAATGGTAAAACACGCGTGCTTTGTATTGTTGATAATATCATTCCTCACGAGAAACGCCCGGGCGACAAACAGTTTACCAATTACTTCGTGAAAGCCGTAGATGCGTTTGTAACTATGAGCCTGGATGTATTAAAAGATGTAAAAACATTTACTAATAAGCCTGCATTCTTCTCCCCGCACCCAATTTATGATAGCTATGGCCCGGCTATCAATAAACAAGACGCGTGTGCAAAACTAAAACTGGACCCTACACTCAACTATATGCTATTTTTCGGCTTTATTAGAGACTACAAGGGTTTAGATATTCTACTACAGGCTATGGCAGATGAACGTATTCGACAGGCTGGCATTCATTTACTTGTTGCGGGCGAATATTACAATAAAGACGTTGAGATCAATAACAACAAAATAATTGCAGACAATAACTTAAGCAATGTAGTGCACCTGCACACAGACTTTATACCGGGCAATGAAGTGTGTTATTACTTTGGTGCAGCAGATGTAGTAGTACAACCATACAAACATGCCACACAAAGCGGTATCACCCAAATAGCATATCACTTCGAAAAGCCAATGGTGGTCACTAATGTAGGTGGACTTACCGAAGTGGTACCAAACGGGAAAGTTGGCTTTGTTGCTGAACCCGATCCAACATCTGTCGCAGATGCTATTCTTAAATTTTACACTCCGGGCTCTATCCCTAATCTACAAGAAAATATTCTGGAAGAGAAGAAAAAATACACTTGGGCTACATTTACTAAAGTGATGATGGCCGCAGTATTCAACTAAATAGTAAATAAGTATCTGATTATATCATTAAAGCATGCCTCATTGGTATGCTTTAATTTTTTCGCACACACGGTATTAATAATCGCTACTTAGCTTATTAAAACAAATCATCAAACACTATACAAGTAACAGATATTTTTATATTTTTGATCAATATGTTTTATATGAAAAAGATATTTATCACACTCCAATTAGTATTGACTGTAGGTATCATCACTGTAAAAGCACAGAATTTATATACGCTGGGCGGTACATGGATAGACCTTGACAATATGACCAAACAGGATACTCCACCTGCAAATGCAGACTCAGCAGATTTTAAGAAACTGAGCAAATATGCTAATAGATTTAATGTGGTAAGCCTTACAGGTGAAGTACCTAAATCTACATTTTATAAAAACAGACCCTTCAGAATCATTGACGATGGACATATTGGCTACAAGGTGAGCGCAATAGGTAAAGAAGTAAGCGTAGAAACAAATAAAGAAGACGAAAAACTTGATGATGTTCCGGGCAATGATTTTATTGTAACTATTCCTGACGGTATCGTTCACGTACAACGTTTTGAAGGAAAATCAGGCTACCGTATTTCTCGTCTTGACGAGTGGGGTAAAACAAAATTCAGACAGAATTTACCACATACATTATTTACACCTGTAAAAGACAAGGACGATTTCAAAACACCTTATTTGTTCTACTTTACACATACAGACCGGTTTATGGCATTCACATCGCTCAATGCACGTAGTATTCGTAAGACTATTATTATTGACCTTAAAGATGGTAAAGCACTACCTATAGAATCAACAATATGCGGTGTTATCAGAGCAGAAAATGAATTAGCCTTCAAAGGATACCTGATACGTGATGAAGTAGCCAAAACGGTGAAAGTAAGTATGGCAGGTAGCAACTGGTCTTTGAAAGATAATAACATCACAAAATTAGTTGTAGAATCATTGATTGTAAATGATAGTGTACTTGTTTTAGCGCGCTATCATCAATCGGGAGCAGGTATCAGCCTTATAGCGTTCAACTCCAAAACCGGTAAACCTGTGTGGAGCGGAGAGGTAAAGCAAGTAGCAACTGTTCCCGGTGGTATATTCCTAAGCATGTATAAAAACAGGCTGATGATGGAAGTGGTGCAGAGCGGCAATAATTATATGGAAGCTTTCGACATTACGACAGGTAAGAGAGTATATACATCAATCTAAAAATGACATTAGTTAATCCATACATAAAAGCTATCCCCTTAGAAGGATAGCTTTTCTCTTTAATTGACTTACAAGAGTTATTATAAATACCTACTTATTTCTTACTAAAATAACCTTTCAGTAATTACATTTGCTATATGAGTACAGTATTGCTGCATAAAGAGAACGGTGTTGGCTACATTACGCTTAATCGCCCTGAGACATATAACAGTTATAACCGCGACATGGCTATGACCCTTCAGGCGCACCTTGATGACTGTGCGAATGATGATGAGGTAAGATGCCTCTATATCACCGGTGCCGGTAAAGGTTTCTGTTCAGGTCAAGATTTATCTGAAGCTATGAGTCCCAGCCCGGAAGATTTTGAACGCATGGTTCGTGAGCATTACAATGCCACTATTCTACGCATGCGCAATATGGAGAAACCAATAATAGCAGCGGTTAATGGTGTTGCAGCAGGTGCCGGTGCTAATCTTGCTCTTGCAGCAGATATTGTTGTATCTAATAACAGTGCATCATTCATTCAGGCATTTAGCAAAATTGGCCTAATACCAGACAGCGGCGGCACCTACTTTCTACCACGTCTTGTTGGCATGCAACGTGCTGCGGCACTCATGATGACCGCGGAAAAAGTATCAGGACCCGATGCTGTGGCAATGGGTATGATATTTAAATCATTTTCTGATGATGTTTTTGAAGCGGAAAGTAAAAAAATAGCTACCAACCTTGCACAAATGCCTACAAAAGGTATTGGGCTAACCAAGAGACTACTCAACAGCAGCTACGACAACACACTTGAAGAGCAGTTAGATATGGAAAAGCATGTACAAATTCAGGCTGGCGCTACGCATGATTTTAAGGAAGGTGTACTAGCATTCCTTGAAAAAAGAAAACCTGTATTCAAGGGCAAATAAATCAGGAACAAACGATTGTGTTCATATCAACAAAACATAAAGAAATTCATAGAGGCGCAGTGTTTTGCGCCTCTTCAGTTATTCGGTCATTAAACTTTATAGACTTATGACCCACACTAAGATAACAATCCCCGTATTAGCACGTATATTTTACACGCTACTCTTTACCTGTTGTTACTACCCTTTGCTTGCCCAACAACGTGAGCTGAATACAAATTGGCAATGCATCAGAGCCTCTGAGACCGGTAAAACAGGCGAGCAGATCTCAAATCCGGATTCACTGCTTCATGGTTGGCAACCCGCTGTGGTTCCGGGTACGGTGTTAACAACACAACTACATAACCAACAAATACCCGATCCTTTCTTCGGTATGAACAATGAACGGATACCGGATATTTTTACCACCGGGCCTGCATATTATACCTATTGGTTCGTCAATGATTTTTCAGAGACATATCCTTTACCGGGAGAAGAAATACAAATACATTTCAGAGGTGTAAACTATAGTTATGATGTATTTATCAATGGCCATAAACTCAATGACATTCGTGACACAGGAATGTTTTGTCGCAGTAGCTACAGCATTACCAATTACTTAAACAAAAATGGCAAGAACAGAGTTGCAGTGATTGTATATCCCCCATCGCCCGTAGGCAATCCTAATGGAGGCCAAGGTGGAGACGGCGTTATTGCACATAGCCTCACCAATCAATATGTAGCCGGCTGGGACTGGATACAACCCATCAGAGACCGCAATACAGGTATTTGGGATAAAGTATTTATTAAACGGACAAAACAGGTACACATTGAAAACACACATATCATTACACTGGTTCCCGGCAAACGAAATGTAGATGGGCCACAACAACCTGCTACTATTAAAGTTTCCACTGAATTAGAGAATACTTCAGATAGCGAAATAAATGGTATTGTCCAATATGAACTTGATGGTCAGCGTATAAAAATGCCAGCCAAGTTAATGCCACACACTACTGAAGAAATTATATTCCCTGAATGGCAATTAACTAATCCTAAACTATGGTGGCCAAATGGGTATGGACCACAAAATCTTTACCCCTGCAAAATAAGCTTCCTAATTAATAGTAAAGCACTATCTGATCAGGAGATAGTGCAGGTGGGTTTGAGACAAATAAAAACACTGTGGAACAATAAAACCAATAGCAGAGAGATAAGAGTAAACGGACAAAAGATATTCATAAAAGGGGGTAACTGGATTCTCAGCGATGCACTTCTACGCTTTGACAAAGCAAGGTATGACGCTGAGATACACTATCACCGGGATATGAACCTCAACCTAATAAGAGTTTGGGGAGGTGGCATCACTGAGCGTCCTGAATTTTACGATGCTTGCGATAAGTATGGATTGCTGGTTATGCAAGACTTTTGGGCATCAGGCGACTGTAACGGTCGTTGGTATGATCCACTAAAACTGGAAGATACAAATGCGCGCCGCAATTACCCCGACAATCACAAACTGTTTATAGAGTCGGTAGAAGATCAGATTAAAATGCTACGCAACCACCCATCATTAGCGTTATGGTGTGGCGGCAATGAGATAAGACCACCATCTGACATCCTTTCTATTATGAGAGACTCTCTAATACCTGTACTTGATGGCACCCGTTTTTTCTTCGAATTTTCTAACGACGATAGCATGTCGCTTCATGGTGGTGATGGTCCTTATGTGCTCCAATCTAAGGATTACTTTTGGCAGCATCGCTCATTTCCGTTCAACTCAGAAATAGGTTCAATAGGTATTGGCGATCAAGAATCTCTAGAACGCTTTTTGCCACCTGAGCACATGAAACCACCTCATTATGACACAAATCAACACAAATGGATCATCGACTCTGTTTGGCGTTATCATCGTTACGAAGGTTATGACTCTTCAGTTGAAGTTTATGGTCATCCGGTTACTATTAGTGACTTTACGCGTAAAGCACAGCTTGTTAACTATGATCAATATCGCGCATTGATGGAAGGTGCATCTGCTAAAATGTGGGACTGGTATACAGGTATCATTATCTGGAAAACACAAAATCCCTGGACCGCTATGAAAGGACAGATGTATGATTATTACCTCGATGTTAATGCATGCCTGTACGGTACCAGAACGGGAAGCAAACCGCTACATGTTATGTATGATCATATCAACAAGTCCATACTTGTAGCCAACAATCTGTTTAAGCCGACAGACAAAATGGAACTTGTGGTTAAAGCATATACTGCAAAAGGCGATGAACTGCCACTTTTATCTAAGTATATCCAGGTGCCGGCAACAAATTGCAAACAACATTATAAGTTTAATAAAGAGATAGACTCTCTGGCGGCAAACGAAGGCATATTCCTGTATTTAAGCCTTACAGATTCTGCCACTAATACCCTTACAGACGACAATCTCTATTGGCTACCTAATGCACAGGGCAACTACCCTTTTTTGAGCAAGATGAAAGATGTAGAACTCTCGTCAAAAGCGATACTTACAGAAAAAGGTATTGAAGTGACGATCTCTAATCCGCCAACAAATACACTTGCATTCTTTCAGCGTCTTACCTTAGTGAGACACACCGGCGAGCGTATGCTACCTGCATTTTATAGCGACAATTATTTCTCTATATTGCCGGGACAGGAAAAAACATTTATCTTAGAAGTTAACTCCGAAGAAAAGGAATTACCTCAACTATATATTGACGGCTGGAATACAAATCAGCAATTCATTGAAATAAAACAAAGCAAACCATGAGAAAGATATTTCTTGCATTATCAATAATACTAGCTACGCAGTCATTTGCACAGACAGATGTAAATCTGGGTATAGTTCCTGCACCGGCATCTATAAACAATACCAAGGGTACATTTACACTTAACCCGGAAACAAGCATAATAGTAGATTATCCTGATCATAAAGCAGTAAGGTTTCTTGCAGACTATCTCAAAAAGAATGGCTATAGCAACAGCATTGTAAACCTGAACAGCATGGATAAAAAGCCGGCAGCTATAAAAAATGCCATAATACTGCTTACCAATTTTCAAGGCACAATGCCATCTGATGGTTATGAGCTAAAGGTAACGGAGTCGCAGGTAATCATCAACGGTAAAAATGCAGGTCTGTTCTATGGTTTACAGACACTGTTACAGATCATTACACCACAAAAACGTGGTTATGCTTCTATACCATGTACTAATATAAAAGATGCACCACGTTTTGCATACAGAGGTATGCATCTCGATGTATCACGTCATTTTTATTCTGTCGATTTCATCAAGAAGTATCTGGATGCTATGGCTATGTACAAACTCAATAACTTTCACTGGCACCTGACTGATGACCAGGGCTGGCGCATAGAAATAAAGAAATACCCTAAGCTTACACAAGTAGGGAGCAACCGTGCGCAGAGCAAAGTTGGCGGCTTCTCAGGAAACAATACTGACCTATTTGACAACACTCCTTATGGCGGCTTCTATACACAAGATCAAATAAGGGAAGTTGTGGCTTATGCCAATGAACGATTTATCAACATCATTCCGGAAATAGAAATGCCCGGGCATAGTATGGCTGCGATAGCTGCATACCCGATTCTCAGTTGTGATCCATCGAAAACATATAAAGTTGGTGAAACATGGGGAGTATATACCGATGTATTCTGCCCTACAGATACCACATTCCACATACTCAATGATATTCTTGATGAAGTGATGGATATGTTCCCGGGAAAGTACATACACATAGGTGGTGACGAATGTCCTAAGGATGCATGGAAAAAATCGGGCTTTTGCCAGCAATTAATCAAAGACTCAGCCCTCCGCGATGAAAGTGGTTTACAAAGTTATTTCATCCGCCGCATAGAGCGTCATATCAATGCTATGGGACGAAATATTATAGGTTGGGACGAGATATTGGAAGGAGGAGTAGCACCTAATGCCACAATTATGAGTTGGAGAGGTGAAGCAGGTGGAATAGCCGCAGCTCAACTTAATCACGATGTAATTATGACACCGGGTAGTGGAGGTCTATACTTCGATCATGCACAAAGTTCGTCTGCACAAGAACCTTTGTCAATAGGAGGCAATGCTCCATTATCTAAAACATATTCTTACGATCCTATTCCGGCTGTACTTACTGCTGATCAGCAAAAGCATGTAATAGG
>CANGMZ010000006.1 GCA_947454715.1 Chitinophagaceae bacterium
CATAAACAAATCGTAACCACCCTCTGCCCAGCCGTTTTCACTACGGTTATCGCTACGGGAGAAGAAGACATAGTGACCATCGGCAGAAATGAATTGTGCATCTTCGTGGCTAGGTGTATTTGGTGGTGTGCCTAAATTATCTGCACGCAACCATTCCCCACAAATATCCTGATGAGCCACAAATATATCTTCATCCATATTATTTACCTTTCTGGTAAAGTATATAGTAGCTGTATCTGTTGTGAAACAAGGAAACAATTCAGGATAACGACTATTAATGCGCATACCCAGATTCACAGGCCATTCCGGGTGCATATTTCGGTAAGCATTTTGGATGAACCAAGCCTGATGGCGCATATTGTTCCAAACAGCGCTATCCTTAACCGTGGCATAAGCATTAATCACCCTCAATGCACTATCGGGCATGCCGGCGTAGAGTAAACTTTTTGTTAGTGGCTTAGCGAAATAACGCTTACCGTTGGGGCAATTCAGAGAAGCTTCTGTAAAAATTTTAGCGGCCTCCTGAAATCTTTGTTGTTGAAAATACCACTGCCCTAACTGACTGTAGGCGTCAGGTGATTTTTTATCTTTTTTGATAGAGCGGTTCATCTGCTTCATGGCAGCACTTTTATGCCATTGCGACCAATTCTGCAATGCAGAACGGTAATGGTGTTTTGCCCTCTTATTGGTCTGCGAAAAAGCAGTACCATATAAAAGAACACAGCATAAAAACAAAACAGATTTTAGACGCATCTTTCCGAAAAGTACGTCAAAAATAAAAACTAAGCGAAAATGTAGCAATAATTCCCATTTACGTACCCAAATATTGACTTTTACAAGGTATCGGAACGTAATAGCAGGGAAGAAACACCTTCATAATTTCCCTACCTTCACTAAGTACCTGAAAAATCCGAAATTTGTTTTCCTAAAAGGCACATCAACAAATATGTCAACAACAATTATTTGCCCTAATTGCAACCACCAGTTTGAGCCTACCGAAGCATTGGCGCAGACGATACGTGAGAATATGAAAAAGGAATTCAACCAGAAATGGGCTGAAGAGATGAAGGAGAAGGAGAAAAAATTTGCATCAAGAGAATCTCAGTTGTTACAACAACAAGAACAGATACAAAAAGAGCAGGAAAAGTTTAAAGCCAGCCAAATGCAGCAAGAGCAGGAAATGGCTAAAAAACTGGATGCCCATAAAAAAGTATTGGAGAGTGAGATGTCGCTGCAGCTTACTCAGAAAATAAAAACAGACTTTGAGAACCAGCTTTTGATGCTGCAAGATGCTAATAAAACCAATGAAGCAAAACTGGCTGAAGCGCGCGAAAAAGAATTGGAATTTCTGAAGCAAATGCAAACCCTTAAAACGAGGGAGCAAGAGCTGGAACTGGAGATTCAACGTAAACTGGCAGATGAGCGCACCAAACTTGGGGAAATCATTAAAAAGGAAGAAGAAGAAAAGAATAAACTTCGAGATGCTGAGTTTCAGATGAAGTTAAAAGAAAAGGACAAACAACTTGAAGACCAGCGTAAGCTAGTAGAAGAGATGAAACGCAAAGCTGAGCAAGGCTCTATGCAACTGCAAGGAGAAGTGCAAGAGCTTGCCCTAGAAGAATTATTGCGCCATTCGTTTCCTTTTGATTTGATCAGTGAAGTAGGGAAAGGTGTAAGGGGTGCGGACTGCATACAGACTGTGCGGAACAGTTATGGACAGGAGTGCGGAAAAATTATATTTGAAAGTAAACGTACTAAGGATTTTAGCGAAGAGTGGATAGAAAAGCTAAAAGCAGATATGCGTGCATTGGGGGCAGATGTGGCGGTAATTGTGACTCAGGCAATGCCGAAGGACATGGAAAATTTCGGAGAACGACAAGGTATATGGATCTGTAGTTTTGCAGATGTGAAACCGCTGATACATGTGCTACGAGACCTGGTGATAAAAGTATATAACGCAGGTAAGAGCCAAGAGAATAAGGGAGATAAAATGACACTGCTTTACAACTACTTGGTGAGTAGTGAATTTGCCGAGCAGTGGGGGGCAATAAGAGAAGGTTTCTTAGGCATGAAAATGTCTATTCAAAAAGAACGAGACCAAATGGAAAAACTGTGGAAAGCCAGAGAAAAACAATTGGAGAAGGTTTTACTCAATGCGGCACATATAAGAGGGTCGATAGAAGGTATCTCCGGTATGGATGTTGATTTGGATTTGTTGAGTGATGGAAGTAACTATGCCGCACTAAATGAAGGATAACTAAATAATCACGAACGCCACCTAAATAAAATGCGCTGAAGGTTTTCCTTCAGCGCATTTTTGTTTAATCAGATTAGCTTAACTCAACTTCTCTTTTGCGTCTTTAGCTTCTTTTCTGAGGCTATCAACGAGGTCATTGAACTTGTCCTTCACTGCATCAGCGATGTCATCGCTTTTGCCTGAAATATTTTTACGGGTATCGCTTCCTTTAGCAGGAGCATATAAGATACCTAATGCTACGCCTATTGCGGTTCCCACCATCAATGCGCCAATAATCTTCTTCGTGTTATTTGATGTGCTGCAATCCATTTTGTTTTGTTTTTTTGGGTGAACGATTTGTTGGTATATAAGTGCCTTAAAGCATACTCAAATGTCGCTGTAAAGCATGTTTAATTCTATGATCTTAATCATTAAATTCTGAAACCAAGCGTAAATTGTAACCATTGGTTTTTGTAACGAGGTGTAGTAGATGTGCCATCTCCATTATTATTCGAAACATCCCAACCGGCTCTACCAGACAGGACAAAATGCTTGATATTCACATCGGCACCAACTAAGATTCCGAAGATATTTTTTCTGACATTTTCATTTTTGAATTGCTGCTCAGTAGTAGAACTGCCAGAACCAAAACTGGTGACATCTTTCTGGTTCATCAGATATGAATATTGCGGACCAGCTAACAATGTAAAATATTGAATAGGCTTGAATGCAAAAAGAATTGGAATATCTAAGTAAGTGGTTGTTCTTGTGTTGGCATAAGGCACTGTCAAAAATGTGCCGGTAGATTGATAGCCTTTTTGAGACACCAAGATTTCCGGCTGAATACCAATGTATGGTATAACAGGGATGCTGAAGAAAAAGCCACCTGCAAAACCACTCTTTGCATCAGCTTTAAAATCCTGTCCGTTCTCGTCCCAAACATTAGATCTGTTGATACCTGCTTTTGCGCCAAATACGAAACGCTCTCTTGCTACTTCCGGTTCTCTGTATTCCCTACTGGCAACTGATACATCTTGCGCTTGTGCGTTTCCGGCAAAAGACAAACAAATTATCCCTATCGCTACTATTGTTCTGTTTTTCATATTCTCTGTTTTACACTGTTAAGTATCACACCTTTAAATAAGTGGTTACAACAGTTGTTCTTAAAACCATGCCAACAACTGTTAAGTGTATAAAAACAAAATAGCCCAGCACTACATGTGCTGAGCTATTACAAATATGATTTCAAAAATGTTACTCTTGGCCTGCTGTGCGCATCTGAGATAAAAGCTCTTTTTGCTTGTCATTCAGTTTTTGAGGAATAATGACCCGTAGCTGCACATACAAATCACCAAAGTTTTCCTCCTTACCGTAAACCGGCATACCCTTGCCTTTTATGCGTATGGTCTTGTTGTGCTGTGTACCTTCTGCAATCTGTACCTTTACTTGACCGGTCAGTGTTTCTACAAGCGTCTCTCCACCTAACATTGCAGTGTACAGGTCTATGTCGTGAGTGGTCTTAAGGTCGTTCCCTTCTCTTGTAAATCTGTGGTGGGGGCGAACTCTTATATGCACAAACAAATCGCCTGCGTTAGTGGCCGTACTTCCTTTTCCACCCTTACCTTTTATTCTCAGTTGCTGCCCTTCGTAAGCTCCCGGCTTGGTGCTGATCCTTAACTTTTCATTTTCGAGTTGAATAATGCGACTGGTGCCGTAGTATGCTTCTTCCAGCGAAATTTCAAACTCTGTTTCCATATCCCGACCTTTGAATTGGCCACCACTACGACCACCGCCGCGACTTTTGCCGCCGCCGCCAAAAAACTGTTCAAAGAAATCTGAAAAGTCAGAGCCGCCAAAACCACCGCCTTCATAACTATACTGTTGGCCATAAGGATTACCTCCGGGCTGTCTTCCGGCTTGCTCGTACTGCTTCCAGTTCATGCCCAATTCATCGTATTTCTTTCTTTTTTCCGGATCACTCAGCACATCGTTTGCTTCGTTTGCCTCTTTGAATTTAGCCTCAGCTGCTGCATTATCCGGGTTCTTGTCCGGATGATACTTCAAAGCCAACTTACGATAAGCCTTCTTTATTTCTTCCTGAGTAGCTGTTTTAGTTACTCCTAAAATCTTGTAATAGTCTTTATATTCCATGCTTTTCAGCTATTCTTATTATTGATTTACTCATCCTTAATGATGAGTGTGTTATCTAACTTCTCTAAAATTACTCTTTATGATGCAGAACAAACCTGTTTTACATCATAAGACCTCAAAAACCATACCACCTGAATATGTGCCAAAATTACAGCATAAAAAATGGGTGTTCCGTTATTACGAAACACCCATTAGTTATAATGATTTCAGCAACTTATTTAGCTGCAGCAAGCTCTTTTACTTTCTTGAATACTTCTGCTTCACCACCTTCTTCATAGCCGATATGACTGAAAGCTACTTTACCATTTTTATCTATGATTAGTGTGAATGGTACTGACTGAAAATTCAATGAACGTTTAAGGTCAGAATTTGCATCAATGTAGAATGGGAAACTCCATCCCTGAGAAATAGCGTAGGTACGAGCGATACCTTCAGCACGAGCTTCATCGATAGAAACTGTTACATAATTGAAATCTGCTTCTTTTTTCCAGGCAGGCAATGCGGCTGAAATATTTTTGATTTCTTTCTTGCAAGGGATACACCAAGTAGCCCAAAAACTGATAACCGTAACCTTTCCTTTTTCAACTACATCGTTGAATGCCAGCTTCTTACCTGTGTTAAGGTCTTTAATCTGTGTCTTAGGAAGATCTTGGGCATGCAAACCGATTGTCAGAAATAATCCGGCTGCTGCTAAAAGTAATTTTCTCATAAATATTTGTTTTTATAGATAATAAGCGAAAACTCTGCCAAATTTGTAAATTGCGTACAATTTCCGAAAAAAATTAACAAATCAAAGCAAATAATGAACAAAGCTATTCTTTTCTTTCTGCTAATTTGCCTTCCGGCCGGTTTATTTGCACAGGGGACTCTTTCGGGTGACCTACAAACCAATGTGAACTTCTTCATGAAAGACTCCTCAATCGGAGCATCCGGCAACCCACTGTATGACCACTATCTTAGCGGCAGTGAAACCTGGCTGAGCCTCAGGTACAACATAAAAGACTGGACTTTTACATTAAGAGCTGATGCCTTTAATAACTCTAACCTATCCAACCCGGCTGTTGGGCTTACTGCTTATGGCATTGGTGCCTATACAATTACCAAGGAAATGGACGACTTAACCATCTCTGTAGGTAATATATACGACCAAATAGGTAGCGGTATATTATTCCGCTCTTATGAAGACAGAGGTTTGTTAATAGACAATGCGCTCATTGGCCTGGAAGTGAAATATAAACTTGGTAAGAACATTTTGCTGAAAGGCTTCGGCGGTCAACAAAAGAAAATATTAGCTCGCCTGGAGCCTGTAATCAAGGGCTTTAATGCCGAAGGAGATTACAGCGTAGGTAAATCTCATTTGATTCCGGGTATAGGCGTATTGAACCGTACACTTGATGATGCATCAATGACTCAGATTGCATCGAACATCAATACACAAGATTTATCTACCAGATTTAATCCACGTTGGAATATGTATGCATTCACTGCATATAATACGCTTACCTACAAAAACCTTTCTTGGTATGCAGAAGGTGCCTATAAAACACATGAAGCGATACCGGATACCGGATTGGGAACAAAAACACTTGTTGATAAAGCAGGAACGGTAGCCTACACAACTATCAACTATGGTAAGAAAGGATTTGCAGTAAACATATCTGCAAAACGTACAGAAAACTTTTTCAATCGCACTTCACCATACGATATCCTTGCTAACAGTGGTATGATAAACTGGCAACCAATTGTTGCACGTTTGAGACCGGAAAGATTAATGTCCCGTTATACTCCTGCGTCTCAGGACTTATCTGAAATGGCAACAACAGCGGATGTGATGTATGCACCAAATGACAAAACCAATTTCACGTTCACTTACACCAACATTAATAAGTTGGACAATTCTAAATTGTACAGAGAATTGTTTGGTGAGTTTGTTTATGATGGTGGAAAGTCGTGGAAGTTCCAAGGAGGTTTACAATATCTGGAGTACAATACACCTGTATACAGAGTTGACCCTAAACAGACATATTTATATGCAATAACTCCATTTACAGAAATCACTTACCTGATCAGCGACAACAAATCACTTCGCTTTGAGGCACAGTACATGAATACCAAACAAGATTTCGGATCATGGGTATTTGCATTGCTGGAATACAATCTTGCGCCTAAATTCTCTATTTCTGCATCGGACATGTACAATATTTCACCTAACCTGAACAATCCTGATGACAAAAAGGCGAACCACTATTACAGCATCTATGGTGCATTTACCAAGGGGCCTCACCGTTTATCTGTGGCTTATGTAAAGCAAGTTGCGGGTGTAAACTGTTCAGGTGGTGTTTGCCGTTATGAGCCAGCATTCAGCGGCATCAGAACAACATTATCTACCCGTTTCTAATCAAAACGATACTTATAATTATTTAATAGCCATTGCGTTAGCGCAGTGGCTATTTTTATTTACAAAAAATGTCCAAAAGAATTAGTTCGAATAAAAATTTACAAACATTTTATATCTTTCAGTTTCATGTTCAGGCGTCACCTCTTATTTACTGTTTTAGCTCTAATGGCATTCTCAAAAGGGAGTGTTGTGGTGGCACAAACAGAAAAAAAATGCCTGAAAGCCTGTAGAATCCATTCTGTTATTGTGATTGATGGCAAACTAGATGAGCCAATATGGGACTCAGTAGAAAAGGCCAAAAACTTCACCCAATTATCGCCACACCCAGGGGCACCTTCTGCACAAAGAACAGAAGTGAGCATATTCTATGACGACAATGCAGTGTATATAGGGGCAATGCTCTATGATTCAAGTCCTGATAGTATTTTAAAACAACTTACTGCCAGAGACGATTTTGAATATAGTAATACTGATGCGTTTGGTGTTTCATTTGATACCTATTCCGATAAGCAAAATGGGTTTGCATTTATAGTTACGGCTGCGGGCGTGCAGGCCGATGCCAAAATAAAATTTGATGCATTTGATTATTCATGGAATGCTGCATGGTATTCAAAAGCCCGTGTGAATAATAAAGGTTGGTGTGTGGAGATGAAAATCCCCTATTCTGCACTCCGATTCCCTAAAAGTGCGGTGCAAAACTGGGGTGTAAATTTCAATAGAACTATTCGCAGAACACGTGAAAAATCTTACTGGAGTACCATACAACCCGGAGTAAGCAATTTTTTTAGTCAGGCGGGTATATTAAACGATATACATGATATCAAATCTCCGATAAGACTTGCATTTTTGCCCTATTTCTCGGTATATGGGCAAACTTATAACGGTGATTTCAGCAAAACCATAAATGGCGGTCTTGATGTAAAATATGGTATTAATGAAAGCTTCACGCTAGACCTTACGTTAGTGCCGGACTTTGGTCAGACACTTTATGATAACAAGGTATTGAACCTATCGCCCGTAGAGGTTCGTTATGACGAACGCAGGTATTTTTTTACTGAAGGGGTGGAATTATTTAATAAAAATGACCTCTTTTACTCTCGCAGGGTAGGCGGTGCTCCTGTAAATGCCGGAAATTTGAGTAGCGTTATCGACTCCTCTGAAATGGTAACTAAGAGCCCTGCAACCACCAGACTGTATAATGCCACGAAGATATCCGGACGCACCAAACATAATCTGGGAATAGGCTTCTTCAATGCTGTATCTGAGGCTACTTATGCCACCGTGAAAGATACGATAACCGGAAAAGAAAGAAACATACAAACAGCACCACTCACCAACTATAATGTTATTGTACTGGATCAGGCACTCAAAAACAATTCATACGTTAGCTTTATCAATACCAATGTAGCCCGTAAAGAAAATAGTTACAATGCCAATGTGAGCGCATTGCTCTTCCGGTTTACTAATAAAAGTAATACTTATGCCCTCAACGGATCTACTGATGTGAGTGATATAACGGACGCAAAATCTGATGTGGGTTACAGATATTACTTATCCGCATCAAAAATAAGGGGCAATTATACTGCTGCACTTTTCACCCAATCTATCAGTGATCGATTTAATCCTAATGACTTGGGATATCTTGCCAGAAACAACCTCACCTATTACGGTCTGAACCAAGCATACAATATCTACAAGCCATTCTGGAAAGCCAATTCGGCATCAGGAAACTTCAATATTTCATATAATAAAGTGTATAACCCAGACGCTTATGTGTCGTTCAATATGAGTGGCTCTGGAAATATCACCCTAAAAAACTTCTTGTCTACGGGATTTTATTGGGATTCAAAGCCATTTAAAAACAATGATTATTATGAGCCACGCACACCGGGCAGAAAATATAATTACCCTAAGTATTTTAAGCTAGGTCTTTATGAGTCATCGGATTACAGAAAAAAGTTTGCATTGGATATAGAGACCAGTAACATTTGGTTTGCAGAAACAGGGAGAAACACACTGTATATGTCGGTATCGCCACGATACAGATTTACAGATAAATTCTCCATGATCTATAGCATAGAGAATACTATCAGCAAGAACGATGTGGGCTTTGTAGACAATGTAAATGATTCAATTTATTTAGGCACACGTAATGTGAACACGATTACCAACACACTAACCGGCGCATACATTTTCAACAACAAAATGTACCTCACACTCGATGCCCGTCATTATTGGTCACAAGCACGATATTCAAAATACTCCTATCTCAATATAGATGGCACATTAGCGCAATCGGGATATAATACGGACCACAATGTAAACTTCAACTCGTTTAATGTGTTTACCAGCTTTGTATGGCAGTTTAAGCCGGGCAGTGAGATCAGTATTGTTTACCAGAACAGCATCTATAGCAGTGGAACTGCCATAGTCAATAACTATTTAACGAACATAGATAATACGTTCAGATCACCACAGACGAATAGTCTTTCCATAAAGGTAATCTACTTTTTAGACTACCTTACCCTTAAAAACGGCTTCAAAAAATCCTAATATTGCTCCATTAGGATAATGATGTCTGATATTTGATTATCTAATAATTACAATAGTCTATTTTTGGTAACTTGCCATTGATTAAACCTCTCAAACTCGATTATTACAGGGTTTGGGTATATGCACGACAACATGCTCAAAACAGATATCCTCATTATAGGCTCCGGCATTGCGGGACTGACCTCAGCAGTGAAATTAGCCAAACGCTTTCCCGATCATTCAATTACCATACTCACTAAGGCAAATACTGACGAAACCAATACTAAGTATGCACAAGGTGGCATAGCAGTCGTGAATGATATGGAGCACGACAGCTTCAGCAAACATATAGAAGATACACTCATTGCCGGTGATGGGCTTTGCAATAAAAAGATTGTAGAGATCGTTGTTGAAGAAGGTCCTGCGAGGGTGAATGAGATAATAGACTGGGGAACGAAGTTTGACAAGGATACTGCAGGAGAATACATGCGAGGTAAGGAAGGCGGGCACTCTGAGTTCAGGATACTGCATCACAAAGATGTTACGGGACTGGAGATAGAGCGTGCACTGGTTGAAGAAGCAAAGAAGTACCCAAACATAAAGATATATAACCACTGGTTTGTTGTAGATATTATCACGCAACATCACTTGGGATATTTGGTTACAAAGGCGACACCGGATATTACCTGTTATGGCGTTTATGCGCTTAACCTGCATAACAATAAGATTGAAAAAATACTCTCCCGAGTTACGCTCATGTCAACCGGAGGCACAGGCCAGGTATACCGCACAACTACCAACCCGAGAATAGCAACAGGAGATGGCATAGCCATGGTATACAGAGCCAAGGGACGAATTGAGAATATGGAATTTATTCAGTTTCACCCTACGGCACTTTATGAAGCGGGCGTGAGCCCGTCATTCCTCATTACAGAAGCAGTAAGAGGCGATGGCGGCATCTTACGCAATAAAAACGGGGAAGCATTCATGCCATCATACGATAGCCGTGCAGACCTTGCCCCAAGAGATATAGTAGCCAGAGCTATAGACAGTGAGATGAAGCGCACAGGTACAGAACATGTGTATCTTGACTGCCGAGCAATGGACCCTGAGAAGTTTAAAAATCACTTCCCTAATATTTATGCAAAATGCGCAAGTATTGGCATCAATGTTTTTGAGCAAATGATACCTGTTGCACCCGCTGCGCACTATTGTTGTGGTGGTATAAAAGTAGATGAGGTGGGAAAATCATCTATACTCAACCTCTATGCGTGCGGAGAATGTTCCAGTACCGGGTTGCATGGCGCAAACAGATTAGCGTCTAACTCCTTGCTGGAAGCTATCGTATTCGCCCATCGTTGTGCTACTGACATGGCTGAGCATATAGAAAGTATACCATTTAAAGATGAAGTGCCGGACTGGAACGCATCGGGCACTACTGACCCTAAGGAGATGATACTCATTACGCAGAGCCTCAAGGAAGTGCAGCAAGTAATGAGTGACTATGTGGGTATAGTGCGTAATGACATTCGCCTGCATAGAGCCATGAAGCGAATAGATCTACTACATGAAGAAATGGAAGATCTGTATAAAACTGCAACCTTATCGCCACAATTATGTGAGCTACGCAACCTTATCACAATAGGCTATCTGGTAGTGAAAGGCGCTCAATTCCGTAAAGAAAGCAGAGGATTACATTTCAATACTGACTATCCTGAAAAAAGCGATTTGCTACAGCAAATAGTTTTATAAGGTGATAAATAGTTATCGAAAAGAGACAGGAGACACACATAAGGTGTCTCCTGTTTTATTGAGCCCCACTATTGCCTCAATACACTTTTTATTACTGTGAAATTTTCTGATTTAATCACAACAGTATATAATCCCATCGGTAGATCCTGCATATTTATTTTACAAAAATTGTTTGCAGATTTACCATAACCAACCACACCCCCACCAGCAGAATAAATATAGACATCATAAGCTGCCGGAGCTGTCGTTACCACATTGAGCGCATCTTTACAAGGGTTGGGATAAAGTACAAAGCCTTTTTCACTATTTGTCGTGGCAACTGCATTCGTGTAGCCATTACCCTCTATCAAAGTAATTACCGGTGCTGTATTGGGCAGGCTTATTTCGTCCTCATCATCTTCATCTTCGTCATCAGTGAGCTTATGACCACTTTCTCCAATGGGGTTGAGGATGCCATAAAATTTCACATCGCCACTACCCGCTGCGGGTGCAGTCCATGAAAAGCGTGCTACGAAATAGTTTGTAACAGAATCTTCTAATGCATGCTTGTGTTCAACAATTTGTAATCCACCTAAAGATGTGACCCGAAGATCAGCACCTGATGCTATAGTGAATGAACCTGCCTGAGCGGCATTACTTAAAACAGCAGACACCTGAAAACCAAATTCAGTCAATAAAGATGCTGCCGTATTAACTCCTGTTATGGCTACAGTATATGTAACACCTGGCTGATACTGTGTAATGATACCGCCTGCACTATTATACACTTTAACGTCAACAATAGTTGTTGGTGTATTTGCCCCATGACACCCGCTCCCCATACAATTTGCAGCTCCTCCCTGACTACCAGTTCTATTGATTCCGCCTTCATAGGCAGGGCCATGTTCGTAACTACAGAGCACTATGCCACACATAGCTGCTGCGAATAGCAGCATAAATAAATTTCGTTTCATGATGGTTGTTTTAGTGATGCAAAGAAAGATGTAAGCACCATTTATCCTGTTACACAACAGGGAATAATAACAGCACTCATCTTTTACATTCAGGAAAAAAATGTCAGTGCAAACCTATACAGTCATCCCTTTAACTATCCCTTTAATTCATTAATGTTACCTTTGTACCTTATGCAATACATAGAGGTTACAATCAATAACGTTGAAGAAGACATGCAGGATATTCTGGTAGCACAATTATCAGAGATAGGGTATGAAGGTTTTGTACAGGCAGCAGATAGTATGCAGGCATATATTGACGAAACTACTTTTAATGAAGATGATCTGCAATCAATTACCAACGCGTATACATACACACTCAATGTTATCCCGAAGCAAAACTGGAATGCAGTATGGGAAGGTAATTTTGAACCTGTGACTGTTGAAGATTTTTGTACAATACGTGCAGACTTTCACAACATTGATGTTACTACACAATATGATATCATCATTACTCCAAAAATGTCTTTTGGCACAGGGCACCATGCTACTACCCAGCTAGTGATGCTCAAAATGAAGGATATTGACTTTAAAGGCAAAAAAGTTTTCGACTTCGGGACGGGGACGGGGGTATTGGCTATTCTTGCAGAAATGCTGGGTGCAGCATCTGTATTAGGGATTGACAATGATGAATGGTCTGTAGAAAATGCTATTGAGAACCTTGGCAGAAATAACTGTTCAAAAGTTGTAGTAGAACAAAACAATACAGACACATTGCCTGAAGGTAGCTTTGATGTGGTGTTGGCCAATATCAACAGACATATATTACTGCAGTACATGCCACAGCTATATAGTCACACGACAATAGGTGGCACAGTGCTGATGAGCGGTCTACTGATATCAGATAAAGAAATAATTGAGGAAGCAGCTACTGCCGCAGGATTAGAATTATTTGATTACCAAGAACTTAACAACTGGATTGTCTTAGCATTTAAAAGAAATAGCTAAGCGTGTGATAAGTCAAAAAACGGGATATAGCAAATAGCTTTTATCTAAGCGCCTATTAGGAAATATGATGGTTATCGTTTAAATTTGTTTCTCTCATTAATCACAATTAAAAAATGTTAATAGCAATTCTTCTTGTTTTAGCTTATTTGATCGGTTCTATACCTTCGGCGGTGTGGATCAGCAAATGGGTCTTTGGTTTAGATATCAGAGAGCATGGAAGTGGCAATGCCGGTGCTACAAACTGTTTCCGTATTCTGGGGTCAAAAGCGGGTTCATGTGTTATGCTCATGGATATGCTCAAGGGCTTTATAGCAGTAAAATTGGTTCTTTTCTCTCATATCCCGGGCAGCTGGGAGGCATATAGAAATCTTGAAGTGTTTTTAGGTCTGGCATCAGTTGTAGGGCATATATTCCCTATTTGGGCCGAATTCAGAGGAGGTAAGGGAATTGCTACATTATTTGGCATGATCTTATCCATACAGCCTGTAGTTGCACTGAGCCTTGTTGCCGTGTTCTTTTGCATGTTGGTGCTTACAAAGTACGTATCTCTAAGTTCAATAACTGCCAGCATTGCCTTTCCGGTGATGATTGTATTCATCTTCAATGCGCATGAGCTTAGCTATAAATTGTTTGCCATTGCAACAGCTTGTCTGGTGGTGTTGACCCATTATAAGAACATCAGTCGCCTGATAAATGGTAATGAAAGCAAAGTAGGTCTATTCCGTAAAAAGAAAGACAGAGAACTATAATCATCAGCTGGTATTACTTCAATTTTGAAAGTCATAACGGTTATCTGTTCATCTTAATAACCCGTTATTGCGCAACATAAACGATTTTTCGCCGGTGACTTTCGACCTCAACAAAATACCATTACACAAAAGAATGCTGAGTTTTTTCCATCCTGTATGGCTCAGTAATCAACAAAGTGACCTCAATCCGCATTTGGAGCTGATACTTTACAGAGGGCGTATACAGCTGGCAACAGCCGATGCTTTATACTCCGATGGGGAAGAATATACCCCTGCAATAGGTGTTTTAAACGACATTAAAGAGTTTCTGCCGCAAATTAAGCATACACTTATACTTGGAGTAGGCTTAGGCAGCACGGTGCAGATTATGCGCAAACGAGGGTCGTCATCTGCTTTTACATTGGTAGAGATAGACAAAGTAATTCTCAAAATGGCTCTTGAATATCTTGCGGAAGACACCGAAGTCAAGATAGACGCAGTTTGTGATGATGCGCAACTGTTTGTTGCGAACAATACCCAACTCTATGATCTGGTGTTCGTTGATATTTTCAACAACAGAACAGTACCGGACTTTGTTTCTACTGTTACATTCCTTTCTAATTGCAGAAAATGCCTGGCACCGGGTGGTAAATTAGCCTTCAATTATATAATTAACAGCGATGGTGAGTGGCGACGCACACAAAGGATATTTTCAGAAATATTCCCGAAACATCATATCATAAGTTCAGATATCAACAGATTATTTATTGGGGAAATGGAGTAACCAAAAGGTATTATAAAGTAAAACGCTGAAACATCTTTCGATATTTCAGCGTTTTACTTTTGAGTATTACTAGAAAGATTATCTGCGGAAGAAACCAGGGCAACGCGTCTTCAGGTATTCTCTTGTGTTACCAAATGCACGGAAGTAGATAGCGACAGAGATGTTTGCATACCAATACCAGTCATTTGCCTTACTGTCTCCTCTTTGGTAGCCGTAATAAGGATTGTTGTGATCCCAGGTAGCCAATGTGTTACCTCTGTAAGACATTGCCTTTGCCAACTGACCTTTATATGCGTTAAGCGAATCAAGGTCTACATAAGATTTGCTCACATCATCGAGATAATCTGTATTTGTGTAACGGAAACCAAGTTCAGTTGTCAGCATTAAAGTTTTACCGATAAAGAACTTCATACCACCACCGAAAGGAAATGCCATATTGATTTGGCTGTATGGCTTACGGTCAGGATACATTGGCAAACCTTCACCTTCAGTACTCAATGGACGTAAGAAAACTCTGTTTCCATTAGGGTCATCGGCAAACGGATTGAAATAGAAAGCAGAAATACCACCAAAAACATAAGGAGTTACCTTCATTCGGAGCACTTCAATAGGCAGGAAATTTACTTCCAATGCGCCATGCATTTCAAAAAGGTGCGTACCGAAACTCAGGTTTCTTGCTCTGTTTACCGGGATATTGCTATCACTGTCTGATGCAGAAAGGCTGGTATAATTTGCACCAAATCTCAACCCAAAGTTAGGATTCATGAAATATTTGTAGATAATACCACCCATAGGATGATACCCCGTTGAAGGGAAAAGCTTTGGTTGCAGGTCGCCGTAATAATTAGAAAGACCAACCGTAATGCCTATTTCATGATGTGACTGTGCGTTAACGCAGAAAGGCAAGATCAGGAAAATCGTAAGTATAATTCGTTTCAACATTATGGATTTTAGTAAAGGCTGCCGAAAGATAATAACAAATTTCGGAATAATAAAGATAAATCCCAAACCTAAATTTAACATTCTATAGATAAACATTAACCACATATATATAAATGCTATTTATTGGAGTGTATCTTGTGATTAAGAACCTTATTTTTGCCGTTCTTAATAATAACAGAATCAAATGAACTTAATAGCCGAACTGCGGGAAAGAAAGCTGCTCCAGGATGTAATGCCGGGTACAGAGGAACAACTGAACAAGGAAATGACATCGGGATATATCGGTTTTGACCCTACTGCAGACAGCCTGCATATAGGTAGCATGTTACAGATAACCTTACTTATGCGCTTGCAGAGAGCGGGACACAAACCTTATGCGCTTATAGGCGGAGCTACAGGTATGATAGGCGACCCATCGGGCAAATCGCAGGAACGCAACTTATTAGATGCAGCAACTATCAACCACAATTGTGCGGGCATCAGAAAACAGTTAGAAAAATTCCTTGACTTTAATAGTGACGCACCGAATGCAGCAGTAATGGTGAATAACTATGATTGGTTCAAAGAATTTTCATTTCTGAACTTCATCAGGGATATTGGTAAAAGCATTACCGTAAATTATATGCTTGCGAAAGATTCTGTACAGAAAAGACTGGAAACAGGAATGTCTTTTACAGAGTTTACTTACCAATTGATACAAGGTTACGATTTTTACTACCTGAATACTACCCACAACGTAAAACTGCAAATGGGCGGTTCTGACCAGTGGGGGAACATTGTTACTGGCACAGAACTTATCCGTAAAAAAGGAGGCGGAGATGCCTTTGCGCTGATCAGCCCACTGATCACAAAGAGTGACGGCAGCAAATTCGGAAAATCTGAAGGAGGCAATATCTGGTTGGATCCTGAACGTACATCGCCATACCAATTTTACCAATTCTGGGTAAAGCTACCGGATGCTGATGCTGAAAAGTTGTTATTGATTTACTCTTTCAGACCGGTAGCTGAACTGAATGCGATTTTGGAAGAACACCGCCAAGCACCGCACCTGCGCCTAGCACAAAAAACACTGGCAGATGAGATAACCACACTGGTACACAGTGCGGAAGATCTTGCTTTTGCCAAACAAGCATCGGATATCTTGT
The DNA here is from genome assembly GCA_947454715.1 of Chitinophagaceae bacterium. Classification (GTDB taxonomy): domain Bacteria; phylum Bacteroidota; class Bacteroidia; order Chitinophagales; family Chitinophagaceae; genus Flavipsychrobacter. Next base: position 16,609 of record CANGMZ010000006.1, read on the forward strand.
TTAACCAATCGTCTGTTGATATACTGAAAGCACTGAACGAAAAACAACTGCTGGAAGTGATGGATGGCGTACCACAGGTTACCGGCAACAAAAGTGCATTAAGTGAAGGAGTTGACATTATATCATTCCTTGCGGATAATGCGATAGTATCATCGAAGGGTGAGGCTAAAAAACTATTGCAAAACAATGGCGTAAGTGTAAATAAGGAGAAAGTTGGACTTGACTTTGTTATCAAAGAAGAACACTTACTGAACAATAAGTACTTACTTATACAAAAAGGAAAATCAAATTACACATTGGCAATTTTCGCCTAATATCAGCTATAAAATGACAGAGTCTCCCAACATTGCTGGGAGACTCTGTCATTTTATAGAAATTTGTAAACGAGTTATTTGATTATAATCTCCTCCACTACCCTATCTTCAAAATACTCATTTATACGCTGTTTTAATTGTTCTTTCCCCAACTGCAATTCCTGTTTGAGCGGTCCCACATCGGTGTAGATCGTCAATACCTTCTGAGTAATGTTGATGTTTCTGGTGTACTTACTAATTGTCTTTCCAACAATAGTTTCCCATTCATCACGCATTCTCAGTTCATGTATTTTAGGCTTCCATTGCGACTGCTCCAATAAATGTTTGAGTGCTTCTCCCACACTGTATGATCCCATGATACAAATTTACGACCTTATGTGGTTTATTAGCGTGACCGCTTATTGTGACAGCAAATAATTATCAAACGAGAAATTCCATTAACACCTATTGCAGCATAATTTTATTGGTGTAAGTATCTCCATTTTCGTCTAATACACGCAACTCATACAAACCCTTCGGCATTCCGGAAAGATCAAGTGTTGTGTTCATTGTATTATGAATCGTAGACTCCTGTTGTTGCAGTACTGTGGCGCCAAGACTATTATAGCAAGTCAAAGTCACTTTACCGTTAACTCCGGTAGCCTTTACGGTTACCTTGCCTGTGGTAGGATTAGGGTATACAGATATATTGCCAGACTTAGCAACAACAGTGCTCACTACAATAGGTGGTGCAACTACATGAAGATTGACATTGTCAATATAAATGTTCTGACCATAGTGCCCTACGTTAGTAACAGCAACCTGAATGCCACTACCTAAGAATGCATTGAGTGATACTGAGTCTGTACGCCACTCTGTAGCAGCCGGAATAAAGCTAGTCGTGCTATTTGCAGCTGTAGCCAACCAACCGGTATCTTTCGCGTAAATTGTGGTGAAAGTTTTACCACAATCAGCAGATACCTCAATCAAAAGCGAATCTCTGTAACCGGGATAATAAGCGTAAGCAACATCAAATTTCAAAATGGCATTGGTTGCAAAAGAGAGATCTGTCTTAGGCAATAATATCCTATCCTTCCTACCACCTGCATCGTTATCAAAATTATCAAATATCATACAATGGCCACTTGTACCATAACCTCCGGCAGCAGCAGTTTGTTGCCAGTTTACGCCACTCTGAGAAGCCTGAACCCACTGAGCGGGCGGATATACAGCACCTTCAAAACCCTCTACTACAGAGGCCGAGGAGCCATTGGTCACATTGATATAGTTTGTGTAAGTTACTGTGTCATTTGATGGTGTACCGTAAACAATAAGACTTGCATTATACACACCTGCTGTTGGGTAAACCACCACCGGACTATCGAGTGTAGATGTAGCCGGAGTACCACCCGGGAAACGCCAAGCAAACGACGTGAAATTGCCATAAAGACTCTTATGATATCGAACAGTATCACCAGGACAAATAGTTTGTTTATCAGCAGCAAAAATACCTGTAGGTGGCAGATTATTATTTATGCTTACTTCCCATGCACCTCTGCCATAAGTACTAACGCGCAGTATGCTTGCAGATGTGCTATCGTTGTAAATCATAAAATCACTGATGTTCATTACTGTAGGCAATCCGGTTGTTAATGTCCAAGGAGTGGCATTATCCTTGTAATAAACGTAATTACCCATGCAAACAAACAAGCGTTCGTTCACTGAATAATCATCAGCTATCACTTTTATAATGTTTAAAGAAGGTAACGCGCCTGTTATATTGGTCCACGATACTCCTTTATTTGCTGAACGATAAATAGTTGTACCACAAGTCAGATACACGACATTGGCATTGTGCTTATCAGTAGCCACACTAGCCATAATGCCTGTGTTAGCCGGAGTAGCAAGCGTAGTAAAAGTAGGCGTACCGGATAATGCATTATCACTACGCAGGAGATGATTGTTATCGGTTACAGCATAAAAGATATTACTATCTGCATGACAGGAAGTAATACTCATTATGTTCTCATTATTGGTAAGAAGGAATGACCATGTAGGCATTGCACTTGCCAAATCGCTCGTTCTCCAAATACTATCCGTTGCAATAAATGCGGTATTATGTAAGCCACTAAGGAAATCTATATGAAACTGAGGGGTAGTAACAAAGGGTGCATTATAAGATTGGTCGCCACCAAGAGGAATTAAACTTCTTCTGTAACCATTATCATAATAAACTGCGTTGTCACTGCTATAACCTATTCCGCATCTTGCCCCCCAGTCACCACCACGGTTGGTTTTCCAGATGCCATCAAAGTACAATTCACCATTATCCTGAGTACCTGCACTCATCACCTGGCGTGCAATAGGGCTTTGTGCCCCATGATACATTTCTGTAGCTGCCAGCCCATTGCTGCGCGTTTCCCAAACAGTTGCCTGAGGGTCTCTGGAAAGCCAAACACCACCATCGTTGGCATTGAAACGCATACCCAAATTGTATGGATCAAATTCGATGTCGTGCATATCTGTATGAACCTGATCATACCATTGCGTCCTCCAACTCCAGGTATTACCACCATCGGTAGAGCGCCACACACAATGAGACACCAATAATAATTCATTGGCATCTGTGGGGTTAATCGTCAGATTAAAATTATAATACCCTTGAGACCCCGATGTGATTGTGGAGTCATAACACACAATACATTGTGTGGTGCTGCTGTAAATATTTGAGAAGCTGGTTCCGCCATTGGTACTTTTTAGTATTTGTCCATAACCGTCGGTAGTGCCCAATACAACGATATTCGTATCTGCTGGAGTTACTGCGATACGAATACCTTCATTACCGGTTGGCAGCGTAATACCTGCGGTGATATTGGTCCAAGTAGACCCCATATTAGTGCTGCGATAAAAATTAGTTCCGGTAGCGGCATATAGTACATTGTTACTTCCCGGTCTTTGCTTCATGCTTTTAAATGTACCTCCTGAGAGTGTTTGCGTCCATGATGCACCTGCATTTGTTGTCTTCCAGATACCGGATGATGTAGCAGCAACAAGTGTATTGTGGTTTTGCGGGTCCATGATAATCTCAACTGCCATGCGTGTACCTATGTTCACATTTGCAGGCGCCCAAGTATTACCACCGTCAGTTGTTTTATATATACCGTAGTAATCGCTGTAATAATTCTGATCTCCGGTAGAGAGATACATTATATTATCGTTCGTATAATCAATGCAAACAGATGAGCAACTCGTTGTTGGCAATACCTCTGTTCCGGGTGCTGGTGCCCATGTACGTCCTGTATCGGAAGTAGTGAATAATCCGCCGGATGCACTTACCGCATATACCTTTCCGGGATCAGTTGCATGGAACTTTAGCTGGCTTACCCTACCCATACCGTGTACCTGACCACTCACATTTACAGGAAACTGCACCGGGCCTGTATTAGACCAAGTGCCCACACCCTGAGCCATAACGTAACCGGGTGCAACTGCAAGCATAATATTTAACAACCAACGTAAATTCATGGGTAACAACTTTATCAACTTAAAACGAATATTTTTATCGACCTATCTTTTAATGAACCGAAGCTTTAGTTCTTCTTTTTTGACTGTTCCTGCCAAATCTGAATGCGCTGAGCAGGAGTAAGGATTGTACCATCGGGCTGAACGTAAGGCAGTATCATTGTGCGCCAATGTTCATATTTTTTAACCTCCATGCGCATGTGATTCTCCCGCTGCATCTCTCGTTGTTTACGTTTTGAAGGGTATTTCTCCATTTTAGCATGTTCGCCGATATCTTCCTGCTCGCCTTCAGGCTTATCGTGACTGCTGAAATATAGCTTGAATGCCTTCTCTGCTTCAAAAAAATTGACAGATGTATCCTTAATCATACTTATCCAGTATGGGTTCTTTGAATACTCCTTATCAGAATATACTTGCGTTTGGGCTTGTGACCTATTCGTCAAAAACAAAAGAAAAAAGAAAAATAAATATATTTTTTTCATAACTGAAATATTCAAAATAACATGCTTACAATGCTCTGCAAGCATATACTATTATCGATTATTAAATCTTACTGTGTATCCTAAAGATAAGCAGAAAACTAACTAAGTGTTTATTTGATTGCTTACGTGTTTTTTATGGAATAGCCATTAATAAAAAACGGCTATCCGAAATCGGATAGCCGTCAATATATTGGCAATCAGTTTAGCATTATGCGCCTATCATCACCTTAGGTGCTGCAGAGCGAATTTCTTCGTTAGACTGAGCTGCATATTTTTCGAAGTTCTTGATGAACAATCCAGCCAATTCGTTAGCTTTCTTATCATAAGCTTCCTTATCAGACCAAGTGTTACGTGGGATCAAGATTTCAGAAGGAACATTAGGAACAGATGTTGGCATCAACACGCCAAAAACAGGGTGTGGTGTATATTCTACATTGTTCAATTCGCCCTTCATAGCTGCATTGATCATAGCACGAGTGTAGCTCAGCTTCATACGGCTACCAGTACCGTAAGCGCCACCGCTCCAACCTGTATTGATCAACCAAACGTTCACATTCTTGTCATCGTCTAATTTCTTACCCAACAATTCTGCGTATTTAGCAGGGTGCAAAGGCAAGAATACACGACCGAAGCAAGCAGAGAAAGTAGTCTGTGGTTCAGTAACACCAACTTCAGTACCAGCCACCTTAGCAGTATAACCACTAATGAAGTGATACATAGCCTGTGCCTTAGTTAATTTGCTGATAGGAGGGAGAATACCAAATGCATCGCAAGTAAGGAAGAATACATTTTTAGGTTGACCGCCATAAGATGGCTCCTTCGCATTAGGAATAAAGTCGATTGGGTAAGCTGCACGTGTATTTTCAGTGATGCTGGAATCTGCGTAATCAACTGTGTTAGTACCAGGGTAGAACTTAATGTTTTCCAACAAAGCACCCGGCTTGATAGCACCGAAGATTTCAGGCTCTTTTTCAGCGCTCAAATCAATGCATTTTGCGTAGCAACCACCTTCGAAGTTGAAAACGCTGTTATCAGCCCAACCGTGCTCATCATCACCGATCAAAGAACGGCTAGCGTCAGCACTCAAAGTTGTTTTACCTGTACCGCTCAAACCAAAGAACAATGCCACATCACCATCTTTACCTTCGTTGGCAGAGCAGTGCATAGACAATACTTTATGGTTATGTGGCAATACGAAGTTCAACACACCGAAGATACCCTTCTTCATTTCGCCTGTGTAAGCAGAACCACCAATCAAAATCACCTTACGAGTGAAGTTAACGATAGTAAAGTTTGCCTGACGTGTACCATCAACAGCAGGATCTGCCAGGAAAGATGGAGCCTGAAGGATCAACCAGTCGTGGTTCTGAGTAGCTATTTCAGCTTCAGTTGGACGCAAGAAAAGGTCGTTACAAAATAAGTTAGCCCAAGGCGTTTCGTTAACTACACGAATGTTCAGTCTGTAAGCCGGATCTGCGCATGCATAAGCATCACGAACCCAAACTTCCTTACCGCTCATGAAAGCAGTAACCTTATCGTACAGTTTGTCGAAAGCTTCCGGAGAAAAAGGAATATTAACATCACCCCAGTCAACGCTGTCCTGAGTGATTGCATCCTTTACAGTAAACTTGTCTTTAGGCGAGCGACCGGTAAACTTACCTGTGTTTGCACACAGCGCACCTGTATCATTTAGCACACCCTGACCTAATTCTAAGGTCTTGCTCACTAATTCCTCCGGAGAGAGATTCCAATGCGCCACAGCTACATTAAGGCCCAACTCAGATAAGTTGAACGATTGGTTCTTTTTACCAAATTCCTGCATAAATTTTCTTTTTTAAGAGTATAAAACAGGCTGCAAAAATAACATTTTAACTGGTAAAGTAGCACGCACTACTATCATTTTAGGTATCAATAACAAAAAGAAGGGAATCTATCACCCCAAATATCGACCCAAAAACATATTGCTTCAATATATAAAATTTACAATTATATAAAAATGAGAAAAATACAAATTGAATATCAATAATTTACGAAATCAATTAAAATATATTTAAAACAAAAAACAAAATAAACACATACAAAATGTATGTGATTGTTAAATAGTAAGTACTTACTAACCTTTGGGAGTAATCGCCGAGATTGCAAGTCAAATTCAGCTATCAAAAGCGATATTAAAAAGGATATTGTAATAAGAATATGTAGCCGACGCCATAAGCATATACCCAATAGCGAATTTGCCGGAGCACCAATCTATATGGCTCAAAAAGCAGAAGCAAGGTATTGTAAACGAAGGAAAACTGAGCGTACTGTTAATTCTTAAAATTCAGATTATGAAGGAGAATAATGCTGGATTATTAAAACCCATTTCAATTAACTTTGTTGTCTATGCTGCAACAGTATTGTGTATCTCTGACAGATTATAAGCGTTTACCAACACGCGAAGTGAAAATAGGTGGCTTGTCTTTGGGCAATGGCAACCCTATACGCATACAAACAATGACCACCACCGACACAATGGATACCGCAGCAACTGTGGCACAAACCATTCGGTGTATAGAGGCAGGCGCTGAATTGGTGCGTATCACTGCCCCCAGTAAGAATGAGGCAGAAAACCTTCTTAATATTAAGAAGGAATTACGCGCAAGGGGTTTTGACACACCACTGATAGCAGATATACATTTCACACCCAACGCTGCTGAGATTGCTGCCCGCATAGTAGAAAAGGTGCGTGTGAACCCGGGTAATTATGTGGACAAGAAGAAATTCGACTTTATTGAATATACTGATGCAGAATATGCAGAAGAGATAGACCATATCCGCAAACGCTTCACCCCGTTGGTGAAAATATGCAAGGAACATGGCACGGCTATGCGTATAGGCACCAACCATGGCTCACTCAGCGACCGTATTATGAGCCGCTACGGCGACTCACCAATAGGCATGGTGGAAAGTGCCATGGAATTCTTGCGCATAGCACGAGACGAACAATACCACCAGATTATTCTGAGTATGAAGAGCAGCAATCCGCAGGTGATGGTGCAGGCATACAGATTACTGGTGCAGAAAATGGATGAAGAATTCGGTGAGTGCTACCCATTACACTTGGGTGTTACAGAGGCAGGTGATGGCGAAGACGGCAGAATAAAAAGCGCGATAGGCATTGGTACGCTGCTGGAAGATGGTATTGGCGATACGATACGTGTGTCGCTTACGGAAGACCCGGAATTTGAGATACCGGTGTGTAAGGATATCGTTAAACGATACACAAGCAGAAAACAGTTAGTAGCACCCGAAAATAAAATAATACTACCATACAACCCTTTTGAATATAAAAGAAGGGAAGCAGTTCAAGTAAATAATGTAGGTGGCGCACATGTGCCGATTGTTATTGCTAACCTGAGCAATACCCCAAACTGGAGCGTTGAGAATTTTAAAGACTTTGGGTATAGCTATGATGCAACCAGCGATAAGTGGAACATAGGAGACGCTGCAGCAGATTACATTTATACCGGTGACAGGCTGCCTGAATTTGCACTACCGGGCACACTCGGGGTCATTTGCGGGCATAGTAATTGGAAAGAAAATAAGCACAATTATAAATGCTCGCCCTTATGCTTGCCAGAAGATTATTTGGCAGATGATACGCTGGCGGAACAATTACACTTCGTTTGTGTGAATCCTTTTAAAGATAACAGTGCCGTATTGACCAAACTGGCGAGCGACCCTAACGCAGTAATAGTTATGAACCCTGGCAATGAAGGATTTGGACACGCAAGAATATTATTTGCAGCACTGGCCGACCGGCAGATAAAGTGCCCGGTAGTACTATGGCCAGACAGCCACGCAGCATCAGTTGACGAGCAACTCATTGACTTTGCTACAATGGCAGGCGGGCTGTTGCTTGATGGTATGGGTGACGGTGTATGGTTGAGTAACGCCAGAGGATGGCTAAAGAATGACCAGATAAGCGGCCGTACTTATCTGGAGGTGAAGAGTAATGAACAGTTTCTGAATAATACTGCTTTTTCGATTTTACAAGCTACCCGTACAAGAATCAGTAAGACTGAATATATCAGTTGTCCTAGTTGTGGCAGAACACTGTTTGATCTTCAGGAAACGACCGCAAAAATCAGAGCAGCAACGAACCACCTGAAAGGTGTTAAAATTGCTATTATGGGTTGTATAGTTAACGGCCCCGGGGAAATGGCAGATGCCGACTTTGGTTATGTAGGCAGCGGTCCGGGCAAAATAACGCTGTACAAAAGCAAGGACGTGATGAAAAAGAATGTGCCTAGTGAAATAGCTGTAGACGAGTTAATAGGATTGCTTAAAGAACATGGTGCCTGGGTTGAAGCCCAATAGATTATTGACTATAGAATTTGTAATGGCTTAAAGCTCTAAATGGGTTTTAAGCCATTGCTTTTTTGTGGGATAACGCCATTATTGAAACTGAAATTCAAAGATGAATTAACTGATTAGTTCAGGGGTGTTAGCGGCGTCTTCTTTTTCTAAATCTTTACTCTTTTTATCGAGGATGATTAAGAGTGCGACAGGAATGTAAAATAGCGCACCAACTTTATGGGTCTCAATGAGTTCAGAGAAGAAATTATTGATAAAGCCGGCAGCAATAGTCATAGCAAGACCTATGGTGACTGCGCGCCAGAATTTATCTTTGAATCTATGATATATTTTTTGTGCTTTAGCAAAAATAACCGGCACTAACAATGCGTAGAGCAGCATAGCCGGCCAACCTTGTTCAGCAAGCATATATAAGTAGTAGTTGTGCGTCGTAGATTGTTCCTTGTTACGGCTTACATAAGTCTGGAATGAGCTTACAGCATAAGGCTTATAATAAAAATAGAATGCACGAGGGCCAACACCGGTTAGCGGATAATCCGTACTCATTCTAACAGTGGCGATCCAACGATACAAACGCTCCATACTCGACATATCCTTTCCTCTGAATGTGGCGATAAGGTGATCTGTAAACTCCTTATGCATGTAGGTCTTATTATAGTCGGGGCGAAAGTCCATGTACTTATTGTTTGGCACCATGTAGCAAAACAATAAAATGATCAATGCATAAATAGTTGGCATAATGATGTTTACCAACTTCATTCTCATAGCCACCCCAACCGCAATAGCAAAAAAGACAGCGATGTATGCTGCACGAGTTTGTGCAAAAATGACACCTGCAATAAATATGAGTATAATCAGCAACAAACCACCTCTTACTACCGGATTTCGCTTCTTAGTGAGCGAATAGGCGACTAAGAGTAATGGGAACAACATAGAAGTAACCGATGAATAATCGACGTGATTATAATATAAGCTCTGACCGAGAAATGCCAGTGACATCTGCACTTTATTAAAACGGAACCCGAGCATTGCGTGGTGAATCAGAATAATGATCACCGTCATTAATGTTGGTATCAGCAGCAATTTAAACCCTAATATAAAATCCTTTTTCTCAGTAAAAATGAAAACCGGCAGCATAAAATAGCATACCATTATCCATGACTTCACCATCAAAAACTTGAGCGAAAAGAACAGCATTTTAGAGCAGACAACAGCCACAATAAGCCATAAGAACTGCAATAGTGCAATAAAAGTAATTTTATCTTTCCACCACCATTTGGGCATCATGTTCGGATTTCTTGCCAACATGACAATGAATAAACCCAACAGACACCACATCAGTGGTTGATCTGGCAATGTGAGCGACATGGTATCGCCCGCAAAACTGATCTGTATAGAAAAAGGAATAGTAAAGAGGAATATCCAATATGCGGTTTTCCAGTTAATGCCTAAAAGCACAAAGAATAAGTAGCCAAAAGGAGCTGCCAACACAAGATAACTACCTGTATAGGCAAACAATGCCACCGTCAGAAACAAAACTGACAGAGAAGCAAAGCCAAACCACTTATTTTTGAGAATCAGGTCCATTAAAGATCTGTAGCCATTAGCTTTTTGTAATAACCCATTACCAGAACAAATAATGTACTGAAGAACAAACCAAGGCAAGTAGCTACAATCAAAATCATTGATAATGCAGGACCCATCGGTGAAGTAGGTGGAGTAGCGCGAGTGGTTACTTTTACGTAATCCATTGCACTATTAGTAGTTGCCTCTATTTCGTTGATTAATGAAATATACTTAGCGCGATCAGCGACCAACATGTCTTTTGTAGCACGAATAGTCTTAGCGGTTTCTGCATTTTTTGCACCACCGGCAGCTTCTGCAGCAACTAACAAGTCTGTATTTACATTAATAGAACTATCTATCTGCTTCACTTTATCTGCAATAGACTTAGCCATACCCACTTTCATAGATACGTAGTAATTACGGAAAGACTCTTCAACCACTTTAACCGCCATATTGGCAACGTTAGCAGCAGTGACAGAATCGTAAGCGATATAGCTGACTTCCATTTCTTTATACTCAGAACGCTTTACATTGAAGTTCTTATCAAACACCCCCATGAGGAATGCGTGACCTTTCTCTGAATTGATATCTGCTTTATAGACATCCTGAAACTGACAATTTCTGATAATACGATCTTTAACTGTATCAGAATTAAGCAATGCTGTGACTCTATCTAAATCATCATCACCACCGAAATAGTCTACATAACGCTGTTCGTAGTTGCGGAACAAAGTATTACGATCGCCATAAAGCGGGTTATTGACCAGAAAGTGTGCATCGGCCTTGAACTTTTTCTTTTTGATAGCGAAAAAGACGCCGCCCAGCCCAATTGCAACCAACGTAATGATGATAATGAAACGCTTCTGCTTCTGAATGGTTTTTATAACATCAAGTAGATCAAATGATGGTGTTGACATTTTTACGTATAATTAAATTCTGAATTTTAATTCTGTTTTTATCTTGAGTTACAAACGCAGGACTTTGCTGTTTATTGCACAATGATTATCAAGTAATTATTACCTAACCAATTATATAACGGTTTCTCCTGCCTGCATTTTTTCTGCATTTTCTGCAAATTGTAATGCGTCAAGCATTTCCTGAATGTTACCATTCATGAAATCATCAAGGTTATATATAGTCATGTTGATACGGTGATCTGTTACACGACCCTGAGGATAATTATAAGTACGGATTTTGGCAGAACGGTCACCGCTACTTACCAAACTCTTACGTCTTCTTGAAATCTCATCTTCCTGCTTACGTACCTGCTCTTCATACAATCTGGTACGCATCATATTGGTCGCCTTTTCGCGGTTACCTAACTGAGAGCGCTCTGTTTGACAAGTGATTACCGTACCGGTAGGAACGTGGGTCAAGATTACCTTAGTTTCTACCTTATTTACGTTCTGACCACCGGCACCACCACTACGAGCAGTTTCCATTTTCAGATCACTTTCTTTAAGTTCGAAGTCAATTTCTTCTGCCTCAGGCATTACAGCCACAGTAGCAGCAGATGTATGCACACGGCCACTCGCTTCGGTATCCGGAACGCGCTGTACACGGTGTACCCCACTTTCGAATTTCATAATACCGTAAACGTCTTCACCTTGTACTTCCAACTGCACTTCTTTAAATCCACCTACGCTACCCTCCGTTTCAGTAACTAAAGACACCTTCCAACCTCTACGCTCACAATACCTCATGTACATGCGCATAAGATCGCCTGCAAACAAGCTCGCCTCATCACCACCGGTACCTGCACGAATTTCCAGAATCGCATTCTTTTCATCCTGCGGGTCTTTGGGAATCAACAGTTTACGAATGTCATCTTCCAGTGTTTCCTTTTCTATTTCTAGTGTTTCCAGGTCATCTTTTGCCATTGTGCGCAACTCATCGTCACTCTCCGTTTCCAACACTTCGCGGGCAAAAGCAATGCTGTCAAGGCAATTCCTGTATTTTTTATTTACAGCAACAATACCTTCCAGTTTACGATATTCTTTACTGACCTGCGAAAACCGCTTGTTGTCAGTAACAATTTCTGGGTTGGTAAGCGCAACACCAAGGTCGCTGAACCTTGCGTTTATCGCTTCCAGTTTTTCTATAATTGAGCTCATTCAGTATTCAAATAATAAAAACAATACTTCACCTATCAAAAAACGACTTCCGCTTTTTAATAAAGTGTGCAAAGTTACTTTTAAAATACTATATTATCTTATTTTGTTTTTTGAATATGTGTAGGAGATAAGTAGCGACTCTTAGGCGAGCGCATTGAAAATATCGAGTGCCCTACCTCGTAAATGCTTCTTACTTACGATTCTAGAATAATGCTGACTATTCAGCTTAATAAGTATACCGGCAGTAACAACATTAATTATGGTACTTTCTCCGGTATCTATCATCTTATTAATGAGCGAGTAAAACGCAAGGATGTCCTCATCTCGCAGGTCGGCTTCGAGATTATACATAAAATCAGTAGTGAGTTCGAATAAATTAGCACTAACATCAGGTTTATTAAAACTATAATGCGGATAAAGTTTTGCGAAATGCGCTAAAACCCTTGTCTCCATTGCATTTATCAAAAAAAAATTTATATTTTAGAAAATTAAACTTTATCTACTCATTGCCGGCGATAAAAGATTCATAGACAATAATTCAGTACATAAATCACCAAAACGAATCTTCTTAGTAAGAAAGTAGGCGGCACCTAATTTTAAGGTTTCTGCCATTTCTTGCTCATCTGAACTTGTTGAATAAATAATCACAGGAATATTCTTCAATGCAGGTGATTTTTTCAATTCTGCAAGACATTGCTTACCGTTCATACGGGGCATATTAAGGTCGAGAAAAATTGCATCAGGTTTAGAACTATCTGTTAAGTTCAAGAAGGCGATAGCTTCCTGCCCATTACAGGCAGTAAGACATTGGGCAGACATATCAATTTCAGCCAAGGCTTCAATTAAAAATTGTCGATCGTCGACATCATCATCTACAACGTAATACATTTTTGTTTTAGCCACATGGGTAACACAGTCACTAAAAATGACGGCATTGAATATGAAGGTAGTTATATTTTAAGTGTCCCCACTTAAAATATAACTACCTTCAACTTTCCTACCATCACCGGAGCCTTTAGGCAGGTCCCATAATGAATGATATTATGCAGCAAGAGAATGTGGACTTTGAGAAGATAAAATCAACTAATTTATTTCCTGTTGTTGGGATCGGTGCCTCAGCCGGAGGACTAGACGCATTTAAAAAGCTGATATCAGGAATTCCAGAACAATCAGGTATGGCGTATATTCTTGTTCAGCATTTAGACCCTTCACATGAGAGCATACTTTCTAATCTACTTCAAAGAGTTACCAGAATACCCGTATCTGAGATAACGGACAATATGCAGGTAATACCCGACCATATCTATATTATTCCTTCAAATAAATTACTGATTGCGAATGATGGCATACTACAACTGAGTCCTCGCCCACCCAAGAGCACAAAGAATATGCCTGTAGATTTATTCTTTGAGTCATTAGCTGAGGTACATCAAAGCCATGCAATAGGTGTAGTACTTTCAGGGAAAGGGGCAGATGGAACATTAGGACTAAAAAAGATAAAAGAACATGGAGGCACAACTATCGTACAAGACCCTAAAAGCGCCAGTTATGACTCTATGCCACAAAATGCTATAAATGCAGGTGTTGTTGACTACTCACTTCCTGCCGAAAAAATAGCTGAGCATCTTTTTCTGCTCAACGAAAGAAAAAAAGAAAACATACCTAAACTGAGAAATAGTCATGAAATTGATGAAACAAACTATCAAAATATATTATCTCTTTTATACACAAGAAGGGGCGTAGATTTTACACATTATAAGCAGACGACAATAAGAAGAAGAATCAACAGAAGGTTAGCCATAAGTATAAAAGGCGGACTAGTTGAATACTTAGCTTATTTAAAAGATAATACAGCAGAACAAGACATCTTGTATCAAGACCTACTTATTCCTGTAACTCAATTTTTCAGAGATACAAAGGTATTTGATTCACTTTGCACTACAGTATTTCCTGCATTACTAAAAGACAGAGCAGAAAACGATCCGCTAAGAATATGGATAGCGGGCTGCTCTACGGGTGAGGAAGCCTACTCTATCGTTATGTGTTTATATGAATATCTAGGGGTTGATTCAGGGTCGATGAAAGTTCAGGTATTTGCCACAGACATTTCAGATGTAGCTATAATTAAAGCGAGAAGTGGCATCTACAATAAAAGAGAAATAAGCAGTCTATCTCCTGAGCGCCAGCAAAAATTTTTCAAGAAGATAGATAGCAAGTACCGTTTGAATAAAAACATCAGAGACACGTGCATCTTTGCATACCACAACTATCTGAAAGATCCTCCATTTGCGAAGATTGATCTTATCAGCTGCCGCAATTCGTTGATCTATATAGAGCCACAACTGCAGAAAAAAGTATTAACGCTTTTCCACTATGCACTAAAAGATAAAGGGTTTCTATTACTAGGAAAATCTGAAACCACAGGGCTTGCAATAGACCTGTACAATGTATTTGATAAGAATAGTAAAATATACACTCGTAAATCGGTAAGGAGCAGTTTCAAGCATACATTCACAGAAAGAAACGAAGCGTATGCGAGAGTTGGCGAGCTACCGATTCTAAGAAAAGAAATCAGTAAAGAGGATTACCAAAAAAATGCCGATGACCTATTGTTAGCAAAATATGCACCGCCCGGTGTAATTGTGAATAACGATTTGGACATTGTACAATTTAGAGGAGCTACAGGGATGTGGCTTGAAGCGTCTCCAGGCAAGCCTAACCTTAACGTAATAAAAATGGTACGTGAAGGACTGACCTTTGAACTGAGAAATATTTTACATAAAGTAAAAAGTAGTCAAAAACCGATAATAAAAGAAAACATACCCATTCAATTTATGGGTACTGAGCGCCTTACAACACTTGAAGTAATACCGTTACTTAATAGCAGTGAACCGTACTATCTGATATTGTTCAAAGACGCTACTGTTGTTGTAGATAATGAAACATCTTCAGTGAACGATACAACAGCGGCGACACCAAAGCAGAGTAAGGAACGATTGCGTATAAGTAATTTACAATTAGAATTAGCACATGCCAGACAAGACATGAGCCGCATCACTGAAGATCAGGAAGCAATCAACCAAGATCTGCAAAGCGCAAATGAAGAACTGGTTTCCGGCAGTGAAGAATTGCAAAGTTTGAATGAAGAGTTAGAGACTTCAAAAGAAGAGATACAGACCAGCAACGAAGAACTTATAATTGTAAATCAAGAAATTTACGATCGTAATGAGCAATTGAACCTTTCTCGGATATATGCTGAATCTATAGTAACAACTATCAGAGAGCCGCTCATCATACTCAATAAAGACCTGGTAGTAAAAAGTGCAAACAGAGCCTTTTACAACCACTTTCAAACCAGTGCAGGAAAGACGGAAGGACTGCTATTGTATGACCTTGGTAATAAACAGTGGAACATACCTGCATTGCGCAAGATGCTGGAAAAGATATTACCAAAGAAAACCAGCATTGTTGATTATGAAGTAGCCCATAATTTTCCGTTTATTGGGCAACGCATCATGTTACTGAATGCGACACAAATATTCAGAGACAATAACGAAGAGCAATCAATATTACTTGCTTTTGAAGATATAACAGAGAAAAGAAAAACAGATAACGAACTAAAGGTATTTTCAGAGTTGTTAGAAAAGCAAGTATCTGAAAGGACATTCTCACTGCATGAAGCAAATGCAGATCTACTTCACTCTAATGAGAACCTGGAACAGTTTGCCTACATAGCCTCTCATGACCTTCAAGAACCACTTAGGAAAATCAGAATATTCTCTACGCTCTTGCAGGACCGCTTCAATAAGGAATTGCCGGAAGGAGCGAGAGAGTTGATTCTGAAAATTATCACATCTTCAGAACGAATGTCGACGCTAATAAAAGCGGTATTGAACTTTTCGAAAATATTACATAATGACAATGCCTTTGAACAAACCGACCTCAATGATGTACTAAGTGACATTATAGCGGATTTCGATTTACTTATCTCGGAAAAAAAAGCAATTGTGTATCGAGAAAAACTACCGGTCATCAAAGCAATACCCTTGCAGATAAACCAACTGTTTTATAACCTTATCAGTAATTCACTTAAATATTCTAAAAAGGGAACAGCACCAGTTATTACCATAACATCGAGAAGATTAACAGCAAACGAAGTTTATAAACATCAGGACATAGATCAGAAAAGGAACTACTGCGAGATTAGTTTTAAGGATAATGGCATAGGTTTTCAACAACAATTTTCAGATCAGATATTCCTGATCTTTAACAGACTACACCCTAGAGAACAATTCTCCGGAACAGGTATAGGACTTGCTTTATGCAAAAAAATAGTGCTGAACCACCACGGAAAGATATATGCTTTTTCAAATGAAGAAGAGGGGGCTCTTTTTCAAATATTATTACCTATAGAAGACTGATGATACATAATAAGAAAGTGGATGACATCATACAAATATGCTGTCATCCACTTTTTATCAAATCCATTATTATAAGCTACTCCGCACCTATTCTTTCCTATTTACTGCAGCCTTTATACTCCATTCAATAGCTTGCATACTCATTGCAAACAACAATGCTTCGTGCTCAGGAGCATTTGCTATCGATTTTATAATATCGTTTTTGCTCACCTTGCTGCCTACATTTAATGGCATGGGCACAGGAATCTCAGTTAAGACATCGTGCTTTTCAACTACTATATTACTCCCTTGTTGCAATACGAATTTAGCATCACAACATTTCCCCAATGCCTTTACCAATTTAAATAAACGCCTGAGTAACAAAGCACTTAGAACCTGCTTATGCTCCGGACCTTCGTTGATAATTTGGTCATGAATATGTTCTTGAGTGGCCACATCAGAAATCAATAATTTAATCAATTCATCTGGGTTACCCACAAGCGCAACCCCCATCCCTTTTGGATGGTCCTTCTTTTCGTGATTCTTCTTTGCCATAAATTATGTTGTTACTAAAAATAGAAATGTACCTGCCAACATATATGCTATGAGATCTTAGGTGCTGTGAATGCCTGCTGCCCTACCTGAATGGTTGTATAATGATTTGTAACAAACCTAACTGCGGCATCTTTATCCATAACATCTGTTACCAACAATTCTTCTGCAACGCCATGTAGCTGCTTAGTTTCTTTTATCTCTTTTTGAAGTTCAAATTTGGTACCAGATGGACCAAAGACAAGAATATGATGTGGAGTGACAATCTGAGCAACTATAGCTTTACAAAATTTTTTAAGCTGTTCATTTTTATGATTCTGGATATGCACCTGACGGGTTTCATCTGAATCGCCAAGATTATAGGTGCCCTTAAATTCTTCGGTATATTCTTCTAAAAACTGCTCATGAACAACATGGCTGAGTGTGATAATATAGCTTTGTTTATGATCTACATAAATGCCATAATCAATGAAATTTTTTTCCGTTTTCATGTATGTATTGATTGAATGTAAAAACACAACCTGCATCTTACAGATTATCAATCATACAGATGTAATAACCATGCCACGAGCATGAGGTTATTACATCTTTAATAAAAGGGAAAAGCATAGCACAATTAAAAATTAATATTCAGTCTTTGCGGATTAGCCTGATTAGTTGTTCTTTCTAATGAGAAGCCATTTCGCTCCCGCATTGAAATTGCCGGAGATAGCTGGCAGAATGGCTCTTGCCTAATGTACTGCTCAAAGCTTTCACAAGTAAACTCAACATCACCTTGTTGGGTAATTATCGTCCAGCGTGTTTTTCCATCGTCATCAATCTCTTGCTCAATATCTTCTATTTCTATCGGTTCCATAGAAGTAGCATCAAATTCGAAAGAAAGGTCCTTGATTTTTTTAAAGACTAGCGTTGCAGGCGACACCCAGTAAGTAAAAGGAAATCCATCAGTTTCCGGTTCATTCCATTGAAGGATATAATCGATATCCATTTCCAAATCTTCAGCGAGCCTTACTTTATAAATAGTACAATCGTGCCAACCCATGCGGTCGAAATCAGCTTCTGTCCAAATCCTTTTTTTTAATTCGTAGGTCATATTTCATGTATGAAGTGGTGAACAACAACAACAAGCAAAATAAACTGCTAACAAGCTACTACAATTTAAGTATAAAAACAGAGCAAAAGATCAGACGTCAGCATTTTTTTTGTTCATAAGCTGCCTTATTGCGCCAAATGAAACAAACTTAAAAATGAATATAAACAGCACAGCAACCATAAAAAATATTGCAGCCTGTACAAACCAAATAATATTGAGGAAGGTAACTACTAAATAAGCCAATGCAACTGTAAGACATAAATACCCTAATAAAGAAGCTATCCAACGAATATTGGACTTCAACTTTAGTACGTGCGTGCAGGCAATAACGAATGCTATGGCAAGCGAAGACTGAGTAACGAATGAGGTAATAGCACCGCCTATTGCACTAAAATGTGGAATCAAGTAGAAATTAAGTGACAGATTGAGCACTACGCCTACGAAAGCAATATAGTTCAGTACTTTAAGATCTCCATTTGCGGTGAGTAAGGTGCTGTAAATATACATGAGACACCATGCAGGGAAACTGGCTATTAACCAAGAGAATACCATGCTGTATTCATGTACGTTTGCTGGATTGGCACTTTTATAGAGGAAGTGCATAATATCTGCGCTAAAGAAAACGCCGGCAATGGCAACAACAAACGACAGCGGCAACAACAAATTAGCACAAAGCTTAACAATGGGCTGTACATCTTGTTTTTGCGAGAGCATGCGCCCATACATAGGCAATAACATAGTTGCAAACATGAGCCCAAGAATATTAACCATATCAAGCTGGCGAAAAGCAGAAGCCCAAATATCAGCCTGTGTTTTCCCGTCAGCACACATACGCTCTATCATCATTGCATCAGCACGGTTATAAATCGACATCTGAAAAATGAGGATGGCATAGGGCAGGCTCTGCCTAATGATGATTAGTACAGTAGGCAGATGAAATGAGAATCTCAATTTAATGCCTGATATGCGACGCAATACAATGTAAGCAATGATGGCTGTGATAAAGTAACAAGCGGCCTGTGTTATTACAAACCATTCTATTCTAAAATGATGCGCAGTGGGCGGATAAACCAATAAAAAGCCACAGATAAATACCATCATCAATCTGTCAGCGATAGACAAGATACCATCTGTCTTAAACTTATGAAGAGCCGCTATGTTACTACGTATAAACGACAATAATGCGTTTAGTGATTGAAACAACAATATACCAATGAGCAAATTGAGTTCCCAGCCTCTATAGCCTAATAAAAAGCCCCAACTGTATGCCAGCAGCATGTAGACACCCATTAATACCAATCTTGCCGAAAGCATAGCGGGAAACACAGTTGCCAACTGATCAGGATCTCTGGCAATGGTACGGCTGTTATAGCTGGTGATACCAAAGTCTAGGACTATCTGAAAAATGATACCTAAACTGAGTAATGCCTGATAAGTTCCGTAGTCGCCACCGGGCACTCTATTCTGCACTACCCTGTCTATAAAAAACACCCATACCGGCTTTACCAGTATGTTGATGGCAATTATAAAGAGAATATTCTTGACAAAGAAACGACGCATGAACGGTAAAAATAATGATTTAATGCCTCAGTTGGGTAATGCATTCAATCACAACCATCATACTACAGCAAAAAAACGACTTTAAGGTATTTATCTTACTAACCGGTATACAAAAAGCGAAGCCGGGCATTTTGCCCGGCTTCGTAATTATCACTTTTGATTTATTATCTGAGTAAGGTTAAATTACCCTGATGGTGCTCTTTTTTGCCATCTTTGAATGTGCCATCGATGATGTAAACATAAACACCTTCAGTTTGTGCTTCACCATTAAATTTACCATCCCATCCTCTACCATCGACAGAGTTGGTAGTGAAAATCAACTGTCCCCAACGATTATAAATATCCATTTTAAACCCTGTAAGGCCACTTGACAAGAACTGTCTAGGATAGAAATAATCATTTACGCCATCTCCGTTAGGTGTAAAGATATTCGGGATACTCATGTAGCAGTCTTCCCTAACTACTACAGAGTCACTAGCACTACAGTTACCGATAGTAACCGTTGCAAAATAGCTTCCCGGCTCAGAGACTAAGTAGTTGTATGTAGTTGTGCCAGTGTTCCATAACCATGATGCAGCTGTATTCCCTCCATTTGTAAAATCTGAAAGGAGAATTGTCTCACTTCCTCCGCAAATAGCAGTATCAGGACCCAGATTGATGGTTGGCTGAGGCACTACAGTGACTGTGCGACTAACACTAAGATTAGGGCAAATTCTAAAGTTAACAGTAGATGTAAGTACAAACGTACCAGTAGAATGATACGCATATATCACAGGGTTCACGTCTTTAATGCTATCTCCGTCACCAAAACTCCACGTTAATCCGGTAACACCAACATTTGCATATATGCTGCTCATCGTAACATAAGTAGATTGACAAAGAACAGTATCTGTCAATGAGATAGCCAAACTGCTCAGAGAGTCAATGAAAATAGTTGCATAAGCAGTATCACTACAAGGCACAAAGTTTGTAGCAATGAGCTGAACAGTATAAGTTCCTACATTAGTGAATATATGTGTAGGTGCTGATGCAGTGCTTGTGGTTCCATCACCGAAAGACCATACATAAGTAGGGGGTGTACCCACACTTGTACTGGTAAACTGAACAGGATTTTTCTGACAAGCAATAGTATCGCCTGTGAAAGAGGCCTGTATAGGGTGATTGAGAACAATTGTAGAAGTGATACTATCTACACAATAGTGATTCGTGATAATCAAAGTTACATTGTAAGTTCCCTGAGGATATGAATGCACCGGATTTGCAGAAGTATCAGTTGTACCGTCACCGAAATGCCAAACATACCATAAGCTACCACCCGGCACTGTTGTAGAAGCATTGTGGAAGAATACATTATCAAAAGTACAACCATATTGTATTGTGCTTGTAAACGCAGGTACAATAGGTGGATTAGACAATATTACCGGTGTAGTTATAGTAACAGTAGGGCAAGGACCAACCTTAATAAAGAAATTACTGTAAGTACCTGCGCAAAGGTTATAAATTGTCAATGTACTATCGGGACCAGAAGAATACAATACGGGTGGTTGAGGCACACCGTTCATGCTATAATATACAGTATCGATAGGACCAGGAGGACAACCTTTGATAGTGATGTTACCATTGCATATTCCGCATTCTGTAGGTTGAGTTGAACCTACAACTGCAATAGGAATAAGTGGAGGTGCAGAGATGATGAATGTACCAACCGGGTTAGAAACGCAAGTATTCAGTGTAGCGGTAACATTGGTGTAAGTACCAGGACACAGATTATGTATTGTTACTCTACCTGAAGCATCACTTGTAGTAACCACTGCAGGCTGAGGAGTTCCGTTATAGGAATAGTTAACCGTAATGGTTTGCAAAGGAGTTAATCCATATAAAGTAATAGTACCATCGCAAGCAGAGCAAGAAGCATTTGTAGATGAAGTATCTGCAATACCGAATGCAGGGTTTGTTATTGTTAAAGGACCGGCAGCAGCTGTTGTACAAGTATTCATCTTAACCGTGATGTTTGAATATACACCAGCGCAAAGCCCAGTCAATACTATTGTTCCGGATGCAGGGACAACCAATACTACAGGAGTTTGAGCTACACCATCCTTGATATAATTAACTGTATCAGAGAAACCGGGAACTAGACCGTTAATAATTATTGTGGCATCACATGCTCCACAAACTGACGGGCTAGTATTTGAAACTGAAGAGATAAAGAAAACAGGATTAGTCAAAGTTGTAGTAGGACCATTAGCAATACAGTTATTCATTTTAACCGTGATACCGGAGTATACACCCGCACACAAACCGGTGAGCGTAATTGTACCAGAAGCGCTTGCTACCTGAATTACCTGTGGCTGTGGTACCCCGTCTTTAATATAATTTACTGTATCAGAATATCCCGGAACCAATCCGTTGATTGTCATAGATCCGTTACAAACACCACAAACTGTAGGGTTCACAAAAGAGATTGAAGAAATTGTAAACGGAGGAGGCGTTACTGTAACTGATGCATAAGGAGCAGAAGTACAATATCCGACCTTAGCCGTAAAATTGGTATAAGTGCCCGCACAAAGACCAGGTATAGTTATATCTCCGGCAGCATTTGGCACACCTACAAAAGTAGGCTGAGCAACTGCACCCAGATAATAATTAATAGTATCGGATGAGCCTGGCAATAAACCATGTAGTGTCACAGAGCCATCGCACAAACCACAAACTGTTGGGCTTGTAGATGTAATGGAAGAGATAGCCGGACCGGTACCAATCGTCACATTGACAAAAGCCCTTGATGTATCACCGCATGTAATGGCGCGCGCCTCATACGTTGTAGGTACAGTTGGGTTCACGACAACACTTGGGCCAGTTCCTAACAATGTAGTACCTGAATACCATGAAATTGTTGCAGATGAATCGGGAACCGGGTTGAAAGGAATAGATGTAACTGTGTAATTAGCTAAAGTAGCATCAGGCGTAAATCTGTATGCATCAGGCGTAAGTACTGTCCATAAAGAAGGGTAATTTCTTCCCGGGCTTGGTGTACCTGTACTCCCTGTAGCATTTTCAATTCCTTGTATTGCATAACCACTATTCCAAGAAGTACATGCGTCTTTTCTCTTTGTATGAACTTCTATTACATTTGATGTTTCGTATAAAATAATCTGAAAAGAAGCTTTAAGAGTTGTGCAGCTGAATAAACGTGTATCACAAAAGTTGACTACTAATTTCCTGTATGGCGCAACACCTGCTACTCCATAAGAAACAGTACCGCCGGATGGTATGTAGATATCAGCATAAACACCGCAAATTGAATTTCTGATTGCAGTATTAGCAGGAATTCCACTACCGATAGACCAAGCAGAGTAACTACTTGCAGCAGAAGCATTGAAAGTAATATATCCGTTAGACGATATTACAAAATTCGTATACGTATTTCCGTAATAGTTGAAGGAAAAACCGATAGGATATAATGGTGAATTCTGATCATCTACAGAAAGAGAAACAGTATGAGAATTATAACCGTTGTTTATAGCCTGCATGGTTAAGGGAGCACCATTACAAACAACAGTATCAGGACCGGAAGGAACAACAATGCTCACCTGTGCTGTAGCCATGTAACTCAGCAGTGCGGCAAAGAAGGTTAAGAGTAATTTTTGTTTCATAAGAAGTTTTTTCAAAAACCAAGCGTAAAAACCAAATATAAGAATTAATTCGTAAAAGTTAATAAAAACACAACGTTTATAAAATAATGCGCATATAGGTAAATACTAAAAATGATCAACAATTATACTAAATAGACAGTAGGTTTTAACTATTGGTTGGTATTTGCAGCAGAATACTGCACAAATAACTAATTATAGTTTATAAAAAAACAAAAAAGTAAAATAATTCAATATATTTTCTCACCTATAAATCATGAATAAGTATTGGATATGCTCCCATAGAAAAATGTTTAAGTATAGATTCCTTCAAACAAAGTAATTTTCCGGTCTTATTATTAATGTACAGATGATAACAGTAATATCCGGCACGAACCGGGCCGACAGCATGAGTTTGCGAACTGCAAAGCTTTATGTAGATATTTTGAAAGAAGCATCAGAAAATGTGAAGTTACTAGCACTGGAAGGAAAGGAGGTTTGGGAAAGAGGTGATGCAATGCTAGCTATAGAACAAGAATACCTAATCCCAGCCGAAAAATTCATTTTCATAATGCCGGAATACAATGCCAGTTTCCCGGGCATTTTAAAAGTTATGATGGATAACAGTGACATAAAAAAATGCTGGTGGTATAAAAAAGCATTATTAACTGGTATTTCTGATGGCAGGGCAGGCAACCTTAGAGGCATTGAGCACATGACCAGTATCTTGCATTATTTAAAAGTAAACGTTCATTACAATAAAATTGTCCTTTCCCGCATAAAAGATGAGGTTGACAAGGCCGGCAGCTTCAAAAAGCCGGAAACAGAGGACAGTATTCGCCAACAAATAACAGATTTTTTAAAATTCTAATCACCAATCATGGGTATCCGTTTTGTAATTGTACTTTGTTTACTTGCGCTTGCAGAGTATTATAGCTTTATTCTTGTGCGCTCCATGGTGAGAAATATGCCAACAACCTGGCGAACCTCCCTAACGATAACTTATGTGGTACTAACTATTATCTGTTGGTTGGGTTTTGTGTTTTTCAGACAATTAGCTGCATCAGGCACACCACATGCCTTCCGCAATATTTACACTGCTCTAGCCATGGGCATGATTGTAGGTAAAATTCTTATCCTACTTGTTATGCTTGTTGATGATCTACGTAGATTAATTACATCATTAATAGCTGCTGTGGCATTTCACAACTCACCTACTTCTGAAGGAATAACAAACCCAATAGAACGATCTGTATTTCTGAAAAATACAGCTATAATCTTAGCAGGGCTTTCAATAGGAGGGTTTGCATTTGGAATCAGAAACAGGTATAACTACAGAGTAAGAAAAATAAAATTGCAATTTGCCGGCTTGCCAGCATCCTTTAAGGGGCTGAAGATTGTGCAGATATCAGATATACACACGGGTAGTTTCGATGATCATTCTGCTGTTGCGCATGGTATAGACCGAGTAATGGACCAGAAAGCCGATATCATATTGTTTACGGGTGACTTGGTCAATAATGTATCAACAGAAGTAGATGAAAAATATCAGGAGATATTCTCAAGACTAAAAGCACCAATGGGGGTTTATTCAACCTTGGGCAATCATGACTATGGCGACTATGTACAATGGCCAACAGCACAGGCAAAAGTTGACAATCTGGAGCGTTTAAAACAAATACATGCATCTATGGGTTGGCGTCTGATGATGAACGAGCATCAGGTATTTGAACGTGGTAGTGATAAGATCGCGCTCATAGGTATTGAGAACTGGGGAGCGAAAGCCAACTTTCCGAAGTATGGTGATATGAAAAAAGCGTTCGAAGGGCTAAGAGAAAAAAATGTACCATTCAAAATTCTGATGTCACACGACCCGTCGCACTGGGAAGCTCAGGTGCGCACAGAATATAAGGATGTGCAATTAACACTAAGTGGCCATACACATGGAATGCAATTTGGCGTTGACAGTAAATGGTTGAAATGGAGTCCAGTGCAATACATTTACAAACAGTGGGCTGGTATCTATGAAGAAGGAGAACAATCTCTTTATGTGAACAGAGGATTCGGCTTCTTAGGATATCCCGGCAGACTGGGAATATTACCAGAGATAACTGTTATAGAACTAGTATAGCAATAAATAAAAGTGTTTAAATAGATAATGAGGGTTGAGCTACATAGGTAGTTTGACCCTCATTCTTTTTTGACACAAAAAGTAGCTGCGAAAAAAAATGATTCTTTTTATGGAATTATAAAGTATTCAGCATCTTATATGCAAACACACTGCTATGGCTGAGCTGATGATGCCGCAGAAGAACGGCAAACGAAAAATACACTCTTTGCGAATTGACCTCACACCGATGGTGGACTTAGGCTTCTTACTGATTACATTTTTTATGCTCACTACTACCATGGCACGACCTAACTCAATGGAAATAAATATGCCTACTGATGAGCCCACCGATGAACCAACTACATTTATTAGTGAAGCAACAGTCACCTTTATACCAACAAAAGATCACACGCTCAGTTACTATTTTGGCGCACTTGGCGACAACTCAAAGATGCAGTACACCAGTATGCAGAAAGCTAGAGAAATTATACAGCGCAAGAAGAGCCAAGTAGCTGCATTACCTGACAATTTTTCAAAGAATGCGCACCTGCTTCATGTGATTATAAAACCCAGCAACAGTTGCAAGTATGAAGATGTAGTGAGTCTACTTGATGAAATGAATATCAATGACGTGCGCTATTATGCAATAGCAGACTTAAACGAAGCAGAGACGGCTTTAATAAAATAAGCAATAAGTAAGTAACAAATACCATTCCATATACACTCAATTGCAAGCCCCAATAAAGGGTCTTATAGCTACTGCTTTGCCTAACAATTTCACCAAATACTTCCGTTGCTCACGACACAATTATTAATAAACCTTTCAAAAAAAAACAAAATTATGGACACCAACAAAATGCTCGAAGCAGATTACCTGGACATTATTTTCGATAACCGGAATAAAAAATATGGCGGCTATGAGTTACGTAAAAACTATAGCAAACGAGTAAGAAAAGGCATAGGTTTTTTAGGATTAGGATTAGGTGCATTGATTAGTTTTTCTTTCATTAATACTGAGAAAGCAAAAGATGCAATTGTGACCATACCTACTACAACTATATTAACAGAAGTAGATCTAACCAAGAAAATATTGCCACCACCACCAAAAGTAGAAACATTGCCACCGCCTGCAGCTGCCAAAACAAAAACACTGACACCTCCAGTAATTACCGACAACGATATTAAACCAGATGAACACATGACAGAGGCAAAAGACCTAGTTGATGCACATGTTGGGCTACATAATGTGGATACCGGCAGCAATGAATTAGGTACAGACAGACCGGGAACAGGGACTGCAAAAGCTGTAGTAATCAATACTCCTGAGAAGACCACACTACCTACTTTCATAGACCAGATGCCTGAGTATGCAGGCAATCTCATGAGTTACTTATCTAAAAATATAAACTACCCTCCCAATGCAAGAGAAGCCAATGTAGAAGGTAGAGTAGCAGTGCAGTTTGTAGTAGCAGAAGATGGCGCCATCAGCAATGTAAAAGTTGTAAGGGGTATAGGTAACGGATGTGACGAAGAAGCAATGAGAGTGATAAGAGCCATGCCTAAATGGAAACCAGGTAAAAATAATGGTATACCAACCAAAGTACTGTTTACTCAGGTGATTGTTTTTAAGCTGGAGAAGTAAAGACCGTTATAGCATACTAAACAAAAAAAGTCCGCAGATGTTTCACAACTGCGGACTTAGTAATTATGTTATATCAATGATTAATGATGTGCAATAACAGTTACACCGCCTTTTACTACATCACCTATTTTTACATCGACCTTAGTACCTAATGGCAAATAAAGATCTACACGTGAACCGAAACGAATGAAACCAAACTCATCGTTCTGATTTACTTTATCACCTTCCTTGACATAAAAACAAATGCGGCGTGCAAGTGCACCTGCTATTTGTCTCATCAAAATTTCTTGTTTGTCGTTACCTATTACAATTGTCGTACGTTCATTTTCAGTAGAAGATTTCGGGTGCCAAGCTACGAGATATTTACCGGGATGGTATTTCATGTACTTGATGATACCACTTATTGGGTTACGGTTCACATGCACATTGATAGGCGACATAAATACGGAAACCTGCAAACGCTTGTCTTTAAAATATTCCGGCTCATAGGTTTCTTCTATTACCACAACTTTACCATCGGCAGGGCAAATAATTTTGTCATGACCAGCTGTATGAGAACGCGTAGGTAAGCGAAAGAATGCAACGACCCAAAACCACAATAAGAAAATTGCGAAGTTGAGTATATAGATTACCCACATAAGCAACGCTGACTGTGGCATATAAGTAAACGAACAATAACCAGCAACCAACATGACAATGGTGGCAAGTGCTATGTATTTGTATCCTTCGCGATGAAGCTTCATATTTCGAAAATTTAAAGAGACAAAAGTAATTTAAATCATGTCCCGATTGTGTAAAAATAAAATGACTTAGCGGTTTCCACTTACTACACCATTACTATACTTAGTAAAACCGGAGTGGGTGTTTTCCATATACAAGACATTACCATCAGCATCCCAATGAGGTTTTATCTCATAACGAGTGAAGGGTGCAATTTCATTATCACTATATTGTTTATTGAAAATAGTGCCATGGCGTTGCAGGAGATTCGCATACCAGAACATGGCCTCATAACCTCTGTAGACCATTTCCTGTGGCTTTCCTCCATATTCTTTCTTGTATGCTTTATCTATATATTGTACCGAAGCATTAGCCGGGTCAAAACTAAATGGCATTGTTACATAGATATTCATGTTAGGGTACATACCTTGCTTGTTTAAACCTTGCAAAGTAGCCAGTGTTGGCATAGCATAAACTTCAAAACGAGTATTTGGAAATTCATTTTTGAATATCTTCAAAAGACTATCTGCATAGACATTATCTAACACAGGAAGTATAATCGTATTCACCTTAGCCGGATCTATCAATGCTGCAATAGCGTCTTTTTTAGGCAATGTATTACAAGACAAAAGAGACAATGTGCTCTTTGCAGCAGAGTCATCAGTGAAATAATGGAGCAAAGTATTTTCTGTACCTAAGTAAGTACGATACAACAACAATTTTGCACCCGCTTTATTTTCAGTTGCTACCCTATTGAGAATTTGCTCGCAATAAGCATGTAAAGATGGTTGCAGCACAGTCAGATACTGGTTATCCCTAACAATACCTTCCACTGTAGCTGTAGCAGAAACAAAATTGATGTGCTTTACTTTAGCATAAGCAGCCAGGGAAGGAATATCTTTCGATGGCACAGCACCTATAATCAAATCAGAAGAATCGAGCATGTTCTTGCGCACAAGCATTTCAGTAGATTCCAACAGAGATGCTACATCGTGTACAAAAATATCAATATCGAAATTCGCCTTCTTCAGTGAGTCTGCGGCTATCTGAATACCCTTGTAAAAATTGAGCCCGGTTTGTGCTTTCTCAGGAATATCCCTTACCGCATAACCATTCTTCACCAATTCATCGAGATATAAGGGCGCAAGAATATCTATACGATAGTGAGCCTTTTTTACAGTAGGCACATATTCAATATCCGCCCACTTCCTTATTACCCCTACAGGTGATTTAGCTACTGTCTGAACTGTTTTCTTGCCCTTTTTCTTTTTATTGTTTTTTTCCTGGTGCTCGCGATCTTTCCGCTCTTGTCTTTCTTTTTTTTCTTTCTCCTTACGCTCCCTCTTTTCCTTCTTCTTCAACTCCTTCCGCTCTTTACGGGTCAGTTGGTGGGTAGTCGTTTTGTCTTTATCATCAGACCGAACATCTTCTTCATTTACTGCTGCATCATTATTGTCTTCAGTCTTTTTTTTCTGCTGTTTACTCTTGTGAGTATGCTTCTTCTTTTTCCAGAACTGAGCCTCCGCACTGCCGGAATATCCAACAGCGAACATGGTCAATAATAAGATAGCAATGAATTTATGCTTTGTCATTTATAATAAAGATTAATGATTATTCCCACTCAATGGTAGCAGGCGGTTTTGAACTGATGTCATATACAACACGGTTAATTCCTCTTACCTGATTAATGATATCGTTTGAGATTCGTGCTAACAGATCGTAAGGTAAATGCGACCAGTCTGCAGTCATACCATCAACAGATGACACGGCTCTTAGTGCACAAGTAAACTCGTAAGTACGTTCATCACCCATTACGCCTACACTCTGCACGGGCAACAATATTGCACCTGCCTGCCAAACTTTATGATACCAACCACTATCACGCAAATGTTGTATGTAAATAGCATCAGCTTCCTGAAGCATTTTTACTTTACTTTCTTCGATAGCACCCAAAATACGGATTCCTAAACCCGGACCAGGGAACGGATGACGACCTATAAATATTTCATCGATACCCATTTCACGACCTACACGACGAACTTCATCTTTAAACAAAGCACGCAATGGCTCCACTAAAGACAAGTGCATGATCTCCGGCAATCCACCGACATTGTGGTGCGACTTGATAGTAGCAGACGGGCCATGAACAGACATAGATTCAATAACATCGGGATAAATAGTACCCTGACCTAAGAAGTTTACATCCTTTATTTTTACAGCCTCTTCATGAAATACTTCAATGAATAAACGGCCTATAATTTTTCTCTTTTGCTCCGGATCTGAAACACCAGCCAGTTCGCTGTAAAAACGCTCATGCGCATCTACTCCCTGTGTGTTTAATCCTAAATGTTTGTAGCCTTCAAGTACTTGCTCAAATTCACCTTTACGCAGCAATCCGTTATCTACGAAAATGCAATACAGGTTACTACCAATAGCTTTATTGATCAGCATTGCAGCAACAGTAGAGTCAACGCCTCCACTCAATGCCATAACTACTTTTCCGCCATTAGCCTGAGCTTTTATCTTAGCTACAGTTTCCTCTATAAATGCAGCAGGTGTCCAGTCTTGAGTACAACCGCAAACATCAACAATAAAATTTTTCAGTAGTTGCCTTCCATCAGTACTATGTGTTACTTCAGGGTGGAATTGGATACCATATACTACATGCTTTGCAAAGCTGTCAGCAGCTTTAAAAGCGGCAACCGGAATACTGTCTGTTTTTGCAATAACAGTAAAACCAGCCGGTAATGTTTTTATGGTATCACTATGGCTCATCCAAACCTGCGACTCATCAGTGATGGTAGCAAACAATGCTGTAGGTTGCACTTCTTTAAGATGTGCACGACCATACTCTCTGTGCGTTGATTTACCTACCTCACCGCCACTTTGCATAGCAATAAGCTGCGCGCCATAGCAAACACCCAGAACAGGAACATGAGCTGCGATAGCAGCTACATCCGGCTTAGGTGCCTTGGGGTCATTAACAGAAAAAGGACTGCCTGACAATATGATACCTTTCAGAGAAGGGTCGTTTTCAGGAACAGGTTTTGTACATGGTTGAATCTCACAATACACGTTGAGTTCGCGTATGCTACGGGCAATAAGCTGAGTGTATTGCGACCCAAAATCGAGTATTAATATCTTATCGTTCATATAATGTGTATAAAAAGTAAAAATAAAAAAACACGATGTGGTTCAAGTTCACCTCAGCCGTAAGCTGCAATCACTGACCACCCCGCACTTTTTTATTTTTACCTCTTAGTAAATCTTTAAATTAAGCCTGAGCTGTAGGCGAACCAAAGTTAAATGCTGTATTTGCCTGTTCTTGTTCCTTGATGATACCGTTCTGCGACTCATAACGCTTCACGTTATCTATCAAAGCCTTCATCAGTCTCTTCGCATGCTGAGGAGTCATTACAATACGTGATTTTACTTTTGCTTTAGGCACATTTGGCATTACATTCACGAAGTCTATTACGAACTCAGCGAAAGAATGAGTAATGATAGCCAGATTAGCATAGGTACCATCCGCCATTTCTTCAGATAATTCAATGTTCAATTGTTGTTCAGGATTCTGTTGGTCTTGCATGTAATTTATTGTTTTATATCTGGTTGCGAATTTACGTCGATAAGTTGATAACAGGAAAGATGATTGAATGGTAATTTTTATCATTTATGTTATACTCATTTGAAATAAGTTACGGAACAATATCTCTATCTCAGCTACATTTCACCATACATAAGAATAAAAAATAAATTCGACCAACGAAAACAGACTATTACTACCTCCAATAGTATTATAAACTAAGTTTGGTAAGAGTCCCTTACTTTTGAATTCTAAAACTACAATCAATAATAATATGTCGCAGATACAGGAATTTGACCAATACAGGGCAAAAATGAATGAAGTCATCCTTGGTAAGCAGAACAAGGTAATCAACAGACTATTCAATTTAGATACCAACACTTATGCTGAAGGTGCGCTCAGTACGAAAACTAAGGAAATGCTTGGGCTGGTGGCGAGTATGGTACTTCGCTGCGACGACTGTATTAAATATCACTTGGGTAAGTGCCACGAACAAGGCATTAATACAGAAGAAATCTATGAAATCTTTGCTGTAGCAAATATTGTTGGCGGTACTATCGTTATTCCGCATACGCGCAGAGCCGCAGAATTTTGGGAAGAACTAATCAATCAATAATTTTTTCACTATAAACAAAGGGAGCAAATTATTCAGCTTAGCTAAATAATTTGCTCCCTTTGTTATTTACAATTTGCTACTCAGAATGAGCTATTCCTCATTGATGTAAACTCTCTTTACCCGTTGAGATATGCTGGTCATTATCTCATAAGAAATTGTTCCTGCCCACTTACCTAAAAGTGTTACCGGCAAATCATTCCCAAATATTGTTGCTTCATCACCCTCCTTGGCATCGGGGATATTGGTAATATCCACCATACACATATCCATGCATATAGACCCAACAGTTCGAGCTTCACAACCATGTATCAAAACATACGCATTACCATTACCTAACGCTCTTGCATACCCATCGGCATAACCAATACAAATTGTGGCAATACGCATGTCGTGCGTGGCAATGTTTTTATGCCCATAGCCAATGCTTTCTCCGGCAGGCACATCCTTCACCTGAGCAATCATTGTTTTGAGGGTGCTTATCTGTTTTAGTTTGCCTTCCAACTGATGACTGCCATCTACTCCGTACAGCCCTAACCCCAGTCTTACCATATCATAATGCAATGAATGATGTCTGGCAATAGCCGCAGAATTACATAAATGTCTCAATGGGCTATTTGGTAATGAACGCATAAGCTGACTACTCATCTCCTCAAATCGTTTTGCCTGAAGTAAGGTGAACTCATCTTCTCCTGGGTCATCACTAGCCGCTAAATGACTAAAGATACTGGCCACCTGCAATGAAGAATTATCTTTCAACTCATTACTCAATTGCTCAATATCTCCGGTTCCAAAACCCAGCCTATGCATACCAGTATCTAACTTTATGTGTACCGGATAATTCTTGACTTGTAACGTTTGTGCTATCTGCAAGAACATAGCCAGTGAACGGAAATTAAATAATTCAGGCTCCAGATTCCATGCTATCATTCTATCAAAAGAAGTTGCATCGGGACTCATGACCATGATAGGCAATGTGATACCCGACTTACGCAACGATATCCCTTCATCTGTATAGGCAACTGTGAGGTAATCAATATCTGCATGTTGCAACAAGCTGGCAATCTCATAACTACCGCTACCATAAGCAAATGCCTTAACCATTGCCATGGTTTTTACTCCGGGAGATAACTCGCCTCTAAACACATCCAGGTTTTGCTTTAATGCGGCAAGGTTTATTGACATCACAGTCTGATGCACCTGTTGCTCCAATAACAAACCAATTTTCTCGAAAGCAAATACACGAGCCCCTTTTAGCAATATAGCTTCCTTATTGAAGGTGAGGAGATGGAAGTTCTTTAGGAAATCTGCCGTAGATTTAAAAAAGATACTCCGCAAGTTTTTATACTTACGGAACGATGCTTTATTTTTATATAATGCCGGTCCAATGCCGATAAAACGCTGAATGCCTCGCCTGCTCATCTGTGCGGCTACTTCTTCATATAAATCCAGATCAGCCTTTCCCATTTGCAGCATATCAGACATGATGACCGTATGCATAGGGTGTTGCTTTTGCTGATCGAGATATCCCAGTGCCAACTGCAGTGAGGTAAGATCTGAATTGTATGCATCATTGATGATTGTACAATCATTCAAACCATGCCTTAACTCAAGCCTCATGGAAACAGACTGCAAGTCCGCCATTCCACTTGTTATCTCTTCCTGACTTACGCCCAACAACAACGCCACACACCAACAATGCATAGCATTCTCTAAAGATGCTCCATCAATGAAAGGTATCACTATAGTATGCTCCGAGCCTTTATATAAAGCTGTGATGTGGGTTTTATTACCTTGCTTGCTAATCTTAGTAATCCGTAAATCTGCCTCTTGCTTTGCAGACCAAGTGAACAATTTTACACCTTCAACATGGTGTGTATACTGCACTACACACTCATTGAGCTGTGCATGATCATGACAATACACCAGATAACTTGCGTTACGAAAAAGGATTAATTTTTCATTGATCTTCTGGCGAATATTCATGAAGCCCTCGCTATGCGCCTCGCCAATATTTGTAAACACACCTATGGTTGGTGTAATAATTTTTTCCAGCTTTTCCATTTCGCCGGGTTGAGAAATACCCGCTTCAAAAATGCCCAGCTCATGTTCTTTATTCATGAGCCATACTGACAATGGCACACCCACCTGTGAATTATAGCTTTTAGGGCTTCTAGCAGTATTAAAATGACCACCCAACAACTGATATAACCATTCCTTTACTACTGTCTTACCATTACTCCCGGTTATACCTATTACCGGAACTTTGTATTGTTTTCTATTACCTGCAGCTATCTGCTGTAAGGCTACAAGCGTATCTTTTACTTGTATGATATTTGCACCGGGCAATGAACATTCATCTGCCTGCTGAGATACCAGAAAATTCCTTACCCCAGCAGTATATGCATCAGCAATATAGATATGCCCATCCCGAAGATTTGTTTTGATTGCTATGAACAGGGCAGTTTCCGCATGCTCAATATTTCTGCTATCTGTTGCCAGCTCTTCGATTACAGCATTAAAATCAACTTTAGCGGCCAGCGAGCCGTTACACCACTTTACTATTTGCGCTATATCGTTCATAATCAATATAACAACGGGCAATAGTCTATCAGAATAACACACCCGCTATCAATAGCAAATATCATAAATTGCAAGTACAATAATTCTAATAATACATTAAATTACCAAAGCAATAAAAATGTAGCATTCTATAGCTTTAGGGGTACGAGATATATTATAATGTTTAGCAGCCGTAAATTACTTCCTCTGCATAGTCCAGGTACCATCACCCTCGGTTGTGTAATAAGGTATGAATCCTAGAGATTTCTTGGCTACTCTGAATGCCCATTCACCTGCAAAAGTATCGTTATGCTTGTTGTATTTACCTGAATAGTAGATCTCAGGGCCCAGTTGGGTATCGTCAATAAACATTTGTTCACCAACGTAAAAATGACGGGTTAGGTATTGCTTAATAAAAGTTAGCTTTCGGCCATTAAATGTGCCAAATACAGAAGCAGGATCGGGGCTTGCGCCCCAACCTTCTGTATCTGTTGCTATTCCTTCAATTTTATGATTTTCTTGTTGTAACACTAACTCAAAACCCAATTGCTCACCAGCTTCATTGCCATAAGATTCACCAAAAAAGATAATCCCTTTCCAGTCACCATTTATATCAGGTATTACCATTTCAAAGTGATATTAATATTCGGCAAAAATTGTTATTAACAAAAAGTCGGGTGTCGGTCTGCACTTTAAAATTACATTCCGTAATAAGCAACAACTTCCTTACCCTCGCTATTTCTCATGCCGCGATACATACCTGCTGAATTAAAACAGAAATCATAATTACCTTTTGCATCTACAGCTATAAGTCCTCCTTCTCCACCCATTTTCACCAACTTATCTTTAATTACTATAGCACAAGCCTCTTGTAAAGAAAGTCCTTTGTATTCCATTAAGCACGAAACATCGTGTGCTACTACCGCACGCAAAAAGAACTCTCCATGTCCTGTGCAGGATATGGCACAAGTAGCATTGTTAGCATAAGTGCCTGCGCCTATAACAGGGCTATCACCTATACGACCAAAACGCTTGTTCGTCATACCACCTGTAGATGTACCACCCGCTATATTGCCATACATATCGCAAGCCACAGCACCTACAGTACCAAATTTATGGCCCGTATTGGGCACTTCTTTTCCTTTCAGATTATCCCCTTTATGGTCTAGCTGCGTAAAGTCGGTATCTCTTATTTCTACCCACTGATCGTAGCGCGATTGGTTAAAAAAGTAACTATCCGGCTCCATGTGTATTCCTTGGTTACGAGCAAAATCAGCTGCTCCCCCACCGCTCAAAAACACATGCCCTGAGTTCAACATTACTTCCTTTGCTAACAATATCGGATTCTTAACATTACGCACACCGGCTACTGCACCTGCAGCCAAATTACTACCATCCATTATTGCTGCATCCATTTCATTAAGTCCCTTCTTCGTAAACACGGCACCACGACCTGCATTAAATATCGGATTGTCTTCCATCTCTGCTATAGCTGCGGCAACTGCATCAAGTGCAGTACCATTGTTACGCAGTACATCGTAACCTTTATCTAAAGATGCTTTAAGTCCTTCGGTATATTGTTGTTCCTGTTCTTTATTCATTATTGCAGGAGTAATGTTACCTGCACCACCATGTATTACTAATGTAAAAGACATTTTGCTTTATGCTTTTTAAGTGTGTATGTATATTATTCTAAGTATCTGCAGTAGCTCAACACCTATATTCAACAGACAAGTTGTTACAACTATTATTGTAGAAATACTGAAGTCACCTTCCCGTCCTCTATCTCTACCTCTATATGCTCCTGCAAAGTAGTAGCGATTGAGAGCCCCACAATATCTGATGCTATAGGGAACGATTTGTGTTTCCTATCTACCAACACTGCAACCATTACTTTTTTGAGATCATAAGATAATATTGCATGTAATGAGTAGGTAATTGTCTTTCCTGAATTGGCTACATCGTCAACTAATATCACCGAACGCCCGGTAAGATCATTACCCATATCTAAGGCATGATTGAGCGGATTCTTTTTGTTTATCGTTACACCAATCACCTCTACATTCATAGGACTAATCTCTCTGAGTATCTCAGCAAGATTATCAGCAATCACCTTTCCTCCGCTTTCTATACCCACCATTGTTATTTGCTGCTCGTCACTATTATGCTCCCATATTTCATAAGCCATTCTGCGCAGCTTGTGCGCTATCCTGTCTTTATCAAGTATAATTACTTTTTTCTTTTTCATAAAAAATCAATTAGATCGTATAGCAACAACCGGATCAAGTTTCGATGCAGATCTTGCAGGGATAATACCCGACAATACACCAACGAATATAGATACGAATATACCAACCAGGAAATTCTTCACGGACAATACAACTTGTATATCCATGGCATGAGAAACAGCTACACTAAGCAGCAAAACAATAAGTATTCCCAATAGCCCTCCTATGAGGCAAAGTACTATTGCTTCCAGTAAAAATTCTGTGAGTATAGATGCTCGCCTCGCACCTATGGCCTTTTTCAATCCTATTATCTTGGTTCGCTCCTTTACCGTAACAAACATAATATTGGCTATACCGAATGCCCCCACAAGTAGGGAGAAGCCACCTATCACGTATCCTACTATGTTTATCTGGTCAAACATTTTATTGAGCAGTTTGGATATACCACTCAGTTGATTGACGACAAAATCATTAGGTTGATCGGGCTTTAACTTATGTAACCGTCTGATAACACCGGTCACCTCATCTTTAACCTCAGTAACATTAGCTACGCTGTATGCTTTAACTATCAACCGTGGATTGTACTCCAGCGACTTTACATCAATGAGTGAGGTAACCG
>CANGMZ010000007.1 GCA_947454715.1 Chitinophagaceae bacterium
GCCCTGATTAACAAACCACCATCTACGTCACAGGAGTTCACCATACGCAGTGTCGCACCAGATGCTATTACCCTTTTGGTATTATCTTCTCCTGTTTTAGATGACACTTCTGTAGGCTGATCCATAAATGGCTTAATCAGCTTTGTCAACGTATCTTTATCCAAGATACAATCCACATCTGTACATAGATAATAATCGTACCTAGCCAAATTGATACCTGCATTAGAACCATCTGCCTTACTCTTGCCATTAATCTTATCAATAACAATGAGTTTATCATAGGCAGAGTTAGTCGATTTAAATATGCGCTGTATAGGCATACAATTCAGCTTTTCACGGAACGCATATTCTACATGTACCAACTGAAATTCATCAATCAGTTTTTCAAGTGTATCATCTGTACTACCATCATTAATAATGATTACCTCAAATTTGGGATAGTTAAAGGTAAGCAACGATCGTACGTTCTGAATAATCGTAACACCTTCATTAAATGCTGGTGCAATTACAGAGATACCCGGAGCCAAAGGAGACTCAAGAATGATACCATAATCAACTGATGCATTCTTTTTAAGATATCTACGAATAGATATCAATGACATTATTGCCAGAATAGCATATACTGCCAACAAAGTAGTACCATATATAAATACCACAGTTTGGTAGAAGATACCGAGATTTTCTAAAAAACTGCTATTAATGATCCAATTTCTTATAGCTTGCATAAGTACTATATTTCATTTTCGTTTTATAGAATGCATTTTAATATTGCCGTCTATAAAAGTTCAATATCTTTAATTAATTCGACTACTTGATCAGCGGGTTCTGACAATGCTTGATGATCAATTTAGCTTCATCCTCTGCTGTTTCCAGTATTTCTTGCACCATAGCTCTTGATATAGGCGTGTTATGCTTAATCAATGACCTTGCAGCATTCATCCTGATGTCAAAATTATAGGAGTACAGAAATTCATTTTTAAGGAATTCCAAATGCTTACCTGAAGCTATACGCCCAAATGCTTTTAATATTTCTAACTGACAATTTAAAGGTTGGGTATTATATATGTCCAGCATCTTTGGCTCTGCTACTTCAGCGGAGAGCTTACCCAAACAATTAATAGCATCTGCTCTGAAATAATGGTCTTTATTCATCAACAACCCCATAACTGCAGGTATGGCAGTTTGCTGGTCATAATGTGCTATTAATTTCAAACAGAAAGAAACAATGCTCTTATTCTCAGAATAGCTTACCCATCTTGAGAAGTTAGGAATTGGAATGTCTTTAGTAGTTGTAATGATTTTAAATAATTCCAACTGATCCCAAGGCAATAGAGGTTCAGTTGCAATATCAAAAAACTTAAATGGCTCGTTTTTACTCAACTGAACGTATGCATTTCTGGCTGCAGCTCTTAACTCAGGTTTCTGGCTGTTCGTGAGCGGCAAAATGGTCACATCGGAAATAGAAATGTCCATTCTTGTTAGCTCAGTAAGCGCCTTTATTTGTACTTCCCAACGAATATTTTTTAGTTTATCATCTGCTTCCTTGGTCAACCCCATATCCAGGTACAACTTTCTGAGCAACTCTCCTACCTCACCACGAAAATTACGACGATACTGAATAAGAATATCGATAATTGCCTGACGCACCCATTTGTGCTTAAATGCCACATCGTTAAGGGCTGCCTGGTCAAACTGGATTTCATCTACAGGTAGCTTTTCAAGGTTCTCATTAAGTAACACCTGCTCTGTTATCATCTCCTCAATCTTAGGACTGATAAACGCCAGTCTCTTTTCATATACATAAGCTTGCCAACGCTTATACATAATTACACAGTAAGCAGAAATAGTGGCAATAATTGCCACATATATAAACACGATTGCTATCTCAATGAACAGCGGCAGATAGCTGAACTGTTCATAAGCGGAATATATCAGGTTGGTCAGGTCACTAAACATGTATACGAGCTGTTTTTTTTATTACCAACTTAGGATTACTTATCTTTTTATCTAATAGTGATTTGATCCGAGACAATAATTCTTCTGCCTTTATCGGCTTTTTCAAATAATCATCTGCACCTAACCTAAACGCCTCAGTAACAGTATCGTCATTACCTACAGAGGAACATACTATTATACTTACATTTCTTTTTGAATTATCATTTCTGATTTTACTTACTACTTCAAGACCATTTGCATAAGGCATCATTAAATCAGTTACTACAACATCGAAATGCCCGCTTTCCAGCTGCTCAAAAGCCTCTTTACCGTCTTTAGCGGTAACTAAGTTATAGCCCGACTTTTTCAACATATTCCTCAAAGCCCAAAGCATGATATTGTCATCTTCTACGATCAATATATTGGCCAAACAATTATCAGGTATTTCAACAGCAGTCTGCTCTTCCGCTTTGGTATTTGAAAAAACACTTGCAACACGCTCATCAACCGGCAACTCAGTAATAATAGAAACTTCCGGCCTTTTTTTTACTTGATCGGAGTGTATTGCCAATTTACCCAAACCTTGATTTTTTTTCATTCTTAGTAATAAGAATACCGGTATGAATACAATTGCAATAACTATTAGCATAATTGCAATCTGCACACCGTTTGAGGCATTACTTAATTGTTCATAGAGCGAGTATAAGAAGGTTGTTTGTTCGTCAGCCATTGAGGACCATTATTTTTTTTTGGTTACCAACTTGTTGTTGTTTGTACGACTGTCTAAAAGCTTCTTGATTCTTATTAATAGCTCCCCGGCCATTATCGGCTTCTTCAAATAATCATCTGCCCCTAATCTAAATGCTTCTGTTATCGTTTCCTCATTACCAACAGATGATACAACTATGATACTCACATGCCTTTTAGTAGAATCGCTACGCAAACGACTGACAACCTCCAAACCGTTTGCATAAGGCATCATCAAATCTGTAATTACAATATCATATTCGCTATTGTCTAATTGCTCAAATGCCTCTTTACCATCCTTAGCAGTAATAACGATATAACCAGATTTTGTAAGGATATTTCTGATAGCCTTTAACATTATATCATCATCTTCAATTATAAGTATAGTAGCCATGCGTTAATTTGTTCTTGTGATTATAATGAGAACCGAAACAAACTATGTAATCGGCACTCTATTATATAATAAATTAATATTTAAATATTCATGCAAAGTGCTGTAAACAAACATCTGCACAACACTACATAAAAATACTATTTAATATCTTCAAACAAAAATATAGTAAAATTACTGCACAGCAAAACTAATTAGCTCAGTATGATTGCCTTTAACAACTCAATAAGACAGCCTTCACATTGAATACATATAATTTATCCATATTTTTATTGTCGAATTAAAACACATAACAATACATTATTATAATAAATTTTATTCATAAATTACAGAAAAGAATAAAAAATACAGAAAATAAAAAACAATATGTTGTTTAGCAAAAAGCAGTCGCTTTTAAAATTATAATTCCAATATGCATAACCTATTCAATTTTATCATTTACTAAGGAAGAATAAATATATTATATATAAAAAAATGTAAAAAACGATTATTTTATGAATAAAAAAAAATTAATTTTATGACCACTTTACTGGTTACAGAAAATAAATTCGCTATTTGACCAAACCTTTTATGCGTTTTACCTGTTTCTATAAGTAGCAATCTTAAACGAACCTTTATTTACAATATTGAATATGAAAAGACCGTTACCTTATTTTATGCGAAATTTCCTGCTCTGTTGTGTTCTGCTTCTATTGAGCGTTGGCGCAAAAGCAAGTCACGTAGTAGGAGCCGATCTATATTATACATGGATAACGGGCAACCAATACAAAGTAACAGTAGTTATCTATGGCGATTGCGGTCCTTCTAGTGCCAGTGCCTTCAGTACGTTACCTACAGGCTCACCAAGAGTTTGTGTATATGATGGTGCAACAAACCTGACAACACTGAATCTTACGATTCAGGCACCAAGTGCAGGTGTAGAGATTACTCCTGTGTGCCCGGCTGATTCATTGAATACGCAGTGCCACACTACTTCCTCTTTAATTCCAGGTATTAAGAAATTCGTTTACTCCACATTATACACTGTTCCTTATACTTCTGCAAACTGGAGATTTATTTATACAGGTTACATGGGTGCATCTTCTGCAGGTAGAGCTGCGGCCATCACCAACCTCAATGGTCCGGGTGGTACAACATTGTCTCTTGAAGCGAAGTTGAACAACACAGGTGCTATCAATTCAAATCCTATCTTGACAATTTTACCAGTACCTTTCTTTTGTCTGAACGGTTTTGATAGCTATAACCCGGGTGCTGTTGATGCAGATGGAGATAGTCTTACTTTTGCATTGGTTGCCCCTACAAACTTCACGGCAGGTACGGGTTGCAGTGGAACTTCTCCTTTATGCACTTATCTAACAACTTATCCATACTCAGCGACAAATCCACTTCACACATTCCCCGGCACTTTTGGCTTCGACCCTGCAACAGGGCAGATATCCTTCCAACCGGATATCCTACAAAGATCTGCAGTGGTTTATACCATTAACGAATATAGAAACAATGTTTTTGTTGGTTCTATGCAGCGTGAAATGTCGTTTACTGTGCTTACCTGCACCAGCCCTCCACCAACAGGTGGCTTGACCGGGGTTACAAATGGTACTATTGATGATAGTACACACTTCCATATTTGTGCAGAAACAGGTCCTTTTAATATTACATTGTCTTCCACTGAAGCAGACACTTCACTAAGCATAACAGTTACTAATACAGGCGTACCACCGGGATGTACATTTACGGTGACAGGGAATGGCACACCTCACCCTATGACCAACATATCTTGGACATCAACAGGTGTAACTCCAGGTATATATACGTTCTATGTAACATTTACAGATAATGCATGTCCTATTAAGGGTTCACAAACTCGTGCCTTTACAATATCCATATTCCCAATACCTACATTGGCTTATACTGTAATACAAGATATTAG
Source organism: Chitinophagaceae bacterium (assembly GCA_947454715.1). GTDB lineage: Bacteria > Bacteroidota > Bacteroidia > Chitinophagales > Chitinophagaceae > Flavipsychrobacter. The sequence goes on from CANGMZ010000007.1 coordinate 5,004, forward strand.
CTGTGCAGGTGATGCAATAGTTTCTATCACTCCCGGCGGTCTTGGTAGTCCTTGGGCTGTAGATGTGCTCAACGGCGCAGGTGGATTGATACATACACGTACCGGCATAACAGGTACATACTTAGATACATTGGCTGCCGGAAATGATACCTTAGTAATATACAGTGCAGTTTCTTCATTCTGTAACTCAAGATTATCTTTAGTAATAACGCCAGCGCCTTTTGTAACACCAGCAGCTACATTTACTAATCCTACTTATTGCGGAAACAGTGATGGTACAATAACTATTACAGGTCTTAATCCATTAGAGCTTGACTCTATGACATATACACTTAACGGTGTTCCAATGCCGGCGCAAGCAATCTTCTCATCGTCTACCGGCACTTATGTGCTCACCGGACTATGTGCAGGCACTTACAGCAATATTGTCATCAGATTCGGGACTTGCGTTGCCCCACCAATCGGCGCAATGGTATTGACCAACCCTCCGTTCACGATGAGCTACATTGAATTCACAAACCCAACAGCTTGCGGATTTAATAACGGCTCTATCAGAGTACATGGTCTACATCCTTATCAATTAGATACGCTGAGATATAATTATAATGGCGTACCACAAACACCGGTTGCTGTTTATGTAAATGCAGATAGCATGATTACATTAACAAATCTGCTTGACGGTACTTATTCTAATTTCATTGCCAACAGTACAGGAGCTTGCCCAACAAGCCCAACAGGTTGCACATCTAACATGCTTGGTCCTGTTACATTGGTTGCTCCGGGTATTACTCCTGCATTTACTTACGATATACATTTAGGCTGCGCTGGTGACACCGTGAATTTCACCAACTTCTCTTCCCCACTGACTCCGGTACCTTTGTTCTATCGTTGGTACTTTGGTGATGGAGGTACAGACACATCAAGAAACCCGACACATATTTATCATCCTACTGCCGGAACTACATATACTGTAAAACTGATCATCACTAATACAAAATGTTCAGATAGCACATTCCAGTCATTTACTGTTCCTGGTCCTGTTCATGCATTGTTCACATCTGTACCGGATACTTTCCTTTGTCAGGCAAGCACAGTTACACTAACTAACGGATCTACAGGAGCAAATCCGGTTTACTCCTGGAATTTTGGTGATGGCACAACAAGTGCTGCGATAAATCCAACACATGTTTATCCTAACACGGGCATCTATACCATTACTCTTGAAGCTATAGACACCGTAGGTTGCGTAGACTCTTTCAAAAAGGTAATACAAGTAGATTCTACATCAATAATTAGTGTGAAGGCCAGCGACAGTGTTATCTGTAATGGTGGCTTGGTAACTTTCGAAGGTACTTATACGACAATCGGGTTACTGGGTACTATATGGCAATTCGGTGATGGTAGTACATACCTGAATGCTAACCCAATTCAGCACGCATTTGATGCTACAGGCAATATTGCTGTAACACTTACTGTTACATACAGAGCATGTGCTACAGTTACTATTACTCGTAACCTACGCATTTACGCTAACCCTACTATCTACCTCGGACCGGATGCAACCATTTGCCCGGGTGGCGAGCCTGTTTATATTTCTGATGCTTTGAATGCGGCTAATCCATTGGCTACATGGTTGTGGAACACCGGCGAGACTACATCAAATATTACAGTAACTAATCCGGGGTATTATTCTGCAACAGTAACTATCAACGGTTGTGTTGCTACTGATACAGTATGGGTAGCAAACGATTGCTATGTTAGCTTCCCTAACATCTTTACACCTAATGGTGACGGAGTGAACGATTACTTCTTCCCACGTAACCTGTTGACTCGTGGTCTTATAGACTTCCACATGCAGATTTACAACCGTTGGGGTCAGTTGGTTTATGAAACAACCAGCATCGACGGACAAGGATGGGATGGAAAGTTCAACAATATAGCCCAGCCTGAAGGTGTATTCATCTACAAAATAGATGCTATGTTCAAAGATGGTCAAAAGTTGAATAAACAAGGAAATGTAACGCTGACCAGATAGTACAGGTCATGCAATAAAAGAAAAAGCAGGAGTCATAAACTCCTGCTTTTTTTATGCCGTAAATATACCAATGCGGATTCACTAAAATAATTTATACTACTTCATCCCTTCTTTATCTTTCTGCAACTTGAACAACAGATCACGAAGACGGGCAGCTTCCATAAAATCAAGTTCTTTTGCAGCCTTCTCCATTTCCTTTTTTACCTTGCCAATTTCTTTATCTAACTGAGCTGCAGTTTTGTACTCCACCTGCTCCTCAGCAGCCATACTTATCATTTCATCGGCAATCGCATACTTATTATTCTCATCATAACCCTTTATCTCCAATACCGATGTCTGCCCCATTATCTGCTCTATAGACTTACGAATGGTTTGCGGAGTTATTCCCTTTTCAATATTATTCTTAATCTGCTTTTCTCTACGTCTGCCGGTTTCATCAATAGTGCGTTGCATGCTGTCGGTTATCTTATCAGCATAAAAAATAACTAACCCATTCACATTACGCGCCGCCCTACCCGCCATCTGAGTGAGTGAACGTTCATCTCTCAAAAAGCCTTCTTTATCCGCATCCAGTATCGCCATCAATGACACCTCCGGAAGGTCAAGACCTTCTCTCAAAAGGTTAACACCCACCAATACATTAATCACACCCAACCTAAGATCTCGTAATATCTCCACTCGCTCAAGTGTATCGACTTCAGAGTGTATGTATTTCGACTTTATGTTGATTCGCTTCAAATACTTATCTAACTCTTCAGCCATACGTTTGGTGAGCGTAGTCACCAATACCCTATCACCACTTGCAACTCTTTTCTCAATCTCATCAAGTAAATCATCTACCTGATTGATACTTGGCCTTATCTCAATAGGTGGATCTAACAAGCCTGTTGGTCGCACAATCTGCTCTGTAACCACTCCGCCGCACTGCTCCATTTCATATTTTCCGGGAGTTGCACTCACAAACAATACCTGATTGAGCATTGACTCAAATTCGTAAAAGTTGAGCGGACGGTTATCGAGTGCCGATGGTAATCTAAACCCGAAATCGACCAATGTTATTTTGCGGGAACGGTCACCACCGTACATGCCACTTATCTGCGGAATAGTAACGTGGCTCTCATCTATGACCAATAAAAAATCATCGGGGAAATAATCAATCAAACAGAACGGACGGGTACCCGGATTACGACGATCAAGAAAACGAGAATAGTTTTCAATACCGCTGCAATAGCCCAGCTCCTGCATCATCTCCAAATCATAAGTCACACGCTCTTTTATACGCTGCGCCTCTATATGCTTACCATTAGCTTTAAAGTATGACACCTGCGCATTCATTTCATCTTGTATCTCGAATACAATCTGCGCCATCTGATCCTTAGGTGCTATGTACAGATTAGCCGGAAAAATTGCAGCATTATCCATTACCAGAATGCGCTTACCGGTATCTGTTTCAAAACTTTCAATTTCCTCAACCTCATCACCAAAGAAGGTAATTCGATAGCCATAGTCTACATAAGGCAGGTTGATATCTACCGTATCTCCATTCACTCTGAATGTACCTCTGGCAAACTCGCCCTGACTCCTGTTATACAATGAATTCACCAAGCTATGCAAGAAATGATTTCTACCGATACTATCCCCTTTCTGAAAACGGATGATACTATTGGCATATTCCGCAGGGTTACCAATACCATATATACACGATACCGATGCCACAACTATAATATCACGCCTACCGCTCAGCAAACTGGAAGTAGCCCTGAGTCTGAGTTTTTCTAACTCCTCATTAATAGACAGATCTTTCTCTATATAAGTACCCGAAGCAGGCATATATGCTTCCGGCTGATAATAATCGTAGTAGGAAACAAAGTACTCTACAGCATTATCAGGGAAAAACTGTTTGAACTCACCATAAAGCTGCGCCACAAGGGTTTTGTTATGTGTGAGTACCAGTGTTGGCCGCTGTACCTGCTGCACTACATTGGCAACCGTAAATGTTTTTCCCGACCCGGTAACCCCGAGTAAGGTCTGAAATTGCTCTCCCTCATTCAGTCCGTTGACTAATTGTTTAATGGCTTCAGGTTGGTCACCTGCAGGCTGATAAGGAGATTGGAGTCGGAATTTCATACCATACAAATTTCGTCATTTTTTAACTGTGAAAATGAAATAGCGAGGGTAAAAGCATAAGAATATTTTGTGAAAAACTAAAAAAGCCATACTGTTTTAAAGTATGGCCTCTTTCATTAATGATTTTTTCTCAATCTTATTTCCCTTCAGTATCTATAACATACACATCCTCATTTTCATGCTTCATGCGGTAGTTCTCGCGGGCATATTGTTCTAGCTTGCGCTTATCTGTTAGCAAGGCATCACGTTCATGTGCCATATCAGCTATCTGGGTGTTGAGGTAAGAAATATTACCTTTCACCACAGCCAACTCCTTTTGGCGTTGCCTCATGGTCAACCAGTCGTTTTGGTCGAAATACATGCTCCAGATAACAAATGCCAATGCAGTAAGAAAATATTTATTGGTAGCTACCTTAATCAGCTTTTTGAGTAATATCTGTTTCATTGATACTTTATTTTTAATATCTGTAGTGCTCTTCGCACTACAGATATTAGGATGCTTTCATTTTATTACTTACCAAATTTCAATGCCTTACCCGGGTAGTATGCAGATGCACCCAGTTCAGCTTCAATTCTGAGCAGTTGGTTATACTTAGCCATACGGTCACTACGGCTTGCAGAGCCTGTCTTGATCTGTCCGCAATTAAGTGCTACAGCAAGGTCAGCAATAGTAGTATCTTCAGTTTCACCGCTACGATGGCTCATAATAGTGTTGTAACCTGCACGCTGTGCCATTGTTACCGCATCTATTGTTTCGCTCAAAGTACCTATCTGGTTCACTTTTACCAACAGACCGTTAGCGATATTTTCTTTGATACCTTTTTCCAAACGGGTAACATTAGTTACAAAAAGGTCATCACCTACCAACTGTACTTTATTGCCCAGTGCATCTGTCAGCATCTTCCAACCTTTCCAGTCGTCTTCAGCCATACCGTCTTCTATTGAAATGATCGGATATTTTTTGCACCACTTAACCCAATATTCTACCAGTTCTTCACTGGTCATCATTCTGCCATCGCTCTTATGGAAATGATATTTTTTATCTTTTTCTTTCCAAAGTTCGCTGTTTGCTGCATCCATAGCTATAGATACATTATCACCCGGCTTGTAGCCTGCTTTTTCAATTGCTTTCAATACAATCTCAATCGCTTCTTCATTACTCTGAATATCAGGAGCAAAACCGCCTTCATCACCTACGTTAGTGCTGAAGCCCTTGCTCTTCAATACAGTTTTCAGGCTATGGAATATTTCCACACCCCAACGAAGACCTTCCTCAAATGTAGATGCACCATTAGGTACAACCATAAATTCCTGAAAATCGATCTTGTTATCTGCGTGTGCACCACCGTTCAAAATGTTCATCATTGGAACAGGCAATGTATTTGCATTAACCCCACCCACATAACGATAAACAGACATACCTACACATTGTGCAGCAGCCTTAGCAGATGCTAAACTTACCGCCAATATTGCGTTTGCACCTAACTTAGATTTGTTAGGCGTGCCATCCATTTCTATCATCAGCTTATCAATAGCCTTCTGATCAGTAACATCCTGACCATACAGCTCTTCAGCCATGATCTCGTTTACATTATTTACCGCCTTCAGTACACCTTTACCCATGTACTTCTTCTTGTCACCATCGCGAAGTTCTACCGCTTCATGTTTTCCGGTGCTGGCTCCGCTTGGCACTGCTGCTCTGCCTATGATACCTTCACTGGTATGTACATCTACTTCTACAGTAGGGTTGCCACGACTATCGAGTACCTGGCGCGCAATAACGTCTGTAATAAAACTCATAATGTGCGATTTTAGATCAAAAGTAAAAAGTATAGTGTAAAAAATAAAGCGAAGATCGCATTCATTGAAATTGTATCAATAATTTAAAGGTAGCCCTTTCAACTCATTTATGTAATGACGGCTGTCGATTTTTCATGCTTATGCAGCTTTTTACCTTATTTCACCTTTCGTAGCCATCCCAGCACGCGTGCTCGTTTTATATGCCATAGCCCGTCATAAACTACCTGCATAGTATCTCTGGATGCCCCAAAAGGACCGGGATTTTGCTGAATAATGACCACCCTGTTACTATCAACCATAGCTACAATAGCCACATGCCCATAAGGGTTTGATGTGTGCCCATCAAATATCAACAGATCTTCTGTCTGTGGAGGCAATTTGCTGCCATTTGTAAACTGCATCAATCCCCGCTGCGCATTAAATGTACTATCCTGCAGCGAGGTATTAAAAAAATCCTTCGCATTCCCGAAAGCATCAGGCATTTTATGCCCAAACCGCTGATAATAATACCGCTTCACAAATTCCACACATTGGTATTTCATACCTATATTATAACCATCAGGTGCTGTGTTTCGCACTCCTGTATGCCCAACCATACCGTTGTAATAAACAGGTATACCATTAAGGCTATCCAGAGGTTCACCTATTTTATATTTAGGATTCGGATTATAGTCACTTTTATTGATATAAAAGAGCACTCCTGTTGCCACAAACAACGAGATGACAACCAATAATATTATCTTACTGCTCCGCTTCATGTATGTGGTAAATCTACCGATAAATTAAAAAATATCCTGCTTCATTTATTCCTTTTGGATAAAATGAATGAGGTGTTTACATTTGTTATATATGTATCCTCTTTATAACCGTATCTGTGCATTGCTTATTGTGCTATGTGCATCATTTTGTGTGAAAGCGCAAACCACTGATCCACTTGTAGGATATGGATTTGAGGTCAATACATTTGCCGGTCATGTTATCAAACACTCCCCGAAATTCCACTTACCACTGCCATCATTGTCTACAGGTGTAGATATGAATCTGGTATATAAATGTTCGGGAAGGAAGGTATGGGAAGAATGCAGACACTTTCCTACTATTGGCTTAGGCTTCACTTATACTAACTATGGCATTGATTCAGTTTATGGTCGTTGCTTCAGCATTTACCCTAATATCACCTTCCCGCTTATTTCTACTAAAAAATTTGAGTGGACCATACGCATTGGTGATGGCATGGGCTATGTAACCAAAAAATATAGCCGTAAAGTAATCTCTGACACACTGAATAATGCCATTGGCAGCTATATCAACGACTACGCCAGCTTTAACACAGACATACGCTACAGTGCCAATAAGCATTGGGACATACAAGCCGGGCTTAACTTCACCCATATATCTGATGCATCCTACCACCAACCCAACCTAGGTATCAATCTATATGGCGCACATGTGGGTATACGTTACTTCCCTTCATCTTCTAAACCTGATCATATTTGCCGTAAACCGCAGCAACTCAGAGATCGCTGGCTGATACAAATGAGAGCCGGCATTGCCTTTAACCAGATTGAAGCACCACAGGGGCCTACATACCCTGTTTATATGACCACGCTTTATGCCAGCCGCAGGTGGAGAGGCAAAAACAAGGTGTATGCTGGTATCGACTACTCCTACCACGAAGCCATATATGCCTATCAAAGAAACAACGAAATAAACCCCGGTAATGAAGTAGCAAACGCTTATAAAGCCGCAATAATCGCAGGTAATGAGTGGCAATTTGGGAGAGTAGGCATTATTTTACAGATGGGCTACTATCTCAAACAGTCTACTTTAAAACAAGATAGATATTACGAAAAGATAGGCGGGCATTATTACCTTGTGCAAAGAGAGAAAGGCCCTGTAAAGGAATTTTTCCTTACTGGCTTTTTGAAGACGCACAAATCTGTTGCCGAACTGGCTGAGTTCGGATTCGGATTCGGATTCTAACCACCGACATTATCAATATCATAAAGTCAAAACACTTTATGCAGCAACAAGTAACCGAAACATGACTAAGATATCATTGCCAGATAGCGTTGGACCATATTGCGCTGCACACACAACACCGGAATCACCTGTATTAGCTGCCCTGAACCGGGAAACAAACCTTAAAGTACCCAGTGCGGTAATGCTTTCCGGGCATTTGCAAGGGGCTTTCTTGCAGATGATCAGCCATGCTATTAAACCACGCAGAATATTAGAGATAGGTACATTTACAGGTTACTCTGCTATTTGTCTGGCACAGGGACTTACCAATGATGGCATATTACATACTGTAGATATAGAAGAAGAACTGGATTTCCTCACCACCAAATACTTTAAGGAAGCGGGGCTGGAAGACAAAATAATCACCCATATAGGCAAAGCAGCTAATGTAATTCCGGATATCAATGAGCTGTTTGACTTGGTGTTCATTGATGCCGACAAAGTCAATTACGGCCTTTATTATGATATGGTATTTGACAAAGTAGTGCCGGGTGGATTTATTTTGGCAGACAATGTTTTATATGAAGGCGAAGTAACACTACCACTGGAGCAACAAAGCAAGAATGCCCGTGCAATGGACGAATTCAATAAAAAAATCAATAATGATAATCGTGTAGAGCAGATGATATTATCACTCAGAGATGGTATTACAATGATTAGAAAAAAATAACCTCCCCTTATTGCTGATTAGCATTATGGAGAGGCTTATTATTATAATATCATCAATTAAACAGTCCATTCCAGCAAACCGAAATCGGTTACCAGTCTGCAGATATTGCCATTCGCATCATAACCTATGTAAGATGCATAAAGGCCGTCTCCATAACCTGTTGTGAACAATGCAGCATTACTTGTCTTTCCTTCCCACATCAACCATGTACGAGTATCTTTATATGCTTTCTCCATTTCTTTAGAAACAGTAGACAAGTCTACATCCTCTTTATACAGGTTGTCGTATTCCGTATAACCCGATGCATCCATAAATGAACCGGTACCGGAGTCTACTCCATAACCAAATATTTCATCTTTCTCCAACTCTGCCGGGTCTTGGCCATCTGTAAGTGCATAACTCCATTTCACTGGCTTGGTATCTGTAAATCTGATACGAGCAAAACCAATGCGCTCGTCATCATCGTTGATTGTTGCTATTGCAACTTCTACCGGAAACTGCCCCTTAGGGAATTCTGCGGTAAACGGTTCTTCCATGTATAACGAAATAGGGTCACAAGCAAAGATCTTTCCTTCTTTGATATTCAGTTTGCCTATTTCTACGGCTGAAAATTTCAGATTATCGTCATCCGGATCCATCTGAGAATAACCATTAGTAAAAGCATTTTCCAAAAATGCCGGTGTCTTTATAAAGCTCATGGCGTATGTTTTTAAATAAAAAAGAGCTGAACAATCATCGGCATAAACTTGTGCGATAATGGTTCAGCTCTCTAAATGAAATAAATTTGTTGATATGTATACTCAGGATATTACAGACCTGTTACAGTAATACCTACTGATGCAGGTGTTAATGCCGGGCCGTTATTTTCTTTGAATACACCTGTGATGTTGTAAGAACCAAAGAATGCAATATTACCCCAACCTATACGAGCAGTTGCTGCAAAATTCCATGGGCTCAAATATCTTTTAGTATCAATCTTTTCTTTGATGTTGGTACCACCTGCAGAAATCAATTCCTTTGTATGTGCACCCAAGAATGCACCTACCGTTACACCTGCTGCTGCTTTGAATCCTTTGTTACGGTTCAATTTGTTACTGAAATAACGCAATTCAAACGGAGCCTGTAAGTAAGTGGTATTAAACTTATAACGCTTACCAGGGTTAGGGTCATTGATAATACGAGCTGTAGCCCCTAATACCCCTGTATCTGTGTTCATCAACTTTTGTTTATCCAGATAAACAACCGATGTATTGATACCCAAACCGGTAGCAAAACTGAAATTAGAGCTCTTGATTGGAAAATCGTAGCATAGGTATGCGTTGAATACATAACCTATACCTTTTGTTTTAACAGAATCAGGCTTGCTTGCCCAAGTGTTATAACCTAACTGTATCATTACAAAATCTCTGGAAGGTTTAGTAACCTTAGCGGAAGGATTTTTAAAAAGTGTAGCAGTGCTATCTTTAGAATATTTGATGTCTTCGCCACTTCCCGTTACGCGAACATCTTTTTGTGCGAATAAAAGAGACGACTGAATGAACAGTAAAGACAATAATGCAACACGTTTTAGCATAATTCTGAATTAGTGTGCAAATATAATAGCTGTATTATGGAAAATTTGTTAAAATGTAAGAAACGAACCATTTGATAACCCTATTTGCGCATTTAACTGTAAAATGATTGCCTGAAACGGTGGCATCAGAGGTTAATACATTAATTTGCAGCAGCAAAACGCATGAACTTTCATGCTATTATTTACCTTTTGAATCGGGAATGTGATTTTTAATGATGAATATTTTATGCGGGAGGCCCTCAAACAGGCGCAACTTGCTTTTCATGCCGGCGAAGTGCCTATAGGCGCTGTTGTAACATGGGGAGACAAGATAATAGCCCGTGGCTTCAATCAGGTGGAACAGCTGAACGACAGTACTGCTCATGCCGAAATGATTGCTTTAACCGCTGCTTTCAATCAGTTGGGTAGCAAGTACCTCCCAGAGGCTACACTCTATGTAACTGTAGAACCCTGTCTTATGTGCTGTGGTGCATTATACTGGTCTAAAGTTGGCAGGATCGTTTATGGTGCCGAAGATGTTAAAAACGGATACCACAAAACCACAGGCGAGAACTGGCCTTTTCATCAGAAAGCAGAATTGAGCAAGGGTGTTCTGGCTGAAGAATGCGCTCAATTAATGAAAGCTTTTTTTGCTGCATTGAGATAATCAACAGACATAAAAGAATACAAAAAATTGAGCATATATACTTTTTATAAAACCAATGCTTCCTTCTCAAACCTTGAGGAAAACAAACCTATAGAGATCTCAACGGGCGATAAATCACTGTGCTTGTTACTTCGCAATGGTCAAATCCATGCATTTGCAGCTTTGTGCCCTCATGCAGGTATTCCTTTGTGCGCGGGTTGGCTCGATGGCTTAGGGCGTATAGTTTGCCCCAAACACAAATATCGGTTTGACCCTGCAACCGGCCGTAATACCAGTGGCGAAGGATACAAACTATTTACATATCCGGTAGAAATTAGAGATAATGAAATATTTGTAGGATTCATGGACAATGACCCGCCACAGACAAATATCGATACCCAACAAAGTAAGTTTGACATAGATGATGATGTAGACAGGTGGTAATCAGTTAATACTTGCCATAAAAAATGGCCTGAGTCGCAAAAACTCAGGCCATTTTATTTATCAATTGTAAATATTGATTAGCTACGATCTCCTCTGTCACGATCACGACCTCTGCCGCCACCATAACTGCCACCTGATTTCTTACCAAATGAACGGTTATCACCACCAAATCTTGCACCACCACCTTGTGGTTTAGAATAGCCACGATCTCCACCACGGTCTCCACCTGGTCTAGATTGCTCTGCTTCTTCCAAGCGTACTTTTCTGGTTTTGTATTTTTTATTTGACAGGTGCTCCTTTATGTATTCTGCTGCTTCAGTAGGTACATTAAAGAAACTGCTCAAATCACGAACGGTGATACGATCTACCATGTTTGGTTCTACATCTGTAGATTCTGTGATAAACTGCAACAAACGTTGTGCATTCAATCCATCTTTTTCACCAATGTTGATGAACAGACGAGTATATCTGCTTCCGCTTGCACCCGCTGCACCACTCTTACGCTCAAAACCTGCATTCAGGTCTTCAGAATCAGAATATGCATCGATAGTATCTTTCAATTGTAACCAGATCAGCTTGCGAATCAATTCGTCCTTATCCACATTAGCAAACTGCTCATGCATAGAATCGAAATACAATTTTGCAAACTCATCTTTTGGTTCTGCATCAGCTATCTGCTGCATGTAGAAGAACAAGCGCTTGCGCACTACTTCTGCACCATCAGGAATATCAGTCTTGTGGAATTTCTGCTTTACCAATCTTTCTATCTGGCGGATATTAGATATCTGCTTTGGAGAAACGATAGACATACAGATACCTGACTTACCGGCACGAGCAGTACGACCGCTACGGTGCGTGTAAACTTCAGGATCATCAGGCAATTCGTAGTTGATAACGTGAGTAATATCATTTACGTCAATACCTCTTGCAGCAACGTCTGTAGCTACTATCGCCTGCAATTGCTTGCTCTTGAAGCGCTCCATAACCTTACTTCTCATTTTCTGATCCATGTCACCATGTAACGGACTTACATGGTAGCCCATTTTCATCAGTTTTTCAGAAACTTCCTGGCAATCCTGCTTTGTACGGGTAAAAATGATACCATATATACCAGGAGCAAAGTCAAGCAAACGACGAAGTGTTTCAAAACGGTTGTGGTGATTAGCAACGAAATACTGATGATCAATATTTTCGTTTGTTACGTTAGCCGCAGCTACCGCAAACTCCTGCCAATCTTTCATGAAGCGCTTAGCTATACTACGCACATCATTACTCATAGTAGCAGAAAATAACCATGTACGCTTTTCAGCAGGTGTATTCTTTAGAATCAACTCAATGTCTTCACGGAAACCCATGTTCAACATTTCATCAGCCTCATCTAAAACAACGTATTGAAGATTTTCAAGAGATATAGCCTTACGCTCCAAAAGATCGATTAAGCGACCCGGAGTAGCAACAATTACTTGTGGATTAGCACGTACATCACGGATTTGACCGGTGATAGGAACGCCACCATAAACAGCGGCTATACGCAAACCACGCATCTGATCGCCGTATTTCTGCATTTCAGTCTGTATCTGCATACACAATTCACGTGTAGGGCTCAAAACAAGACACTGAACAGTTTTTACAGATGTATCTGTATGGTGCAACAATGGAAGACCATAAGCAGCAGTTTTACCTGTGCCCGTTTGTGCAAGGCCGATAATATCTTTCGGCTCGGATAAAAGATATGGTATTACTTTTTGCTGAATTGGTGTTGGTGTCTCAAATCCCAGGTCAGTTAATGCCTGCAGTATTTCTTCTCGCAAGGAGAAGGAAGAAAAAGAATTCATTAATAAAGAACTTTAAATATATGAAGTCGCAAAGTTACAGTTAATAATCGACAAATAGCATTTATTACACATTATAATAGTATTTTAACGTATCGCACTATATATAATCTCCTGCACCAGACATTACCTTACAAAAGATTGTGGTGACAGGCTTTCACTACAATCCTATATATAAAAATAATACTTCTTCTTTTAACACATTATCAATACCTTTACAGTCAAACCCATTAATAATTCAATAATGAAGCAATTCATTTTAACTCTTACTGTATGTTGTATGTGCCTGTCTGGTTTTGCACAACAGAGCAATACGGACAACAATACACCACAAAAAGAAGAGAAAAAAGCGCAGAAACCATCAAAACCTCCGGTATGTTATATTGGATTGAGTGGCGGTTCTAACAATCCTGCAGGAATCATTGGGTTTGACATTAATATTCCATTATCGTCTTATGTAACCCTCGATGGAGGAACAGGCCCTAGTACCTGGGGAAATAAACTTTATGTAGGCTCAAAGTTTTACCTCAGACCTCAACAGCGTGGCTGGGCTTTTGCCGGAGGACTTACATTCAGTTCAGGAGTAGAAAACATGAAAAAACGCCTGGAGACAATTAATGGTCGGCAAGAAGTTACACTTTCATTAAAAGCTCAAACGAATATATATATTGGTGTGTATCATTATTGGACAATGGGCAGAAGATACAATAGATTTTTTGTGAATTTTGGCGGATCTGTTCCTTTAACATCACAGCACTATCACGAAATCTATGGCGCTCCGCTTACCGACAGGAGTCACCGATTCATTGACCGTATGGCCCCCGGAGGTCTGATGGCTGGTTTAGGGTTTTCCTTCAGCTTGTACAATAGACATGGCACTTTGTAGGTTTAGAAGTAACTTTGCCGGCTAATATCATTCAATTGAAAACTTCGTTTACAAAACTGTTCTGTTCAATTCTGCTTTCTGTGCTGTTTTTAATGCATGGTGCTCAGTCGTTTGCGCAATCATCAGTCACTACCGATAGTAATTCTACAAACCAACATTCTTCGTTAATCACCAATATAGACACGGCAACCAATTTCAAGAAAGCTCCTTTTCAGCCTAACCCTAAAAGGGCAGGACTATACTCTGCTATATTGCCGGGATTGGGACAATTCTACAATCGTCAGTATTGGAAAATACCGGTCATCTATGCCGGGCTTGCAGTAGCGGGATACTATTTTGTTGACAACTTAAATAATTATCAAGCATACAGAAAAGCATACATTGGTCGTATCAATAATCCATATCCTACTGATAAATACGTAAATATCTATACCGTAGACCAATTACAACAATTACAAAACGACTATAATAAATTTCTCAACCTCACTGTTCTGTTTACCGGAGTCGGTTATACGCTTCAAGTATTGGAAGCCATCACCGGAGCACACCTCAAAAATTTCGATATCTCAAGAGACATCTCTATGCAGGTGCAACCAGTAGCATACCCTAAGGCAGTGGGTATGGGCCTTGTTGTCAATTTTAAATAATTACACTGCAACTTGCGCCTGTTTCTATCTGCGATTACACTTTCAAATCGATAATTTCCCTATCGGTTAATGAAATTAACAAAAAAGAAAAAAAGGTTTTCCCAACGTTTACGACTAATCCATCGTCTATATAGGCAATACAATATTATTATTGCCGTTATAACTCTACTCAAACTCTTATTCATTAAAAAAATCCAATCATGAACATCGGTCTAGCTATCAAATCTATTCGCAAGAAACTTTCTATCACTCAATATGAACTTGCCGAAAAATGCGAAATCTCTCAAACATCACTATCTCAGATAGAAACAGGCGTTAAACGCCCAAGCCAACGAACCATAACAAAAGTGTGTACGGTATTAGACATCCCTGAATCAATCATATACATTGTGGCCATGCAGGAAGCAGATGTACCACCAAGCAAAAGAGGTATTTATGACCTAGTCTACCCTTCTATTAAAAGTCTGGCACTGCAAATGGTAAGCGCAGAGCATATTGGTCTCGTAGGAGAAATGCGCAGTTAAAAAATTACTCATTGATAAAAAACTGCCCAATGCCTTTTAATAAGGTGTTGGGCAGTTTTAGTTTATACCCACAAAGAGCAATAATATTATAAAACATCCATATTCTATGCTGAATTAAATTTATAAGAGATGAGTACAAAAAGTATCTTTACCCCATGCATACCTTTAGTGAGGCATTCTATTTATTAAAGAATCAGTTACTCCCGATTTATGATGACCGAGAATCAACGGCTATAGCCCACGAATTGCTTAATCACATTACCTCACAAAGCAAATTTGACCGGTTAATCAATAAAAGTCAACTGTTTACTACACAACAGCAACTGGCTTTTGAAAAAGCCACACTGGAGTTACTCGCCGGGAAGCCGTTACAATATGTGATAGGTAATGCTTGGTTCATGGAGCATGAGTTTATAGTTAATGAGCATGTGCTTATTCCACGCCCTGAAACCGAAGAGTTGGTACAATGGATTGTTGCTGATTACAAAGATGCATGGGAACTTACCCTACTCGACATTGGTACCGGTAGCGGCTGTATCCCGGTATCTCTAAAGCTCGCATTACCTCAGGCACAAATCACAGCTTGTGATATTAGCGAGAATACGCTCGAAGTAGCGGCAACAAATGCAACAAAACTAAACGCAAACATTACATTTATAGGAATAGATATTCTGGACCCTGAGCAACAAAATAACCTCGGCTCTTATAACGTTATTGTATCTAATCCACCTTACATTCCTGTTTCTGAAAGAGAGAATATGCACAGCAATGTCAAAGATCACGAACCGGGAATTGCCCTGTTTGTACCTTCTGACGATGCTTTGCTCTTTTACAGAACCATTGCTCAGTTAGGTAAGAGTCATCTGGAACCGGAGGGCTGCATCTATTGCGAGTTGGAATCATCGCACGGAGAACAAAGCAAAGCACTGTTTGAAGAGATGGGCTATAAGAATGTAGAAATCAGAAAAGATATGCATGGCAATTGGCGTATGCTTAAAGCCGTAAATAATTAAAATAACAATAGTAATGAGCTTTAGATACAATAAACAAGATCGTATATTCATCAGTGCAATAGTGCTGGTGCATATTGTGTTCTTTTTATTAGCGATACATTACACCCGCATATACATGGGCGATTCTTATGAATATATCTATGAAGCGGTAAACATTAAAAACCTTTTCTTTTTCTACAGTGGAAACCCGGCTATGCCTATAGCCCCGGAATACATGACCCAAAGACAACCTATATACCCACTATTTCTAATGGGTGTATATCTGTTCTCCGTCAATAACTGGATAGTGATTGTATTGCAAAATCTTATCTCGATATGCAATATTGTCTATACCCGTAAGCTGTTGCAAAACATAGGATACAGCAGGCGATATGACTGGCTCCTGCTATTATTCATAATAGCTTACCCAACCCAATTCATCAATGCCAACACTATTGCCCCGGATATTCTGCTGCAGTCTTGTACATTACTTTACTTTGGCAGTTTTATAAAACTCTACCAACAAAAGAATCTGAAACAAGGCGCTTATATGAGTTTATGGTTGGTTGTCGGTTTATTGGTTAAACCGGTACTCTACCCATTTGTTATCATACACTTCCTGCTGATTACTATCTTGTTTGCAAAGTGGAAAATAAAAATGCAACGCCCTTTGCTCATAGCCTTACTCCCAATATGCGCAGTACTGCTATATAATTATGATAACCTGATGCGTACAGGAAAATTCCACTTTTCAAGCAATCAATCGTTCAATGCCATTTACTATTTTAACGCTTATTTCACCCAAACACAAGGGGCAGATAGTGCAGCTAAGTTTCTGGCAAATGAACGCGCAGACATCAATGCATTCCCTGAATATAAAGACAGGTATGACTATGCCAACGGCAGAGGCATTCAACTTCTGAAAGATAATTTTGCTCCTTATATGCTATTCCATTTTAAAAATACTGCACGCATATTCATAGAGCCGGGAAAAGCAGAGATGGACCTTTTTACGGGTAAGCTCACCTACAATGAGCTATACACAAAAAGCAATGAAGGCTTTGCTGCGACTTTTAAAAGTAAAGGCATTAGCGGACTACAACCTTATTTTGCAAGAAACAACTCCATGCCATTTGTCATATTCGTTTTATTGTTCAATATCATCCGGGCTATTGGCATCTGTTTCTTTTTCATTGATAAAAAAATAAATAGACACATAAGGGTCTTTGTTTTAATCCTTTCAGGCTACTTTGCATTAATAGCCGGCCCAATAGCTAATACTCGGTACTTTCTACCGGTATCACTCATCATTATCGGCTGTGCTGTTATTGGCCTATCCGGGAAATTTAAAAGACATAAAGTGTTATTATAAGTGAGACCACTACAGAAATATCTGCCTTTGGCTACATCAGTAATACTGATGTATGTAGTGCTGCTCCTTATCTATCCCCATTTTCAATATTTCATAGACCCCGACGGCACTGCTTACCTTACCATATCTAGAAGATATGCTGCGGGAGATTATGAGAAGGCAATAAATGGATATTGGAGCCCCTGGAGCTGCTGGTTAACTGCTTTACTTATGAAAAAAGGCATTGCAGCCATACCCGCTTCTGTAATTATTAATGCTTTAGGTGCAACAGGACTATTATATATTACACAATCCCTTCTTTTACGCTTCAAAACAACAGTGCAGTTACAATGGCCGCTCATGTTATCGTTGAGCGTGTTTCTGTGCTATGCTGTTTTCTGGCAATCATTCGACGATTTATGGGAATGCTTTTTTCTACTCACTACACTCAGACTAATTCTGTATCCACAATTTTCACAAAAAACTGCCATGTGGCTGAGTACAGGAGCCATTGGTGCACTTGCTTATTTTTCCAAAGCTTATTCATTTCCGTTTTTTATACTCAATACCATTTGTTGCGTCTATTTTGTCACTGAAAAAAACAAAAAACAATGGATTAAAATTTGCGCCATATCAATTGGAGCTATGCTATTGTTCAGCCTACCTTGGATTTTCTTACTCCATAATAAATACGGTATCTGGACAACCTCTACTGCAGGGCCGCTCAATACATCTTGGTATCTGGTAGGGCATCCTTATTGGAAAGAAGGCATTGAGCACATTCTTCCACCTGTATACAGCGATAGCCCCTATTACTGGGAAGACCCCTATATAGTTAACGGCATTACACCGCATTTCTGGAGCTCCTGGCATTTAATGGGATTGCAATTATTAAGAGTTGGGCTCAATTCTTTAAAGCTGATTGCCAGCATGTTGCAATTATCTATTTTCTTTCCTCTTGTTGCACTCCTTAGCTTTTATTCATGGTTCAAGAAGCCAGACCGGGACCGATACAGTACAGATTTAAAAGTCATTACATTATCTTTTTTACTGTTTCCTTTGGGCTACATACTCATTAATTTCGAGTCGAGATACTTATGGTATATGCTGCCACTGGCAATGATAATAGGCAGCTACATAATCACCGACAACCCATTTCTCGCAAAAAGAAAAGTGAACATGAATCTGTTCTATTGGTTATTTGCGCTCAGTTTTACTGTTTTTCCAATACGAACAATGCTTATCCAATACCATACAGGAAAAGATGAAGCCACGTTAGCAACAAAACTGAATGCTTCAGGTATAAAAGGCAGTTTCACAAGCAATGCCCACCCCGGTGCTCAAATGCAATCTACCATTCGGCTGGCATACTTATCAGGCAATAGTTATTATATTGTACCATTGCCTGACAGCCTGTCTGACAATGACATTATTACCAATGCCAGACAGTATAATGTCAAATATTACCTGAGGTACAATACAAGAAAAAGCAATAGGAATTATAACTCTAACCTGCCGGTATTAATGACAGAACCATCGGGTGTATGGACTATATATGACCTTGGCAAAACAAGTGATTATTAAATAGTTATGCACTGACCAAAAACATTTTTCACTTGCCGTAATACACAGACCTTTACATTCCAAAACAAAAAATATCATGGCATTATTATCAGATCAAGACAGTGCACTGCAATTAGATATGGACATTATCACTCCTGCAGGTTGGACCAATGAAGAAGAGACAAACCCACAGACGCAAATCATAGACAGAACACGCCTAAAGTTTTCAGAAAACATCAATAATACACTTAAAGAGGCCACACAACGGACCCAAGATTTAATGCAGGCACTAAGTACAGAGGTAGATATTTATGTTTCAACTGCATACCTGACTATCAATGAAGACGCATCATATCATATTTTTTTAATGGTGCGTTTAGAAGATTATCACTCCCCGCATATACAGGCAGCTCAGCTACTTGCAGAAAAATACACTGATAGCAATTCAGATTTTGCTATCAGGTTCACCTTTATAGTAGCCAGAGAAAATATAATCGCACATCTTACCTCAAGTGAAATAAAACTAAAATACGTCAACAAGAATAAACACATTAATCCGGGTAGCAACTAAATAACACTTGATAAGTTTTGGCATTTCACTTTTAAGTTTTAACTTTTTAAAATACCTTTGCGCTCAGATTTAAAAAAAACTTCTTATGGCTTCTAACAAAATAAATGAACTTTTAGGCGATAAAGCCGAGTACTTCTTAGGTCACACGTGCCAGACCATTGACAAATCTTCTATTCATGTGCCTTCTCCATCTCACCTTGATGATGTATGGACAAGTTCTAACCGTAATATCCAAACATTACGTAGCTTGAACAGCATTATGGATCATGGTCGCTTGGGTGGTACAGGTTATGTATCTATCCTTCCTGTAGATCAGGGTATAGAGCATAGTGCAGGTGCTTCTTTCGCTCCAAATCCTATTTATTTTGATCCTGAAAATATAGTTAAACTGGCTATTGAAGGTGGCTGTAACGCTGTTGCTTCTACTTATGGTGTATTAGGCGCTGTAGCACGTAAGTATGCACATAAAATACCAATGATTGTAAAGATCAACCATAACGAATTCATCTCTTACCCTAACAAGTTTGACCAAATCATGTTCGGCACAATTAAGGATGCATGGAACATGGGTGCAACTGCTGTAGGCGCAACTATATATTTCGGTTCTGACGAAAGTGCTCGCCAGATAGTAGAAGTAGCTAAGGCTTTTGAATATGCTCACGAATTGGGTATGACTACAATCCTTTGGTGCTACCTGCGTAACAGCGCATTTAAGAAAGATGGTATTGATTACCATACTGCAGCAGATCTTACAGCACAGGCTAATCACCTTGGCGTTACAATTCAGGCAGATATCATCAAGCAAAAATTGCCTACAAACAATGGTGGTTACAATGCATTGAACTTTGGTAAGACACACAAACTGGTTTACGATAAGTTGACTACAGATCACCCAATCGACTTGGCACGTTATCAAGTAGCTAATTGCTATATGGGTCGTGTAGGTTTGATCAACTCTGGTGGCGAGTCTAAGGGCGCAACTGACTTAGCTGAAGCAGTAACAACTGCCGTTATCAACAAACGTGCTGGTGGTATGGGTCTTATCAGTGGTCGTAAGGCATTCCAGAAAGACATGAAAGTTGGTGTTGAATTGTTGAACACTATTCAGGATGTCTATTTGGATCCTACTGTAACTGTAGCTTAATTAAAATAAATAAACATATAAAGAAGCCCCTGTATCTCGTATCAGGGGCTTCTTACTTTTCTACATCAATTTAGCATTATCTTTGTCTTATGCCGGTAATCTCACATCGCGGGGCCATGATGCCCCCTTCGCCTATTCGTAAGTTGGTACCTTATGCCGACGCAGCAAAAAAAAGAGGTACAAAAGTTTATCATCTTAATATTGGTCAACCTGATATCGTAACACCTGACAGCATTCTGGATGCCGTTCGTCATACAGATATGAAGGTGCTGGAGTACAGCCCTAGTGCTGGTTTTGATAGTTACCGCAAAAAGTTAGTTGAGTATTATAAGAGAAACAATATCGACGTAACTGCTAACCAAATTATAGTAACAACCGGAGGTTCTGAAGCAATCACATTTGCAATCATGAGTTGTTTAGATCCGGGTGACGAAATCATTATCCCGGAGCCATTCTATGCTAATTATAATGGCTTTGCTACAAGCTCAGGAGTTAAGGTTGTTCCTATCCCTTCCGGTATAGAAGACGGTTTTTCACTACCTCCTATTGAGGCTTTTGAAAAAGCAGTAACACCGCAGACTAAAGCTATAATGATCTGCAACCCCAACAACCCTACAGGCTACTTGTATAGCATGGAGGAGTTAGATATTCTGAAAGAGATATGCCTGAAGCATGATTTGTTCTTGTTTAGCGACGAAGCATATCGTGAGTTTTGTTATGATGGTAGCAAGCATATTTCTGCATTGTCATTACCGGGTTTGGAAGAGCATGCAATACTGCTCGATACAATATCTAAAAGATACAGCGCATGTGGCGGTCGCATAGGTGCATTTGTTACCCGCAACCAGCAGGTACTTGATGCAGCTATGAAATTTGCACAAGCTCGCCTGAGTCCGCCTACTTTCGCTCAGATATTGGGTGAAGCAGCAGTTGACCTACCGGCAGATTATTTTGATGAAGTGCATGCAGAATACACTTCACGCAGAGATATTCTGGTAAGCCGACTTAAAAAAATGGACGGCGTTATCTGCCCGCTACCGGGTGGTGCATTTTATGCTATGGCAAAGCTTCCTGTTGAAAACAGTGAAAGATTCTGCCAATGGCTACTTGAAGAGTTCTCTCACAATGGCGCTACAGTAATGATGGCTCCTGCTGCAGGATTCTACGCCACTCCGGGTAAAGGACGTAATGAAGTACGTATGGCTTATGTGCTCAACAAAGAGGACATTAATGCAGCAATGGACTGCCTTGAAGCAGCACTGAAGGTGTATAAAAACTAATAAATAATTCAAATTTTCAATAAAAGAGAGATGACGTAAGTTGTCTCTCTTTTACATTTTACTCAGAACAGCCTATTGCACAACACATTTTGCTTCATTATATTTGTATATTCATCAACAAATCATACAGATAGATTTGTATGATTTTATAAAACACACTTCTTATGGCTAGTAATAAAACAACTAATATCCTTTATTGGGTTTTCAACGGACTTTTTGGCGGGCTGATGCTATTCTCTGCAATACCTGATATCATAATGAATGCAGATGCAGTAACATTTATGCACGACAAATTATTTTACCCTACCTATTTGCTGCCATTCATAGGTGTGGCAAAAGCACTCGGGGTAATCGCTATTTTCATTCCCGGCTTTCCCCGCATCAAAGAATGGGCTTATGCGGGTCTTATGATTGACATTATTGGCGCTACCTATTCGGTAATTTGTGTGAGCAAATCTGCTGCAGAATGGGCAGTGATGCCTGTTTTTATAATCATGGGCTTTACTGCATATTACTTTTATCATAAAAAGAATAAACCAAAAGTTATCTATTGATAACAAGTAATACACTTTTAAAAAGGTATAATACTGCGAGTATTATACCTTTTTTGCTGTACAGCAGCTATTCTTCAGGAAGTTTTATCATTTTATTTTCCTGCTACTTTTATACCTTCACTATTAGATTAACCCAAAAACAGAATTGCAATTATGCTGATGCACGAGGTGAAAACCGAAGCGGATAGAAAACTATTTATACAGGTAGCCGTTGATATTTATGCAAATGACCCTAACTGGATACGCCCGTTAGATAAAGATATCGAAGATGTATTCGATCCTGCAAAGAACAAATTTTTCAAACGTGGTGAGTGTACCCGCTGGATTCTCCGTGATAAAAAAGGGGACGCTATTGGTCGTGTTGCCACTTTTGTGAACAGACAATATAAAATGGAACAGCCTACAGGTGGTATAGGCTTTTTTGAATGTATTAACGATCAACACGCAGCTAATTTCATGCTCGACTTTTGCCAGCAGTGGCACAAAGAAAGAGAAATGGAAGCGATGGATGGTCCTATAAATTTCGGAGAGCGTGATAAATGGTGGGGATTGGTGACAGATGGCTTCTATAGCCCGCTCTATGGCATGAATTATAACCCACCCTACTACCAAGCCTTATTTGAAAGCTACGGCTTTGAAACTTATTTCAACCAGATATGCTTTGGCATGAAGGTAAAGCAAAAACTGGAAGACAAATTTTATACACGCCATGCAGCCATTGCGGCAGACCCTAATTACAGGGCAGAGATGATAAAGAAAAGCAACATCTCCAAGTACGCTAAAGACTTCACTTATGTTTACAACAAAGCATGGGCTGGTCATGGTGGTGGCAAATCGCTGGAAGAAAAGACAGTACAAAAGATGTTTGCCACCATGAAGCCAGTTATAGATGAGCGTATTTCGTGGTTTGTGTACTATAAAGATGAGCCAATAGCAATTTGGGTAAATCTGCCTGATCTAAACCAGTATTTCAAACATTTGAATGGGAAATTCGGCATCATTGAAAAGCTTAGATTCCTTTATTTGAAAACCTTTGGAAAATGTGACCGTTTTGTTGGGCTTGTTTTCGGTATCATTCCTGAATTTCAGGGAAAGGGTGTTGATGCATATATTATCGTTGAAGGCGCAAAAGTGATACAGCCAATGGTCAAATATGAAGACTATGAAATGTTATGGATTGGCGACTTCAACCCTAAGATGATTAACATTGCAGAAAGTCTGGGTACACACCGCAGCCGCACGTTGCGCACCTACCGTTTCCTATTCGACAGAACAAAAGAGTTTAAAAGACACCCGATGGTGGGTGCTGAAGCAAAAAGCAAAAAAACAGACGCGGCTTAATGAGTCTGCTTATAAAACAATAGCGGCTGCTCCACCAGAGACAGCCGCTATTATAATATTATGTAGCTAATAAAGTGTTTGCTGTGGCATTACAAAACGAAATCCAAAAGTATACACACTTTACCACGCTGATTATCTTACTTACCGTGCGCCATTGACAGCACTTTCTCTACCATTTTCTTAGAACCTATATAAACAGGCACTCTTTGATGTAGTTCAGTTGGTTGAATATCGAGGATGTCGATATCTCCGTTGCTTGCAATACCACCTGCTGCTTCAACAATAAATGCCATCGGATTACACTCATACTGCAAACGTAATTTACCCTTTGGTGAACTACTATCGGCAGGATACATGAATAAACCACCCTTAATTAATGTACGGTGCAAATCACCAACCATAGAACCTATGTAACGATGAGAATAAGGACGACCTTCTTCCTTATTAACTTCCATGCAATAGTTCAGATAAGACTTCAAACCTTCGCTAAATTTATTGCTATTACCCTGATTTACAGAGTAAATCTTACCATTTTCAGGGCATTTGATGTTAGGATGCGATAAGCAGAACTCACCTATAGACGGTTCTAATGTAAAACCATTTACACTCAGCTTAGTTGCATATACCATCATAGTGCTGGAACCGTAGATAATATAACCTGCTGCCATCAGCATATTCCCTGGCTGTAGAAAATCTGCTTCTGTACATGGCTTACCTAACTCACTTACACGGCGGTATATAGAGAATATTGTACCTATTGATGCATTCACATCTATATTGGAAGAACCATCGAGTGGGTCAAACAGTACTACATATTTTGAATTGGCAGAGAAAGTATCTTCATAAGATACGTGATCATCGTTTTCTTCAGATGCGATACCTGCACAATCAGTACTGTTTTTCAATACATGTATAAGTGTTTCATCTGCAATTACATCGAGTTTCATCTGCTCTTCACCCTGAATATTAGATGTACCTTGCTTACCCAATATATCAGACAGGCCTGCTTTACGCACCTGCTTATTAATGATTTTACCTGCCAGAGCTATATCCCTGAGCAAAGAAGATAATTCACCTGTTGCTTGTGGGAATTTCCGTGTTTCCTGAATAGTAAATTCATCCAGTGTTATTAGTTGACCTTGTAGCATTATAGTTTATATTATTTCTTTATCCTTCAAAATTAATAAAATTGGTGAAATAAATGGCATGACTGATGAATATAGCCCGTGTATCTATTGCTTTACATATTCTCTCATGTTGGGCTGAGCTTACGTATTTTTGCAACAATCTATTGCAACAACAATCATTCTACTATCATGCACATACTGCAAAATGTATTTTCAAAAGTAATTCTTGCACTCACCA
This sequence comes from Chitinophagaceae bacterium, assembly GCA_947454715.1. Taxonomy (GTDB): domain Bacteria; phylum Bacteroidota; class Bacteroidia; order Chitinophagales; family Chitinophagaceae; genus Flavipsychrobacter. Next base: position 30,350 of record CANGMZ010000007.1, read on the forward strand.
TTTCTTATCTTCTCAGCGGGTGTATGATATTACGTGAAAGCGCTAAATATACTTTTACTGACGGCGTGTATAGTACAACCAGATTTTCTAGAGATAAGAAAGTTTATGTACTGCATATAGATGAAGACACGCTGGCAGTTTTCCCGGTGAAGGAACATAAAGACTCTACAGAGATAATGACTGCTAAACGAGTGAATTATACCAGCACACAACGACGTTTTAAGGACAACAAAATGAGTCATACTTTCTATAAACCCTCCTTTGACTTTGACTTAATGACCATTCCTCTTAAATTCCGTCCAGCAACAAATGACCTACCTAATCAACTGATTACGACTTTCAATGGTGCATTGTTTGGTGGTTATCGTATTGATGCATATAAACTGAAATACAAACGCACACCACTCAATATGTATAAACAAACGACTAAGCACTTGGGCTATAGCGTTGGGCTGTATGCCGGTGTAGGCAGCACGTTTATAAATCCATGGGTTATTACTGAACCTAACTTCAATCTTGAATATGAAGGAATGACCATTATATCAGGTATAGCAGCTAATGTGGCTGCCGACAAGATAACTTTCGGAATTGCTCTGGGCTTCGACCACTTAATGGATAAAAACGCGAAATACTGGATATACCAAGGGCAGCCTTGTATTGGCTTTACACTGGGGCTAGATTTGTATTGATAAATTAATTTTCTTCAACCGATTACAGCTTCTTCACCTGATTACTTTCCGGGAGTGACGCTGGCACTAAAGCCCTTTTTGTCTTTCAACGATAAATACGCACTTCCCAAATAATCAACAATATCCCCCGCAATCATTGCTTCCTGAGATAACTCTTTGGCGGCGAGATCACCTGCTACGCCATGTAAATACACACCAAGCATAGCAGCATCCTGAGGTGCGTATCCCTGCGCGAGTAACCCGGTTATTATACCAGTAAGTACATCACCAGAACCACCTGTTGCCATGCCGGGATTGCCGGTCATATTATACCAGCAATCTCCTTCTGCAGTAATTATTACTGTGTTATGTCCCTTGAGAACAATGTTAATATTGTAGCGCATCGCCTGTATTCGGGCATTGTCTACCTGTATCATGCTATTCGTATTTTCTCCAAACATTCTGGCAAACTCCTTAGGGTGGGGAGTGAGAATAGCGTTCTTAGGGAGTCTCGCCAATAATTCGCTGTGCTTACCTATAATGTTAAGTGCATCGGCATCAAGCACTACAGGATCCTTATATACATCTAAGAAACCAGCTAATGCCTGCACACAATTATCAGTGGCACCCATACCCGGACCAATCCCAATGGCTGTATATTTTTCCCAATCTGAGATTGAACAAATAGAGGTATCGCCTGTGGTGATGCACATAGCTTCCGGCACTGCCGTTTGCACTACCGAGTAGCCACATACCGGCAGCATTGCCGTTACTAACCCCGCACCACTGCGTAATGCAGCACGCGTGCTCAATACTACTGCTCCTGTCTTGCCATAACTACCACCTACCATCAATGCACTACCATACGTGCCTTTATGACCAAATGCAGTTCGCGGCTTGTATATAGCCAATATATCTTCCCGCTCCAAAGTTCGGTAATGTGTGTGGGTCGACTGTATAAATGTCTGATCTAAACCAATATCCAACACATGAACATTGCCTGCTGCAGGAGCTGATTCAGGATGAAAAAAACTGCGCTTATAAAACTGAAAACTAAGGGTGTCATTCACCTGTAACACAGGAGCATCTTTGTCAGTGATAATATCTGCAGGCAAACCACTTGGAATGTCAATGGCAATCTTACGATTGTTCATGCGATTCACCCGCTGAATAAAACCACCGATCCAGCCATCAGCAGGGCGACTAAGCCCGGTTCCCAATATGGCATCAATAATCACTACATGCTGCGGAAGATCAGTTATATAAGCATCCGGCTCCACTACTGTTACCAGTTGCTCATTAATTTGTCTGAGTTTTTGCAAATTAGCAGCACAATCTGCAGACATTTCTTTACCAAAATTCAGCAAGAACGCCTTTACTCCATAAGACCGCTGATGCAACAGCCTGGCGATTGCCAGACCATCTCCACCATTATTACCGGTGCCACATAAAATAACGAAAAGAGCATCTCTGGAAAAATTATTTCGCAACCAGTCCACACACTTGTTGGCTGCCCGCTCCATCAACTCACCGGATTTAATACCGGTAGCATTTATAGTCTGTGTATCACATTCATGGATTTGAGCGGCAGAGAAAATTTTCATGCTACTAAAATAAGATATTTCTTGCTGAGGCTATATTAAAAATTGACATCCCCCACCTAATATACTCAGCTATCAATAATAGAGATATTCATATTCTACAACAGCTACAAGCTCCTTTTTACCATTTTTAACTGCATACTTTTTCTTAGTCAGTATATTACCCGTGGTATCATAAGTATATTCATCATACTCTTCAACATCCGGCACAGAAAAATGAGCCCCTTTATAACTATGGAATTCAATTCTGTTACCATGATTATCATACTTACTGATATACTTATCTAAACAAGAGCCATCGCCATTGTAACGAACCATTTCTAACCTATGCCCATCGGCATCATATTTACTGGAATCTTTACTAATAAGCGTGCTATCTGCTTTATACTGAGCACCATACAAATAATTACCCTTCTCATCATACTTACACAGCCACAACGACTTTACTTTACCAGAGTCAAAGGACTTTCCACCGGTTTTGAATCCGTTCTCATCAAAAGTATAATTGACCTTGTCCATAAAACGCCCTTCACCTGTGTTATCAAAAGCCATCTCTATGAGGTTATCATCATTGTCATACTTAAATCTGCTCGCCCAATCCATCTGCTTTCCCTTACTGTCATAGCTTACACTAGCTATCTCATTTCCTCTGCTGTCATTGGTGATCACATTTCTATGCGCCAAATTGCCATCAGCAGAATACGTATAAGCCGCAGTATCATTATTATTGGCATCATACATAATCATAGTCTTTTTATCCGGCTTGCCATCATCTGTATAGCTATTCGATTCTGTTATATATCCATTTGCATTATAGGAATCATCACCCCAGGAGTCGAGTGTGCGTTGCTCCTTATCTCCCTTCATTGTGATGATGTATTCTTTTATTGTCACTTTTTTAACCTTGCCTTTCAGACTGTTACGCTCCCATGTAAGGTGTTTTTCCAGGTTGTTGTTTTTCGCCAATCGATCTTTAGCACTCATCTTGGGGTGTCCGGCTTTGGAGACTGTCTCTGTAGTACCCGATTTGCCGTTTCCGCAAGATGCTGCCAAAATTGCGACCCCGGCAATTAATAAAATATTTTTGATACGTACATTCATTTGAAAAGCAGTTTGTGATTATATAAAAGTAGATAACAATAGTACATCTTCAACGATAATTGAGGATATTTCGTACATAATCCCCTCTTTTTTGTATGGTCAATATATTTATAGTAGCTTTATGCTTTAAACAATACGAAACTTATTTTAGTATATGAGCAAATCGTTACTACTCTTATTGGCTTTATTCTCAATATTGGTTGCCTGTAATAAGACGCCCGATCCGCAATCTGATGTGACTACTAACCTACGAACGGGAAAGTGGAAAATAGCCTCCGGTACGGTAACCATGAGAGCACCAAATGGAGTAAAAGCAGATCAGCCATATTACCCATATCTGCGTAAAACCTGTATGCAGGATGATTACATAATCTTTGATTCAGCTAATCACGGTGCGGTATATAGCAATTCTACTCATTGCTCAGTTGCAGATGCAGATTCTATCAGTTTTGTATGGCATTTGAAAAACAATGATAAGAACATAGACTTGTTCAATGTATATTGGATGATTGACTCTATCAGCCAGCAGATAGCACTTAATTCATCAAGTATATATGTAGCTACATACAGCAACGCAACTTCACATGAGGCAAACATCAGAGATGGAAAGTTGAGCAATGTAACAGCAAGCTCCTTTACATTGGAATATTCACTTATCGGTCAATACCTCGATACAACAGGGAACCCTGCATCACCGGTGGCAAAGCCTGATACCTTTGAGTTTCATGTAAATTACACACATTAATAATTAATTCAGTACGACAGGAAACCACCAGCCCTGTGCCGGTGGTTTTTTCATAGATAACTTTCCTTCGTACCTTTGCACAACTTTACAAGTACAATATTTTATGATACACATTACTTTACCCGATGGCGCAGTGCGTGAATATGAAGCGGGCGTTTCAGCGGGAGATATAGCAAAATCAATTAGTGAAGGTTTAGCACGCAAGGTGCTCGCTGCAGAAGTGAACGGAGAAGTATGGGATTCGTCTCGCCCTATTCATACAGATGCCAGCCTTAAGCTACTTACTTGGGACAATCAGGAAGGTAAATCAACTTTCTGGCACTCTTCTGCCCACCTTATGGCAGAAGCACTCGAAGCACTGTACCCTGGTGTAAAACTGGGTATAGGTCCTGCTATAGAAACTGGGTTCTATTACGACATTGACCTTGGTGACCGTAGCATAGGTGAAGAAGACCTGAAAAAGATAGAAGCTAAAATGAAAGAGTTGGCAGGAGCCAAGTCTGAATATGTAAGAAAAGACGTTTCTAAAAGTGATGCGCTGGCTTACTTTACTGAAAAAGGTGACCAGTACAAACTGGAATTGATTGATGGTCTTGAAGATGGCAACATCACTTTCTATACACAGGGTGGCTTTACCGATCTATGCCGCGGCCCGCATATACCTAACACAGGCTTTATAAAGGCAGTAAAACTTACCAATATTGCCGGTGCATACTGGAGAGGTAATGAAAAAAACAAAATGCTTACCCGCATATATGGCGTTACATACCCTAATCAGAAAGAATTGGACGAGTATGTATTGCTGATGGAAGAAGCAAAAAAGCGCGACCACCGCAAGCTAGGTAAGGAACTGGAATTGTTCACTTTTTCAGAAAAAGTGGGTAGCGGTTTAGCTTTATGGTTGCCTAATGGAGCTATGCTTCGTGACAGACTGCAACAGTTCCTGCAAAGAGCACAGCTTGAAACAGGTTACCTACCGGTTATCACTCCGCATATAGGTAGCAAGCAACTCTATGTAACATCCGGTCACTGGGAAAAGTATGGCAAGGATAGCTTCCGCCCTATTACTACCCCACAGGAAGGTGAAGAGTTTATGCTCAAACCAATGAATTGCCCGCACCACTGCGAAATATACAAATCATCACCTAAGTCATATAAAGACCTTCCTTACCGTTTAGCTGAGTTTGGCACTGTTTACCGTTACGAGCAAAGCGGTGAGCTACACGGACTTACACGAGTTCGTGGCTTTACTCAAGATGATGCACACTTGTTCTGCACTCCTGAGCAGGTTAAGGATGAATTCAAAAAAGTGATAGATCTGGTACTTTTCGTATTTGAATCACTTGGCTTTACGGAATACACCGCACAAATATCACTGCGCGATCAGGAAGACCGCAGTAAATACATAGGTAGCGAAGAAAACTGGGTAATCTCTGAAAACGCTATCATAGAAGCAGCAGCAGAAAAAGGCCTGAAAACAGTTACAGAATATGGCGAAGCTGCATTCTACGGTCCTAAGCTCGACTTTATGGTGAAGGATGCACTGGGCCGTAAATGGCAGTTGGGCACAATTCAGGTAGATTATAACTTACCGGAACGCTTTGAGCTGGAATATGTAGATAGCGACAACACCCGCAAACGCCCGGTAATGATACACCGTGCACCTTTCGGCTCTATGGAGCGCTTTATAGCAGTGTTGTTAGAACACTGTGCCGGTAATTTCCCATTGTGGTTAGCACCACATCAGGTGAAAGTATTACCTATCAGTGATAGATATAACGAATATGCAGAAAGCGTAGTACGCACACTTGCAGCAGAAGATATTCGTGCTACAGTTGATGACAGAAACGAAAAAATTGGTCGTAAAATCCGCGATACGGAAATTATGAAAGTACCTTACATGCTTATTGTGGGCGAAAAAGAAATGAACGAGAACACCGTTTCCGTTCGTAAACATGGCGACGGCGATAAGGGTGCTGTATCTGTGGCTGACTTTGCCAACGAAATGCGCGCTATTGTTAAGGAGCAAATGAAAGGAAAGAAGGCTACAACAGCTAACTAATAAAATAGTTTCGATAATGACAAAGCCCGCCAATATGGTGGGCTTTGTCATTACATACAAACAGCGTACTAGAAATTAATATTGAAAATGAAAATATTGAAAACTAAAGAATTGACGAGTCTTCAATCTGAGCAAATCAATCAGTTATGGAATGATGAATATCCACTAAAATTGAAAAATCGATTTTCTATTTTACTTGATGACACAGAAAGCCATAATCACTACTTAATCGAAGATTCTGAAAAAAATGTTATTGCATGGGCCGTTGATTTTAAAAAAGAAAACCAAATTCGATTTTCAATTATTGTTTCGTCAATTCACAAAGGAAGCGGGCTTGGAGGACTATTAATTAATAAGCTGAAAGAAGAAAATAAAGAATTTTATGGTTGGGTTATCGACCACAATAATGATTTAAAAAGTAACGGAGAAAATTACAAATCGCCTATGCCTTTTTATATGAAATACGGATTTGAAATTTTAACTGATATAAGAATTGACAGTGAAATGATAACGGCTGTATTGATTAAATGGACTTCAAACAAATGAAAATAGCAGCAGTATAAATAATAGAAAAATCAAACAAAACGAATGAATATATAAAATAAAGATTGCTGATGACATATTTGAGATAAAAGGAAATGTAGTATTAATAGTATTTCCTATGATAATCCGCTTGATTTTGGATTTTTTACCTACTAAATAATATAATCACATAGCCACGTACACCAAAAGCTGAACATACTTTTTAGTTAAATTAGAAAGAAATATTAGACACTTTTGGCAAAATGAGCAGCAATAAAAATTTTATAATTAGCTTTGAGTAATTACCAAACAAATATTTTATTTTTGCCAATAAAATTTTAAAACCAATTAATGCAGAAAAAACCAAAAGGTAAACCATTTTTCAGACCCCGTTTACCACAAAATGAGCACCGCTTAAATAATGAAATAACTGCACCACAAGTACGTGTTATTGGTGATGATATTGAACCGGGCATTTACCCTATCGCAGAAGCCATCAAAATGGCTCAGGCGCAAGAAGTAGATCTTGTAGAAATATCTCCCAATGCTGTTCCTCCGGTATGTAAGCTCATTGACTATAAAAAATTCCTTTACGAGAAAAAGAAAAAGGAAAAAGAGCAAAAAGCTAAGGCTAAACAATCTGAAGTAAAAGAGATTCGATTCACGCCTAACACCGATGATCATGACTTTGATTTTAAAGCTAAACATGCAGAAAAGTTCTTGCAGGATGGCAATAAAGTGAAATGCTATGTACAGTTCAAGGGTCGTGCGATCATGTTTCAGGAGCGTGGTGAATTGCTGTTGTTGAAATTCGCGGAACGCCTTGCAGAACATGGCGGTCTTGAATCAATGCCAAAGATGGAAGGTCGCAGAATGTTGGCGATATTCTCACCAAAAAAGAAAGGTAAAGCATAATTTATTGATAGCCAGATAAGTGAATAGTCTTTGAAAAATATTTAACAAAAAAATCGAAGAAAAATTTGCTCAGCTAACAAAAAGTATATTATCTTTGTATTGTTAAATCAATCAGTAAAAATAGTTCTCTTATATAAAGAAGTTTTCATGGTGATAGGGTTTATAGGGGCTGGCCTGTTCTCAGGCTGGCTTTTTCAAAAGACTCTTCATTTTTGAAGGAATGATTTTTATTAAAAAGCTTTGAACAAATTGAGCAAACCATCTGTTTGCAAAAGTTTTCATAGTGATAGGGTTTATAGGGGCTGGCCTGTTCTCAGGCTGGCTTTTTTGTTTTATTTATCTTATATTCACAGCAAAATAATCACCAATGCAGCGATCTGGATCCCTACTGCTGTTCTTATTATTGCTCTCTATATCTGCCATAGCGCAGCCCTTCGCTACTTATGTCAATCTGCAAAATGAGCTCATGGTATGGGACAAAGGCATGATTCATAAAATTGACTATATGCCGCCTACGCTCATAAAAACAGGTCGCATAGCCATCCCTTATCTCGACAATTCCAGAACATTTAAAATATACTATAACAACAGTACGCAAAAAGTAAATGCAGGCTTTACCAATGCATTTTACGCCACCGACAATCTGGTCGTATATCTTAACCAAAAGTCACTTAACGTATTTGACAAAGGCCTGACCAAAAACCTTACCCCTATATGTGATCAATACTATATTGGCGACAGTCTGGTAATGTATCTGGACGGGCTGAAAAGCGACTATAAAGTATACTATAATGGTCAGATACAAGTACTGGAGTCGTTTGTGCCGGACAGTGTTTTATCCGGACTCAGTGTTTCTGACAATATCATTGCATACAACAACTTTGCAAATCAGTTCAAGATATTTTTCAGAGGGTTGAAAATTCCTCAGGAAGATTATCCGGTGAGCAGTTTTGATGCAGGTCGCAGCACGGTTGCGTATGTAGATGCAGACCGTAGATTCAAGATCTTTCATAATGGTCAAACCTTTCTTATTGACAATTTCCCTCCCCAATCGTACCATGTAGGCGACAATCAGGTAGCCTTTGTGAGCAGCGATGGGTATTTTAAAATCTTCTACGGAGATAGCGTACGCACAATGGGCTTCTTCAACCCTACCTACCAGGTCACAGACAACATTATTGCGTACAAAGACCCATCAGGTTATTTCAAGGCGTTTTATAAGGGAGAAATTACAGACCTCGAAAATTATTACCCGGAAAATATAATTATCCAATACAATTCCATTGCCTATATCAACACAAACAACACCCTCAGGTTGTTTACAGAAGGGGAAGTGTATGATGTTACCAATGCCGACCTAAGTAGCTGGCAACTCAACTACGATGTAATTAACTACCAGATAGGTCAAGGTATTTTTAAAGTATTCTACAAAGGCACTGAATATTAATATTCAGCCATTACCATACGTTTCGATACATACAATTGATTTCTTACTGACTTACCTTTGCGGCATAATATGAGATACTTCCGCACATATCCTTTAGGATTACAGCTTTTACTTTTCACACTCATGACCTTTACCATGTTGTCATTGGCATGGGTGCTGATAGGGGCCCTGTTACCCAAAGTATATGGTGTGCCAATCAGCGATATTCTGGAAATAAGTGAACATACAAAACCCATGCTCATCCACCTTTCTTTGATAGCACAAGGAATAGGCAGCCTGATGTTCTTCCTTACCCCCTCGCTCACATTTGCGTACCTCACACACCCAAGCCCTAGAAAATATCTGGGATTACGTGCACCGCAAAAACCTATTCACCTGCTGATAGCAATATTGGTTATGCTTGGGGCTATGCCATTATTCATGCTCCTGCAAAATCTGATGGGGCATATTGATTTCGGTGCTGAGGTGAGGCAAAAACAAGCTGCATCGGACGCTGTGTTCAGAGCATACCTCACTATGCCAGCTTTTACTGATTTTCTGCGCACATTTATAGTAGTGGCTATAATACCTGCATTGGGTGAAGAACTGTTCTTCAGGGGCATTGTTATGCGCTTCACACACAAGGTAACACATAACATAGCTATCCCCATTGCGTTCTCCGCACTCATATTCGCTTTTACACATGCCAGCTATAGCGGGCTACCATCTATATTCTTAGCTGGTGTTTTATTAGCTGCCATTTACTATCTCACCGGTTCTATCTGGTGTGGCATATTGGCGCATCTGTTTTTCAATGGCAGCCAAATATTTCTTTCATATCTGGGCAACAGTAATAATAAAGCAAGCGAACTCGTCAATGAAAATACGATACAATGGGGCCTTGTAGCAGGTGGCGCAGTATTGCTCGTTGCAGCATTCTATATGTTATGGAAAACCCGCACACCGCTTACCAATAACTGGTCCGATGATTATGACCACCCCAAGCACCACTCTGCCGACGAACAATTTGCTGTCACAAACGAATAGTATTGTCTCCGCAACACAAACAACCATCATTACATTAATTACAGCTTAAACAAATAATATGGCACTCAACTTACCTGTATTTTATAAACGCACTGGCAGTGCTATTGTATTTGCGGCAGTAATGCTGGTAGGTTTGTTGTGGAATAAATGGTCATTTGTTGCACTAGTGGGTCTAATCAATGTACTCTGCCTCAGGGAGTATTTCAGATTGATGAAGAAAATTGATACTGATGCATATTGGCCTCTGTGGCTACAGATAGCTGTACAAATAATAGCTACAGGCATTGTTGCAGCCATGACAGACCTTGCCTTGTTATACTACATAGGCCCGGGCATCTTTGTAGCTATAGCAACGGTTATTATTGCTGCAATACTTATAAACAAAGCAGCACTAAAGGCATTAATGCAAGCCTTGGGAGGCATCTTCTATATCACTATACCTATGTTGTTTCTATTATCAATGAGAGACAGCAATTTCATACTACCCATCGCACTCATTCTCCTTATCTGGACAAACGACACGATGGCATACTTAGTGGGTTCATTCATTGGCAAGACCCCATTCTCTCCGATCTCACCTAAAAAAACATGGGAAGGCACCGGTGGAGGAGCGATACTCACAATGATAGCAGCAATGACCTATGGACATTTCTCTCATAAATTCAGACTAATTGATTGGGCGGCATTGGCACTTTGTGCAGGTATTGCAGGTACGCTGGGAGACCTGGTAGAATCTAAACTAAAACGCATTGCAGATGTAAAAGACTCCGGCACATTAATGCCCGGTCATGGTGGTGCGTTAGATCGGTTTGATAGTTTGTTATTGGCGGCACCTTTTGCAGGGGCTTATGTCTTTTACTTCATGTAGTATATTGTTATTCCTTCACCCAAACCTTACTCTCTACAAACCCCTTCACAAACACTCTTTTATCTTTTAGACTGTAATTGTATTTGCCAAATTGTTTGTCTACATCAGGCAATGATTTGGCACTTACACCACATATTATCGAAAAGAACATGTACATACTTTTCAATAATAATTTATGTACAATCATCCCGCTGTTTCTAAAGTCTGTGTATAACCACAAACCGCCTTTATGCAGCCTGTTATTTATCTGGCTCAATATCTCCTCTGCTTCTTTCTCTTTGAAGTTATCAAAGAAAAATGGTGTGATTATTACATCATATTTACCTGCTATCTCTACGTCCATGATATTTTCAGGTATAAAATCCACCAGATTCCGACCAGCATAACCGACTCTGGCTTTGGCAATCATTTTAGGTGACGCATCTACATAAGTAATCAATAACCCATTTTCATGAACGCTGTCAATAGCGTGAAGTACCCACCCACTACCGCCACCTACAATTAACACTTTTGCATTAGCCGGTATTAGGTGCAAGAAGCAAACCTGAGCCAACTGCAACTGATTGCCAAAAACCATTGCACATAAACGGTCATAAAAAAATGAGGCATTATCATAACCATTACTCATGGCAGATTTCTTTTAAAAAACTATGGCACACTTAATGTGTGCCACAACCTGTTACTACTTGATAAACTTATTTATATTTTATATTCTTCTTCGCTCTATCTCTCTTTCTATCAGCATCAGCTCTCTACCTGTTTGGCCCGCTACGGAGGTGTTCTCTTGCGCTCTTCGCATAAGGTAAGGTATAACATCTGCTACAGGACCATAAGGCAAATACTTAGCCACATGATAACCACTGTTTGCCAGGTTGAACGTAATATTATCACTCATGCCATACAGCTGAGAAAAATAAACATGCTCTGTAGTAGCCGGAATATTATGTGTTTCCAGGTATTTAGCTGCTTGCAGGCAACTATTCTCATTGTGTGTACCTATAAATACTGATAAGGCAGATAAGTTTTCCAAACAATACAACACTGCGGCATCGTAATCTCTGTCAGTAGCCTCTTTAGTTGGCTGTATCGGGTCTCTGTAACCCATATCTGCAGCGCGTCTACGCTCTTTTTCCATATAAGCACCACGTACCAATTTTGCGCCTAACTGATAGTTATGCGCCTTAGCGAATGCAACAGACTCCTGCAAAAATGCCAGTCTATCGTGGCGGTACATCTGAAAAGTATTGAATACTATTGCCTTACGTTGATTGTACTGAGCCATCATGGCGTCGGTAAGATCATCAACCGGCTTTTGTATCCAGCTTTCTTCAGCATCTACCAGCACCATGATATCATTTTCGGCTGCAGATTTACAGATAAAGTCGATGCGGTCATAAATGCGCTTCCACTCAGCTTGCTCCTCTGTGCTAAGTGTAGCTTCTGAATGTATCTTTTCCAGCAAGGCAAAACGTGCAAAACCCGTCACCTTTAAACTGATAAATGGTATGTTTTTATTAGTTGCTGCGTATTTAATCGCCTTAATAAACTCAGGTACAGCACGGTCAAAATCTTCTTCTGATTCTTTACCTTCCACACCATAGTCGAGAATAGTACCTACACCAAACTTACCAATCACACCGGCAGTGCGAGCAGCTTCATCCATTGTTTCTCCACCGCAAAACTGATCGAACAAGGTACTCTTGATCAACCCTTTTACAGGCAGCTTCCACGATATGGCAAACTGAGTCATTTTCATGCCCAAACTGGATAATGCAGGAGAACCCATTGAGGAGAAAAGGAAACGTGCACGCTTCATTTCTTTATCACTACGGTACTTGAACGCTATTTCGGTATTTTCAAACTGTGGCAGCATACTGTCTATATAAATAGGTAACAAAGGTAAGCATAGATGCTAAAAGAAACCCTATTCATGCACCTCTTCTTTTCTATTGTGAATTTTACCATACAACAACTCATTGCAGCTTGCAAAAGCCACGTACTACATGTATTTTGTAATGTAGTCATACATTAAGTGATCATCACCAAAAGAAAAGGCTAATGTATTCCTCTGGCATTCAATGCCTGCTGATACAAGCGGGCATTCTGCAGGTGCTCTGCGTCCGTTGCTGCAAATACAGATGCTCCACTCAGGTCGGCCTTAGCGCAGAAATAAATATAGTTTGTTTTAGGTGCATTAAGCACAGCCTCTATAGACCCGTTAGATGGGGTGCATATTGGCCCGGGAGGCAACCCTGTATTCTGGTAGGTATTATAAGGAGACTCCGTTTTTAGCATAGCACCGGTAACCCGCTTAATGGTAAAGTCCCCGATTGCGAACTTAACAGTAGGGTCTGCTTGCAGCTTCATACCTTTATCCATACGATTCAGATACACACTGGCAATATTCAATTTGTCATCTGCCCTATTGGTCTCTTCATCTATAATAGACGCCATAATCGTTGCTTTCACAGCCGTCAAACCATGATCTTTGGCTTGCTGCCTGCGCTCAGGTGTCCAGAAACGAGCAAAATTACTTTCTATCTTCTTAAATGCCTTATCTGCATTGGTGCTCCAGTAAAACTCGTAGGTATCCGGTCTGATACCTGCCATTACCGTATTTGTATCAAAACCCAACTTACCCAAGTAATCTTCATCGTGCATCAACTGACTCAATTCTACAGAATCAACCTCCAGATTACTACTCAGCAAGTGTATAAAATCATTCTTAGTACGCAACTTGTTTATTACCAACTTCACGGGCACCTGACGTCCGTTTCTTAGTTTTTTAACTAATTCATAGTTGGTCATACCCCAGCGTATCTGGTACTTTCCGGGATGTATATGCTCCGGCAACCCTGCTCTTTTGGCTAGAAAATCAAAACTACTGATATCATTTACATAGCCACCATCCTTCATTTGCGTCAGCAATTGCTCATAAGTACTTCCGGTCTTGACATAAAGAAACTGCTCCCTGCTGGTATTAGGACCCAATATCTTATACGCAGCCACAAGCAAAGCCACGACTACTACTAAAACTATCATGAGCGGCAAGCGCGACTTCTTTTTCTTCTTTGCTGACATAAATGCTAAAATACGTTATTTATAAATACTTCTATACCCCACATTGGCACAAGCAAAGCTATTACAATTTAAAGCCAGTTTACCCAATCGGCAACACAAAAACGTTAACGAAAAATGATTAATCTCAGTTTGGTTCGTTGTGTCATCTCTCTTTTTATCTTTGCCGTATGCATATCGGATTATACTTCGGCAGTTTTAACCCCATTCATACAGGTCACCTCATTGTTGCCAACCATGTTACACAGTATACAGACATAGATAAGGTCTGGTTCATTGTTTCGCCACATAATCCGCTTAAAGACTCACACTCCTTGCTCAATGAACATGACAGGCTACATCTGGTCAATCTGGCTATCGATGACAACCCTAAATTCAGAGGTAGTAATGTGGAGTTCCAGTTACCAAAACCATCATACACTATCGATACTTTAGCATATCTGACAGAAAAATTCCCTTTGGAACGTTTTTCTGTGATAATGGGCGCTGATAGCTTCCAAAATATACATCGATGGAAAAATTTTGAGCAACTTGTGGCTCATTATTCTTTTGTAGTCTATAACAGACCGGGCTTTGAAATAGAAGACACTTATGGTGCAAACATCACAAAACTTGAAGCACCGTTATTGCAACTATCTTCAACTTATATCCGCAGACAGATCAAAGATAAAAAATCTATAAAGTATCTAGTGCCATCAGCAGTAGAACAGTACATTTTAGATAATAAGTATTATGCAAAATAGGATTATGAATTACACTTTGCGTACCTTTGGCATGATATTTTAGACCTGATATCCTGAAACATCATTAATTTTTTAAAAACATTTTTTATGGCAAAAGCAGGCAATGCAATCGCAACCTTTTTGATCGGTGCAGCAGTAGGTGTAGCTGCAGGTTACATTTTAGCAACAGACAAAGAAACACGTCAGGAAGACATGGATAAGATCAAAAAATCTTTAGATAACCTGAAAGGCAAATTCGCAAAGAAAACAGCTGATCTGGAAGAAGAGATTTATCATTCATAATCATCCCAGGTAACCTATGAGTATTTTCGGTTCGTTTAAAGATAAAATAACTCAGTACATCGAAGTCTACATAAAATTGTTCAAACTCAATTTTATGGGTAGTACAGCGCGATTGCTGAGCTATTTTATGTTCGCTATGATCTGCATGTTCATAGTGTTCATCGCTATGTTACTCATGGGTATGGGCATTGTAGAAATATTTGTTGTTATAGGTCTTTCTAAGGTCGGGGCATATTTCGCTACAATGGGTATTTACGTCCTCATACTATTAATGGCTATCGGTCTTCGTAAAAAAATCACTACTTTCTTTGCCGGGGCATTCTTAAGTGTACTCACTGAAGATGTGGACGACGAGGTAGAAGATAATAAAAAAGGCAACCCTAAAGTAAACTAGCATGAGACTTTACCCAAAGAAACTGGATAGCCTTAAAGATCTGGAGCAAGAAAAAAGAAAGCTGCAGAAACAACTACAAAAGTTGGATGAAGAAGAGCTATTTTCTATGGGTAGTATCTTGGGCAGGAATAAATCAGAAGGTAGTGAGTCCGCAGCCGGTGGCTTCGACCTCTCATCGCTGCTTAGTTTCTTACCTATCTCTAATCCTGTTTTCAGTATGTTGATTCCTGTTATTCAAAACAGACTATTCAACAAATCGGGAAAGGAAAAGAAAGATAAGAACGACCCTAACTCTACAGCCAATAAAGCAAAAAAGATAGCAAAAACTGTTGCCATTGATATTGTAACCAGTTACCTGAAATGGAAAGCAATAGAGTTATCTTATAAAGGCACTAAGTACCTCCTTAAAAAGAGGAAAGAGAAAAAAGAAAGCAAAGACAATAAAGAAGCCACTCTGTAGAGTGGCTTTATCATTTTATATTCCGGCAGTTTATATTATTCCCAATATCAGAAAACCACAAGCCACTGCACTAAGTAAAAGACATACATGCCACAAGCGCTTCTTTCTTGCCAGAATCGAAATAGCAGCAATGGCTATGGCTATCTGGAATATGGTCACGGACTTCGCAAGAATAGTATGTTGGCGTAAATGACCTTCCGCGTTTTTCTCGCATTGCTCCGCCTCCTTCTTTATCTCTTCTTTTTCTTTCTCATAACGCACTTGCTTAGCCTCTTGGTCACCTGCTGCAGGCTTACCAACTGCCACCATCAACTGCGCTGTAGAAACTGCTAATTCAGATTTTATACTCTTTGCCTGATAGTATGACCACTGGTTGCCGGCCTTTATCTGCTCTATCATTGCCTCATTGGCATGGTGCCCGCTAAGCAGCCCTGCTATAGCAGCCAATACCGCAACAACAGCAGTAGACAATGCTACATGCAGTGTCCATTTTTCTTTACGCTCATTCTCTAATACTTCCTCCTGTATCTCCTTCAGCTTTTCTGTTGGGTCTTCCATTTCTTCCATAAAACGAATGTAACGAACTGTATCTAAATAAGTTCTTAAGATTAAGCAATTAAGATTATCAGAAACAAAATAGGTTAGTCATGGTTGGGCGCATTGATAACCATCATCGGCCTCAACTTACCAGCTATTCGTTTTCCTAATCTGATAAACGGCAATTCAATAAAATAATGTAACAAAGTAGCCGCCAGAATTGTGCTTATTGTATACACTAAAATGGCAAGTATAAATGTAAACTGCTCGCTGACCACTTCAAACTTTGTAACATCGAGCCATAGCACAATATAGGCACTCAATAACCAGTGCATCAGATATACGCCGTAAGATATCTTCCCTAAAAAACGCAATGCCTTATGCTCCAATACTTTCTGCGCCTTCGGACTTTGTATGATGGCAACGATAAACACAAAAGATGCCAAAGCTGTATAGTGAAAGAAATCAATATTCAGGTAATTGAATAAATCGTGATAACCAGCACCAAAAGGAAATAACTTATCAATATGACGAATAGAAAACAAGATTGCAGCGCTACCAATGAGCCAATATCTGTAATGATACCATTTTGTAGTTTTAAAAGAAGGACTGCTGATGTCAGTATATAAACAACTGATTAAAACACCTAACCCGAAATGAAAATGGAACATACTGCCACCCATAAGTACATAAGCAAGTAACAACCAATAGATAAGTCGCCTGTCACGCTGTGCAATCACTATCCAGAACGGCATAAACAAACACAAAGTCATCTCTACATATAATGTCCATCCCGGCACAAAATATTCAGCATGATTCCTAAGTAGAAATGCCTCCTGCCAAAAACGAGAACCATGTATCAGAAAAACATCACTCAACGTATGTAGATCCAACCTGTCTCTGTATGTATACAGCACATTAAAAATCAAGGTAATAAAAAATGCAGGCCACAGCCGGAAAACTCTATTTATGTAGAATTTCCTTACGTCCATCGGTTCTTGCTGCACAATACTCTTATAAGACAATACAAAACCACTTAACACAAAGAAAAACGACACAGCATCACTGCCATTGAACAATATAGAAGATAGTATACCGGTGGGTGTTTCTTTAAATTTAAAAGTAACAAAGTGATATCCCATTACCATAAGTGCCGCCAATCCTCTGGCGGAATCAAGATATCCTAAATATTTCCCTTTTGGTGCTTTCAATCAGCTGATATATGTGGATTTAAAGATAATTATTTCACAGCGCATCCGCAGTAATCTTAAAATGAAAGTTATTTCAGATGTACAAATCCCGAATGAACATTTGCGCCGAAGAAAGTTGTAGCATGATGATCAAAATCTGAAGTGTCATCTGTTGTATAAAACTGCATAGAACCATTACGCGTAATGCCTTCTTCCATACGAGTATGCCTTTGCAAATAATCAGCAAGACTATCAGCTACAATACCACCCTGCGCCACTACTTGTATATGTTCCGGCAAATACTTTCTTATTTTATCCATCAACAGTGGATAATGCGTACAAGCCAAAAGTATAGTATCGATATCAGGTGCTCCTGTAAGTAACTCATCCAGATACTTTTCAACAAAATAATCTGCACCTGCAGACATATACTCCCCATACTCCACTAATGGCACCCACATTGGGCAAGCCAGTGGATGGACCTTAATATCAGGAAAAAATTTGCTGATCTCTATTTCATAAGAACCTGATGTTATTGTACCCTTAGTTCCCAACACCCCAACAGATCTTGTTTTGGTATAGCTGCCAATCACCTCTGCGGTGGGGCGTATAACACCCAGCACTCTTTTTTCAACATCTAATCGTGGTAAATTTTGCTGTTGTATCGTTCGCAATGCCTTAGCAGATGCCGTATTACAAGCCAATATCACCAATGGGCAACCCAATTCAAAAAACCACTCCACACACTGCAAGGTGTATTGATGCACTGTATCAAATGATCGGTTACCATAAGGGGCCCTACCATTGTCGCCCATATATATATAATCATACTGAGGCATTAAAGCCGCAATAGACTTAAACACTGTAAGACCACCATATCCGGAATCAAAAACCCCAATAGGACGCTTGTTATCCATTTTGTAAAGATAAAAGGTTACCACCATACATACACACCATCATAATTTATGTCTGTTTTATGCACATAAACCACTTCATGAGATTACCATTAAGGGCAATATTAACGCCAGCTATGCGTTATTTGTAATAAATTTGACACATTGATCTGTCTATGAATTCGGGAAAACACAAATACTTATTAATAGCATTACTCTGCTGTGCCTTTATAACCAATGCACAGGAAAAACCTATTGGCTACTGGCGCTCCATACTCCCTTATAACACCTCTTTGGGAGTAGCTACTGATGGCTCTAACTTATTTAATATATGTACGCAGGCATTTTTCGTATTAAATTCAAAAAATTACGAAACAATCAGCTACAGCAAGGTCAATGGCATGTCTGACATAGGTATGCAGGCCGTTTCTTACGATCCACTTACTAAAACCGTAATTCTGGTCTACTCCAATGGCAATATTGACCTATTTAAAGACAATACCTTCTACAATATCCCCGACCTTAAACTCAAATCTGTAGCCGGTGACAAAACTGTATTCGGCATCTATACTGAAAATGGCAAAGCATACCTGAGTACGGCATTAGGTATCATTGTTATAAACATGGCAGAACGTAATATCGAAGAAACCTATCAATTCGTAGCCAACAGTCAGTTATTAGCTGTAAAAGGACTTACAGCAACAGATAATTACTTCTATGCAGTTACCACTACCGGCTTGTTCAAAGCAGCTAAAAACAGTCCGCAATTACAGAATTATCAGGCATGGCAAAAAATTGATAGTGTACACTCATTTTCATCAATAAAATCAGTTGGCAATAACATTTTTCTAAAAACCACTAATGCTGTTTATGCTTTAGAAAGTGACACAGCTAGATTAGTTTTTTCCAGTACTACCGGCATATCTAATATTGACCCGGGACTAAACAAGTTGTTTATTGGTCGGTTTAGTGACCTCCGCATCATGGACATGAACTACAACATTGTTGACTCTGTAAATACTACGGACAGTATAGCACAAGTAGTGCAACTGGCAGACAGCAGTATCTGGGTTGGCAATATGAATCTTGGATTGGCAGAGCGAGCAAAGGCTGATGTGCAGTATTTCATGCACCCTGAGGGACCAAAAGACCCGAATAGCTTTGACCTTTATGCCAATAACGGAGACCTGTGGATAGCACATGGCGGCTTCAACGATAAGTTCATCTGGAACGGCAACGGTAGCGGGTTTTCTAATCTGAAGAACGATAAATGGAGACTCTTCAACAGAGATAACAACTCCCCTATCAGCTACAAAATGAATGATTTTGTGACCATTGTAAAAGACGAAAGTGATGGCACTTTATATGCAGGATCTTTCACCGATGGGCTCTTTGAGTTGCGTAGCAATGACTCATTCACCATATACAAAGATATTAGCCCATTCGACATCAGTATTCCCAATGCATCATTAGGGTACAGACAAATAGTGGGTACTGCAATAGACAAATACAATAATCTTTGGGTGACCATGTATGGCTCGCTTAATGAATTATATGTAAGAGAAAAAACATCGCAAAATTGGTATAAATACTACCTAAACTATACGCGTGGCTATGCATATAGCGGCGGCCCAATCACATTCGACAATGCAGGGCATATTTGGTATGTATGCGACAACAATGGCGGCGTAATCGGTTATGACACAAAAGGAACATTAGCAGACCCAAGCGATGATATCAGCTACCATGTAGTATCAGGGCCGGGATCGGGCAATCTACCCGACGTGAATGCCATTTGTTTAGCGCAAGATAAAAACGATAATATCTGGATTGGTACAAGTAACGGAATTGGCATCATCTATAATGCTTCCAGCTGCCTGAGCCAACACTGTGATGGAGATATACCAATCGTACAATACGACAAATATGCAGGCTACCTTTTTGCAGGCGAAAATGTTCAGTCAATAGCTGTTGACGGTGCTAACCGCAAATGGATAGGTACAAACAATGGAGTGTGGCTACTATCTCCTGATGCCGGCAACAGCAGCATCATTTCTAGATTTACTATAGACAACAGCCCACTACCATCAAATAAAATACAGAAAATAACAGTGGACAAAGTAACCGGCGATGTGTATATAGGCACTGATGCAGGTCTGATGTGCTATCGTGGCACAGCTACAGAAGGTAGCGAAAGCAACAGTAGTGTTATCACATTCCCTAACCCTGTACCTAGTGGCTATAAAGGCACAATAGCTATAAAGGGACTTACAGAAAATGCAGATGTTCGTATTACTGACATCAATGGGCAACTTATATATCGTACTACTGCACTGGGCGGACAAGCTATATGGAGCGGCTTAGATTATAAGGGACATAGACCACAAACAGGAGTATTCCTCATATTTGCGACCAATGCAGACGGGTCACAAACTTATGCAGGCAAAATGGTGTTTATGAACTAAGCATAAACACAAAATAGATTTATGATAGGTCGGAACGATGTTCCGGCCTATTTTTTTGCTACACAGATTACCAACATTGTATCATCACATACATTATAGCTAGCTGATTATCATACACTATCGCTTTTCTACGCTATTTGATACACACTCATTTTCGTATCTTCACAGCATCAATGCAGAACACCCAAGGTATCGTACTCCGCTCCGTAAAATATGGTGACACAAGTCTCATCACCACTATATTTACATCGCTTTACGGTGTGCAGGCATACATGGTGCAAGGAGTACGAAGTGTTAAGGCATCACGAAACAGATCTGGCCTTTTGCAGCCCGGAATGCTGCTCGACATGGTTATTTACTACCAACCCATGAAACACATGCAACGTATGCGGGAGTATCAACCTGCAGTTATTTACCAATCCATTCTGCAAGATGTGGTCAAAAACAGTGTTTCCTTATTCTCAGTTGAGGTATTACTACGTCTATTGCCCGAAGCTGCTCCCCTCCCCGATTTGTTTGATTTTGTTTATGAATACTTCACCATACTCGACGCCACCCCTACAAAACAGGTTGGCAATTTTCCTCTGTTCTTCATTATCAATTGCAGCCGCCAATTAGGATTTGAATTAAAGGGAAATTACGCTGAAGACACACCGCACCTCAATCTTCAGGAAGGCGGCTATACACATAACTCCCCGGCATTGGCCCCTTTCATGTCAGATGCAGACTGCCGTATGCTGAGCCAACTCATAGCCACCAATAGCTACGAAACGCTGGAACACACCGAAATGAGTGCCGCTATGCGCATGAGACTCACCGAATGGTACATTGCCTTCCTGCAACGCCATACGCAGCACATGAGCAACATCCGTTCACTACAGGTATTACAAGCTATACTCCACTAACCCCTTTCGAGTGGTATTGCCAATAGGAAAAACCGAACAACTGTTAAATTGCTGTTCCGGATTACCAATAATTATGCAATCTTTTAAAAACTGAATACTTTAGCTGAATATTATACAATTCTATGAAACACTTAAATTACTATTTGCGTAGTGCCATATTATCTATGGCCATTGCTGCCATGCTGCCAGGCATGGCCTCGGCACAAGATCTCAAAGCAAAACTGCCTCAAGATCCTGATGTGGTAACCGGGAAACTGGATAATGGATTGACTTACTACATCCGTAACAATCACAAACCGGCTAATAAAGTGGAGCTACGCCTGGCAGTAAAGGCAGGCGCAATACTTGAAACCAATGAGCAACTGGGCCTGGCTCACTTCATGGAACACATGAACTTTAATGGAACAAAAAACTTCCAGAAAAACGAATTGGTGAGCTACCTCCAATCTATTGGTGTTCAATTTGGTGCTGACCTTAATGCCTACACAGCGTTTGACCAAACAGTATATATATTACCTATACCTACAGACAAGCCTGACAATCTGGAAAAAGGCTTCCAAATCATTGAGGACTGGTCACAC
>CANGMZ010000008.1 GCA_947454715.1 Chitinophagaceae bacterium
AAGTTTCCAACTGCCCCAAAGACATAGCCGC
Organism: Chitinophagaceae bacterium; assembly: GCA_947454715.1. Lineage (GTDB taxonomy): Bacteria > Bacteroidota > Bacteroidia > Chitinophagales > Chitinophagaceae > Flavipsychrobacter. The sequence continues at coordinate 32 of CANGMZ010000008.1, forward strand.
ATTGAATGGATGACTCCAGAAACGATAACGACGGTAATTTGCCTGTATAAACTGAGTAACCTTTACTTTACCTGATATAGATGCTGCAGCCTGTATTTCAGCTATTCTTGCACTACCATTAGAATCAGAATAAAGTGTAAGACTATCACCCGTTGCAAAATTACCTGCGGTGAGCGTGAGGGCAGATTTAATTACAACTTTTGATCCCGAACCTATAGTTGCACCCGAAGTATTATTCAACTCCAGATTATTAATATTACTTGTTCCCGATATAGTTTGAGCAGATGTACCATTCAATACCAAAGAACCATTACCTACAACATCACCACTATTATTTAATGCACCCTTTACATATAAATTAGCAGCAGAGCCAATAGACAATGTAACACCATTCGCAATAGTAATGTCAGATGTATGTGCGTTTACAGACGCCGCAATAGACGGATCATGCAATGTAGCAGGAATCGTAACAATATCTGTATCCCCAGGCACCTGACCACAAGACCAGTTAGCGGCAGTATTCCAATCATTCTCGAAACCAACTACACCACCCACCCATTGCATTGGAGATGGAACGATTGTGACAGTGTCATTGAGTGTAGCATTACAATAAGTACCAACAGTACCAATCAATACATACGTGTGTGAAACAGTAATATTACTCAAGAAAATCGTATCCGTAGTTCCTGAAGAGAATGTATATGGTGTTGCAGCCCCCCCATCAACAGAGTAAGTTATTGTTGAGAAGAACGCACCGGACATCACAACTTCAGAAGAGTGACCGGCACATGGGGTTGCATTTGTAGTTACAATCGAAGCAGCAGGAGCACTATGGATGTTAATTGTAATTGTTCGTGGAGTACTCACACACCCTCCGCCAGAAACAGTAAGTGATGCGGTGTAAGAATACTCAATAGCAGTAGGTGGTATAACCAACGTTATCGTGTCTACAGGTAAAACTGCATTTACAACATCAACAAAACCATGTGCATGAGCAGAGTCGTCATAAACAAGACTATAAGTTGTTGGCACGCCAGATCCTATAGTATAACCTAAATTATAACTGGTAACACCCAAACAAACATCCGGATCTCCAGCTGGTATAATGTCTACTTTGTTTGCATAAACTACTTTTGAAGTAGAACCAACAATATTCGTTCCATTCAAAGAAAGAGCATAAGATATTCTCACCGTATCAGCACCAACTGCAGTTACAAAACCTGTTACGCTATCTATTGTTGCTACTAATGTATCAGCAGTAGACCACTTGTAACTTAATGAAGATGGAAGCGGACTAGTAGCGTATGCCGGAGTCACACCTTTTGGTGAAGTTAATGAAGCAGCAGAGTATGAAAGCGTAGAAGAACTACCGGAGCAAATTGTATCAACACCTGAAACAATACCCATATTCAATGTTGGTTTGTTTCTAAAAACTGATACTGTATTAGCCAAATAATTTGAAACAATAACGTCTGGATATGAATCATGATCTATGTCAGCTACAATAACACCTGCGGGGATAGAACCTGCACTTGTAGAAGTATAATTTGCAGTAGATGCGAATGACAAAACACCCGATGATGTATTTGTGTTTCGGATAACGCCAAACTCATATACACCAACACTACCCGGATTACTATTAGTAAACAGCACATCTAATTTACCATCTGCGTCCATATCTGCTAATGCTAACGCACCGGGTGCAGATGTATGTGGTGACATTGTTGCGGCTAAAGATGTTGCTGCATCAAAATTGAAAGTAGCATCCGGATGCTTGTGGTAAACATAAATTGAGTTACCATACTGATTAGCAATAACTAAGTCAGTATGACCATCATTATCCATATCACCGGCTGCAATGTCTGTAGCATTTGTTCCTGCTACAAGGCTATCAACTAAAGTAAAAGAAACAGTTCCTGTTACTGAAGTATTATTAAACAATGATATTTTACTATTCGCATTATAGAACTGATCTATCATTGCCAAGTCTAACTTACCATCACCATTAAAATCTCCTGCACAAATACTACTACCGGTAGTACCATTGAGCGTTCCATTAACACCAGAATTACTTCCTGCAGGAATAACAGTAACTGAGAAAGAACCGCTTGTGCTGAAAGCAACACCCGGAGGTGTTGAAACATTTCGAAGTACAACTAAATTATCCGAAACAGAACCTGTAATACCAACACCTCCGGCAATACCATAGCAAGCTGCGGCTATATCAAGCTTACCATCGCCATCAAAGTCCGCTACTGTAAGCACTTTAGGTGAATACGCAGTTGAAAGTGCAATCGGCTTGAATGCATCGAAATTGATAGTCCCAGGGCTAGGAGTTACACTTCCATAAGACGTAGTAATGTTATGTAATAATGAAATACTATTTGCACCACCACCACCAGCTACTATAATGTCTGGTAATCCGTCACCATCTAAGTCAGCAATTTTCAAATTGGTTGCAGCTCCTTGAACAGTAAAAGTACCTGCTAATTGAAATGTCGGTGTACCGGAATTTGAAAAATCCTTACTCCCATTTCCGGAAGACATATTTTTATAAACCTTTACAAAACCATTTGCTGATGCACCTACATATTCACCACTCACAATAGCCATATCTGCTAAGCCATCACCATCAAGATCGCCAAAAGCAGTATTCCAAGGGTTATTGCTTGCTGCAAATGTTACATCAGATTGGAAACTGAAAACATTTGGTGCAAAATAATCCCCTACAAAAGATGGGATAAATGCATACTTAGAATTTGCCGCAAGGTGTGTTGTTTTATCAACAACAGTAATGTCATCAACAGATGCACCTACAGGAACATTTACTGTCAATGAGCCTGTACTTGCACTGGTTGGTGTTGCACTGGCTGCACCAAAATATACCAAAGTATTTGAAGGGGTAATATTAAAATTATTACCTGAAATAGTAATTGGAGCCCCGGCAAGCACACCAGTATAAGCACTAACAGAGCTAATCACAGGAGCTACACCAAATACATTAAATGATGAACTGGAATTACTTGTAAGAGCAATTGGACTTGTTGCAAGTATACGTATTTTGTAAGATCCAACTGAAGTTGTTACAGATGGTATTGTACAAGAAATCGCGCCCGCTGTTGCTGTTGCAGTGCCAATAGTTGTTGCTGTAGTAGTAAATGTACCTGTTCCATCAGAAAGCTGCGCAGTAACAGTTCCGGAAAGCGGACCGGTGTAGGTATATGCTACACTAACCGTGTTGTTTACATTATTGTAGAATGGACCTCCGGGGGTTAATGTCGTTAATGTAATCGAAACCTTTGGAACAATTTCTCCGTTACTCAATTGAATAGCAGGATACACATTTCCAGAACCATCAATAAAACTTATGTTGTTAAGATTAGTGCCAAGATAAGAAGAAGTTGTTCCGATAAATACTTTACCGAAAGTTCCGCTAGTTCCATCAAAGCCCCCCTGCCAACCACGAATTGTCAAAGTGTTTGTTCCGCTAAAACCTGCACCTGTAGTAAACTTGATACTATGCGCAACAGTTGAACTTAATGTAATGGTTGCTGCTGCAGTCAACGTTAATGCGGAGCTCGTAATGATTGGCGTAGCAACTATTCCTGAAGTAGAAATGCCGCCACCATTCATGGTAACAGGTCCAAGTGTTAATGTAGTCACACCGCTTGCTGGTGTAATTTTCAAAGCACCGCCATTTATTGTTATACCTGTTGCGCCAATAGACAATGTTGTTGCAGAAGATGGTGCCAAAACCAAATTACCGGCATTAATAATAAATGTACCACCGGTTGCATAGTTACCTGAAGTAAGCGTTAAATCTGCACTTCCCGCTTTTACTATTGTTCCTGAGTTGGCAAATTTACTTTGCTGTGTATTATTTACACCATTACCAAATGTTTGGTTGCTACTTTGAGTAATTGTTATTGTTTGACCTGATGCTACAGTCATTGTCTGAACTGCGGCAACCGAGAAACCAGCATCAAAGCTACTGCTCAGATTACCGATTGTCTGTGAATTATTAAAAGCTACTGCAGCAGCAACACCACTACCCTTTTGGCTAAGTGTCAAATCTCCGGTACCTATAGAAGAACCTGCATTAACAGTAATAGTACCCGCATTAACCAAAGCGCCACCTGAGTTTGTGTTTGCGCCGGTAAGTGTTAACGCTAATGCAGCACCATCTTTTACAAGTTTTCCACTACCTGATATTATACCGGTAAGTGTAAGTGCAGCACCTGAATATATTGTTGCATCACTTGCCAACGAAATTGCGGAACCAATTGTTGCCGTAACACCATTTCGTAATGCACCCACACCATAACCAGTCGCATTGTTACCTACTCCATTTAGAGTTAGTGTTATTGCTGATAGTGTAGTTGTTTGAGCTGTTGTAATAAACAACTGGCTAAATGGATTTACAGTTATATTATTTCCTGCGGTATTAGACCATGCAGTTGCACTTGCCAAATCAAGAATACCACTTGAATATGTTGAAGATGAACTACCTATTGTAATACCACCGGTAGCGGTTGCGCCTGTACCTGTGATACGTAACAGACCACCATTAACACCGGATGTACCATTCCATGTACCACCACCTAAGAAAGTCTTAGCTGGAGAACCGCTGAATACACCTGTAACTGAGAAAGTACCACCTACAGTTGTTGATGTTCCTGCACCAGCTAACAAAGTACCTGCAGTCCATGCGAAAGCACCTGTTTGCAACTTATTATTTATTGTCACACCAGTAGGTGCTAATGCACTGTTATTTAATGTTACAACTGAAAAAATATGATTTGCCGCAGCAATATTTGTTGAATACGATTGAGCCGCAGTGCCATTAAATGTCAAGGTTGTATTTGTAGCAACTAATGTACCTGTAGATGGCACCCAAGAATAATTACCTCCAAGAACCACATTATTAGCACCTGTCGTTAAAGTACTAGTGTAACCACTTGCAACTGTAAGATTACCTGTTATTGTTGTAGTCGTTCCACTCGTTGGCTGCAAGTTAACTGGTGTAGCTGCATCAAAAGTGACATTCCCGTAACTACCTGTATAGTTTGTAAGCGTTGTAGTTGCACCATTGTTTACAAGTACAGTTCCTGTAGTATTGAGTGTTCCTAAAGTTGGAACAGTTGCATTAGTTATTGTAAGTGTTCTTCCTGCATTTACATCAATCTTACCGGTTACACTAAAACCGGAAGGAATTGTAAAGTCTGTATTTTCTACTACAATTTTCGCACCACCACCATTTACTGTCCATGCAGCTGTTAATGAAGGAGTTCCTCCATTTCTTATATTAAATGCCTGACCTGAAGTTGTAAAATTTGTTGGGGGTGTTCCTGTTCCACTTGTTGTTGTACCCCAGTTAGACAGCGTATTTAACGCTCCTGAGCCACTCCAATAATAATTTGTTACAGCACAGGTGTTAGCTGTCGTTGCGCTGTTCCTTGGGTTTGCTGCTGCAACTGTAAAATCAGTACTATTATTATTATTATCTGTACAACCCGCGGAATTCCTTATTACTGCATTGACATTATTACCGGGACCGGGAGCTATTATGGCAGTTTCAAACCCATTAGTACCGGTACCAAAACCAACAAAATCTACAACACCGGCACTCGCAGACGGATTAGTTCCTGTTAGTGCAGTTGTGTTACTCACCAATGCTACTTTTCCTGTAGCAGCAGCCATGTTAATTAACGAACCTGTCAAATCGGGTGTTGGCAGCGCACTTCCTACTGCACCACCAGAAGCACAGGATATTAGATAATAATGTCCAGGTAAAATTGTAGCTGAAGGTATGGTTGTGACAGTCCATGAACTACCGGTTGATGCTGCTTGCTGAACACTCCAGTTAGTTATGGTAATTGTACTTGTCGTAGGATTGAATAATTCTATAAAATCATTCTGATAGCTAGCAGAGGTCAAGCCACCACCGCCATACAATTGACTTATCACCAGAGTAGATGTTTGCCCCTGCGATCGCAGGGCAGCAAACTGCATTAAAATCAATGTAATCACAAAAACCGTTGACCGAAAAGCCGTCTTACAAATGGTGTATTTCATAAAGGGGGATATTTTCATTGATGCAAATGTCTTTTATTTATATTTCAATACCTCACCATAAATATTAAATAAATATTACAATTTGATATCTTGGTCAAAAATAATCTTTTTTTTATTATTTACTATATCTATTTCCAGAATAGATATATTTAATAATTTACTCTATCCTACTCATTAACAACCTGTTTGTTATAATTGCCTTCTGCGGTTATTATTTTCAATATATACAACCCTTTTGCCGGGATATTAAATGATCTGTTGAATGTCATATCTGACTGCCATTCATTACTCATCAGTTTATATTCTTGCCCCTGAATATTAATCAGACTAATAGATACCATCTGTGGCATGGTCAACTTCAAACCAACATTAATCACCCCTTGTGATGGGTTAGGAAACAGACTGAAATCAGTAACAGAAATAACCTCAGGCACAGCAGTAGCACATCCTGTAATTGTTGATAATGTACCTCCCAATGCCTGAAAATCGCCTCTGAATGACTGATAGTATACATTTGCCGCAGTGGCATCATGTATAATCACAGTATTCTCATCATTTTTTGTATTAGCACTAGTAGTCCAGTTGTGAGAACCTGTTAAAACTAGTGGGTCTGAACACACATCAGAAGGATCTACAATAAGATATTTATTGTGATATAATCCCGTTCCTGTATATTCTTTAAAATTTGAACCCAAATTTGAAGTCATAATGCTATATGGAGTATAAGTCGCACTATACTGATCCATAATGCCGGCTGTATAAACACCATTCGACTTTGCGGTCACAATAGCATTAGCATCGTTCACATCTGTGAATGTGTAAACACCAAAATATAGGTCCTTATTAGCAGTAGCTATTGACGACTGAATATGTGTATTTGTACCATCTGATGGGCTGAAATACAATTCAACCTGCTTACCATCAATAGTAAAATTATGCCTTCCGAGGTCTACTTTGTTAGGTCCAAATTTTGATGTTGCTGTATTGGGCGCGATACCTGTATCACCCCACATTTGGTTAAACTCTGCTCGGTATGCATGAGCCAATGCTGAATCCTGAAAAATAACAACATTATCATAATCCGTTTCAAACTGTGCTACTGACCAGTTCGTAGACCCGGTCCAAACAACAGCATCTGAAGGATCGGAAGAATTTGCATCAACCACCATAAACTTACAGTGCATAATACCGTACGAACTGGTAGTTGGGCTACCTAATCTGTTGATACCGGAGTTAACTGTAGACAACCCGGTATTAGATGAACTACCGTTATATATCCATCTAACCTTTACACCACGTGTGTATGCACTGTTGATAGCCGAAATTACATTATCAAGCGCAGCTCCACTATAAGATGTAAAGTCATATACAGCAATATCGAGCGTATATTTCGACCTGTTAATATACGCAATAAGCGTATCATCAATGTAACCATTAATATTTAAAGCATTAACGCCCGTAGAAACAGAATTGTCTACAGGATGGTTAAAATAGTATTTGATCTTATTATCTGCAGCAGCCGTCAATGAAATAAACAGACATACAACAAACATTAACTTCTTTAAGGATTGCATTTAAACCAGTTTTAATAATTGTATTAAAGATTATTTTTTTATAAAAGAAAAAGGTCGGCAAAGATAATGATAATAAGAATAGGTTAACGGCGTGAAGTATTACCTTATTAATGTAATATTTCCGGTCTTCTCAACAGAACCACCAAGAATACAGCCAAATATCATTCGATAAAAGTAGGTACCAGGGTCAGCAGGTGTATTGCCGAAATTCCCATCCCAGCTACCCTGATTGCCACTGTATATTATTTGCCCCCACCTATTAAATATCCACATATTTTTGAGGTTATATGAGAAATCCTCACGTGGTCTGAATCGGTCATTTAACCCATCTGAATTGGGGGTAAATGCTGACGGAATAAAAATATTTCCGTCGCAACATTTTTCAACTTTAACCAATATAGCTACTGCAGGGCTCTCACAATTGTCAACCACCTCACTTACGTGATAAATATATTCTGTTTCTGCACTTACAGGAGGCACCGGCGAATGTGCCGATACCGAATTATCAGGCATATACCAACGAAGATTTCGCCCTTCTGCAATTAGTGGTGCAGCAGGATTATCCAAGCAATAAAACTGTGGAGATACTATGTATGGCGTATCAGGGACATTGACGGTAAGTGCAATAAAATCGCTGGCCTTACAGCCATTGGTATCATTAGTTACCGTAATGGTATAGTCGCCAGTGTTAACAGCTCCTACCGCCGACAGTTGTGGATTTTGAACTGTACTACTAAAAGCTGCAGGGCCTACCCATTGATACGAATAGTAAGCATTTGAAGGGAAAACAACCGGCGAAAGTTGAAAGGTGGTATTGTAGCATACCATTGTATCACCAAGCAAATTTACTGACGGCGTTTGTTTTATTATGAAATTAGCTTTTGCTGCCTTAAAAGGGCAAGTGGTTCCCGGCATATAAGCTGTAACCGTGTAAGATGTATTCACATTTGGAAAAACAATCGGCTGCTTTGCATTCTTATCAGATATGGCAGTAGCCGGAGTCCACGAATAGGTATAAATATTATCCCCATTTACCCGCATCTGCACACTATCTCCACCACAAATAACAGTATCCGCAGGGCTTACCGAAAGGTGTATTGTATCATATATTGTTATCACGGCACTATCTTCAATGTTACTGCTGTTCCTGCAATAAGTAGGCGCGAACATAACCATCTGAATTGTTTTAGGGCCGTTAAGCGGAGTTGGCAATCCATAAACAGGTATATCAACATAAGTACCATAAGCCGGCATGGTAACACTATCTGCAAGTGGCACATAATCTACCCCACTTACAGCACTACCTGTAGTTGAATATCTGATTACTTGCGGCTGAGATGAAGGCTTACTGTTTGTTATTCTAAAATGCCCCGGCAAACACCCCTTAATACATACAGGAGCCAAGCTATCGTACACAGGCACAGCTAAAGCATTAACCCTATAGATTCCAGTTTTAAGGCTACCCGCCTCTAAAAAAACACCAGAATCATATTTTGCATTACCACCATCGGCAATCACAATCTTGAAATGATATGTATCACATGCACTTACAGCATGCATTGCGGTAAGCACAGTCGTTAACCCTTTATGGGTAAGCGTAGTACCTGCTGAGTTATCTTTATAATAAGCTGTAAACGGAGACCCTGGCCCCATAGATGTACAGTTTGCCAAAGAACCACTGGAGCCGGGAATACCATTGTTAATAGAATTAATTGTAACAGGAATAGTTGTTCCCGGCACTAATGCCATATTATCCTTTCCCGAAATTCCGGGACCTGAAATAAAGAATGCAAAAGCATCGTTCCAGTTACTGCATACAGCACTCATATATTCTTCTGAAGAAAATACATAATCAATACTTACTGTATCACCCACAGGCACTACATCAAACTCCAATTTACAAGCATCTAACGTAGGTCTGCCTGCAAGTATGTCTAAATCAGGATCTCCCGCAACTCCATTATCAAAACTGGCCAATTCTGATGAAGGACCATTAACCCCGGGCACACCTAAAATAGAAGCAGCTCTGCCGGTTGATAAAACGATACCACTATCTAAACCTAAATTACTACTCACTACCGTAAACAAACCATTGGCTTGTATCGGGCATTTCAAAACCGGGTTAAGTATAGTAACCCCCGGGCCTGCAAGCTTCTGGGCCAGAACTGCAGCAGTTTTTCCTCCGCTAACATTGATCTGCCCCTTAACTACAGAGGTATACAATAGCATAAAAACAAAGAAAACTACACTGCACAATGTTGTGCGATGTAGTTTTCTCTTGTTGTAAATTATTTTCTTGAGTAAACTCAGAACTTTAGTATTCATTGACCACTTTATAACCTGTCACCTTTCCTTTCTTCCAATACTTTATATCTTCCTGATAAAACTTTTCGTTTCGCTCAGTAATATACTTAGGGTCAAGATCGCTTAAATCCGGTTTGCCGGCGTTAACCCATGCAGTATACCAGAAACTTGCTGTCGCAGCTATTGCAGATCTCATCTGGGTTTCCACCATACCTGCAAGCAACTCATGATATACATGGGCATATTCATAAGAATGGGTTTTCTGACCATACTTATTTTGTTCCGGCTGACCATTAGCACCTATCTTGTACAACATCTCAATTGGCTTGTCTTTTCTAAGCTTCTTGTCATTATACAACAATGGTATCATCAATTTATGACTACTGTCAATAATTGCCCAGGTAGCCTTTTCAATATTGTCTATGTAATGCACCTCACCCGTATACAAACTGTAATTCTTCCCAAACACTTCAGGAAGATGTGACTCCCAAAGCGCATGAATACCATTTTGTCCGGTAAGCTGTCCGTCATGGTTTACAGATGTATGCAACGGCATGTGCGCATCACCTATGTAATGGGCTAGGTTGGCAGACAAAAACAATATTTCAGACTTATTCTTGGCCCTTAAAGCAGCCGTCAGCTTTTCAGTAACCTCTTGTATCGTCCATGGTAAAGTGCCGCTTTTATAAACGCTATCCTTACCAAATTTTGCATTGGCAGCATCCTGAGTTCTCGGCATAGATGCAGGACCGGAATAACTATAGTTTTCCAAATCAATGTAATGACGGGGAAACTCTGTTTTATCACCCATAGTATACTTACGTATATCTGGTGCTACTGACTCTTCAGTAATAAAGTCCGCATGATTGTAATAAAACATTCCCATCTCTCGTGGCAAAGCCAATATAGCACCTCTGTTTATTTTACTATGCCCCCATACACCCCAGGCGTATGTGCAGGCAATACCACAAAACAGTGCGCTAACAATAGCAATGACGACGAATATCTTTTTTGTCATAAACATATTTTGGACTAATATACGGCAAACCTTGTAGTTTGCAATCCCTTATTGCTCTGTATACTTACAATGTATGACCCAGATGTCAACTGGAAAGTGATATTGCTACCTTTTGCAAATTCATCCGCCTTCTGTTGTGCTACCAACTGACCTGCAAAGTTATAAATACTTACAACCGCATTTGTCAACAAACCATCTGTTGATAAATTGATAATACCATCATTAGAAGGATTGGGGAATACATTGATACTTGGTTGTTCATTGTTTACATCAGCAACACCCACATGCGAAATTACTGTGGTGTCTGACTCCGCTAACCAAATAGTCATATTCATAATCAATAATTGGTGATTACCCGATGCATCGCCAAAATAGCCGGGGTATAATGTGCAACTAGGGTTGCCTGTTCCATCATCTGATGGTGAACTGTCGCCCATTGCTGCAACCTTACCATGACCATAACGTGCATACGCAACCATTGCATTTGTATTACCCGGAGTAGTACCCGTTTTGAACACAACACCCTTTACTGTTGCATTTGCTGTTGGGTTAAGAGTCATTGTTGTTCCACCAGACCACTGAACCTTAGTTACAGTACCCATAGGGCCATGTATTATAGAATCAGTACTTGCTGCAGAAATATTTGTAGTCGTCTGTGAAAAATCTACAGTATCAAAGTAAATACCGAACGGATAATTCTGGACACTATTATTTGACAGAAAATCATCCCAAATATGTGGAGAATCCCATCCATCACCATTTCTATCACTGATGTTATGATCTGAAATCATGAACAAACCACCACCATTCTGCACAAACTGCATAATAGCTGTTTTCTCAGCCGCAGAAAATACCAGATTCGGCTCATCGATTACAAAAACCTTATAATTAGATAAGTCTTGTGCATTAGAACTGTTACCATAAGTAATCTGGCTGTTCCAAGGCAAACTTTCAACTGTATAACCTTTCTTAGCACAATCTACTGCCCAAGCAGACAAACCACCATCCCAATAGGTTTCAGAAGTTGATGCTGTAATGCCACTCTGAGCAGGCGTAGGTATACGCTGAGGATTGCTCTTTGTTCCTGAACTACTTACGTAAGGTCCTGATGACCCAACACCCAAATTATGCAGATCTGCGTCTATTACCCAGTCTGCATTTCCTGCCATCTCCGCTTTTGTGGCATCAAATAATATTTTCACCTGGCTACGGCCAATAGTAGCCACCGTTAATAACGCAAGTGTGGCAACGGCCCTCACTGTTCTTTTCATCATTTTATAAATAAATTATAAAGTCAAAAGTAAGCATTTGTAATGTATTGTGGAACAACATATTCATGCACTACAATAACATACATCCTCACATAAATAAGGAAGGTGCTGCATATACATGCAGCACCTTCCTTTAGTAAGTAAATATTGATTTGAAATTAGTTAGCCATAAACTTAGCTACTGCTTCGCTCTGACCGTTACCGATTTTAGCGATATACATACCTGGAACCAGGTGTAAACCGTTTACAGTAAGATCTGTGTTGTTCTGATCAACTGACTGAGAGAATACTTTACGACCTGTAAGATCATAAATGCTCAAAACGTTACCATTACCAACAACATCATAAGAGAAGTTAACAGTTTCTGTAGTAGCATTACCTAAAACAGTAAGACCAGTTACCGGGTTACCGTTTACATCAACGATACCTGTTTTTGCTGTACCAGTCCATGTAAGGTTAACATCATCTATTGCAGTAGAAGCACGGTTACCTGAGTTAGCAGAGTAAATCAAAGCAACAATACGGATAACAACATTAGAAGAAACATCATCTAAACCTGTACCGAATGAAGCATGAAGGCTAACATTAGAGAAAACGTGACCACCAGTTACCAAAGAACCACCTGTTACAGTAGCATCTGTGAATGTAGTTGGGTTTGCACCGATACCATACTGTACTTTCCAAGTTGTAGCACGACCACTTGTAGTATCTAATGACTGCAATTTGAAATCCATTGCAACATTGCTCATACCGTGAGTGTTAGCCAACTTCAATACAAAAGCAGCTCCTGAATCGAAACCTGGTCCTGCAGATGCAGTATTGCTTGACTGTCTTACACCAAAAGCACGGTCAGTATATGTTTGCTGAGTTGTGCAGCTATCGCCTGCAGCACAAACGTTAGCTGAAGGATAGTTTTTGAAACCACCTTTCAATACGTTCTGGATACATGCACTACCACTCGCATTGTAACCATTCGTAGTATCATAAACACCAAAATTCACACTACCGTCAAATGCATAAACTGTACCAATGAAAGATGGGCCAGATGAGATATAACCACTCCAACCTGTAGGTAAACCACCAGAGATAGCATTGAAGTTCTGAGTGTAGGGGCTTGCACCTGTAAGGTACAACTGTGCGTTAGCAGACAATGCAGTAACAGCAAGAGATAATAGTAAAAATACTTTCTTCATACGATTCAATTTAAATTATAATGTGCAAAAATAGGTATTAATATAGATAAAAACCAAAGACAATCTTAATAAATCATTAAGTAACCTGCTTAATGATTATGGACAACGTGGACCTGTAAATGTTACATCCGTAGTATCTCTGATCAACAACTGAATGCTGTTGTAGAATGAGCAGATACATACCAAATCACCATTTCCTGTAGGGGTAATATAAGGCTGGAATGTAGCGTAAGCACTATTGTACATCACCATGTTAGCAGTATGCGCACAATCTGTAATAGTGCGTGATGTAGCAAATGAACCCGAAGCAGTAGATGCAGCATATACCTGACCCTTGCTCGCATCATCAAACTGTACATTCTTAAACTTGATCAACTGGTTGTAATACTTGCTCGAATTGCTGAACAAATCTGTAATAGAAACCTCTGTTGGTGTAACAGTAACAGGGTATTTACCTTTAATTACATAGTTAGGTACCAATGTAGTTGGTATACCTGTTGTCTTACCCGCAGCATCTACGCTTCCGGTAATGATTGGCAAACCTTTGTAGTTAATCAAGATCAAACCATTCAATTTGATATACACTCTTCTACCAATTGGATAATCGTTGTAGATGTATGTTTTATCTAATCCAATGGCAATTGCAGACGTAGAATCCTGTATTACTATTTGTTTGTAGAAATTACCGGTTTTATCATCGGCAGTAACCACACCACAGATAGTTGTATCTCCCAATGTTCTGTATTGGCCAACTGCCATACCCAGTGCCTGAGAAGAAAATGTAGAAAGAGTAGTATTTACAGGCAAGTTAGGATCTGACATACTTGTGTCAGGAGGACTGTCATAAGTATTCTTTACGCAAGAAGTAAACAAAACACTCGCAGTCAATAAAAGAGCAGCTGAACGAAGGAATTTCATATAAAATTATTTATTTTTTTACAGTTGATTTTGAATAATGAATTAGAAACGAAGGCTAAGATTTACGAAATAATTGATTCCATAAGCATAACCATATTTGTTAGGAAATTTATCAGGATTCTTGTTAGCAAAGTCATAACGCAATTGCTCATAACCGGTCATCTTAATATCGGTATTATTCAGCAAATTGGTAATACCTGCGTTGAACACAAGCAATGTTCTGCGCTTCATTTTTTTATAATATTGGTTAATCTCAAACGTTCTTCCTGCACTTACATCAATAGTGAAGGCTGAAGGCAATTTTTCCTGATCATATATTTTATGCCATTGCTCGCTGCCGGCTACTACTAAGTCTGCAGCCTGCTGGGTACGTCTGTCTGGGTTAACTTCTACATAGTTACGATCCATGTAATTGAAATTAACATTAGCACGCCAAGAGTTACGTGGATGATAGCCAAAATCTAATGAATAAACTGACTGAGGACCTGCACCTACATAATAGTTCTTGATATAAACATCTCTTGCAACAGCTGTTTTTGAAGGGTTATTATCCTGGAAAACAGTAACTGATGGTCTGTCAGTATAGAAATATTGACCAATTGCAGCCACACCTGTTACATCAAATTGTTTGTTGATCTTATAAGTAGCAGCAAGCTCTGTACCTGTAGAGCGTGTGTTCACACCCTGCATTACATAGTTCACAAATGTCAGGAATGAAGGATCATCATTAAAGAATCTCTTAATCAATGTGTTATCCTTTACATCTGTTACATAAGCAGTTGCACGCAAAGTCATTTTTTGTGTTCTGAGTATATAACCTATTTCCGCAGTTGAAGTTTTTGCAACCACAGGGTTGTTTATAATTATATCACGGCTTTTATCTGAGATATAAGTATTTTCTGAACCAGGTGCATCAGTAAAGTAACCTGCATTCAAATAAATCATGTTTCTCAGGTTAATATTGTAGTTAACACCACCCTTTACCTTGTAAGTAGCAAAACTGTGAGTAGCACTTTGTCCGTAAGAGTTATCAGGGAATAAACCATTCTGAGTAAGTCCGTCTCTGCTGAATGAACTCATTCCCAGCTCAGCACCTGCAAAGAAGTAGAATTTGTTGTAATTGAAAGTTGATTGACCCCATACAGTACTCTTCATTGCTTTCAAGATATAATCATAACCATACTTATCACCAACCTTTATCACCTGATTTGGGTTTTTAAGGTTGTTTTGGTTATAGCTGGTATTGCTTACTCCCTGCTGAACTGCAAACTGATTAAGGTTCACAAAGAAATCACCACCCATAAGGTCAGTCAATTCTTTGTAATACTCATCTTGCTGATAAACAAATTGAGCACCGCCAAACAAAGAAACATGTTCATTCAATGCATGCTCAATGTTCGTGTTGAATGAAGTTTTCTTCATATCATCAACGGCATTGCTCATTACATATATTGATTGCTTACCGGTAAGCATTTGGCCGGTAGTACCATTATTCACTGTAGAAATATTAGTTCTGTTCGCATCATACAAACCATCCCAGTCTATCTGTAACAAACCCGGATTGTTAACATATTGCTTTTTAATTGCATCGGCATAAGGTATATTTGGTATTGCACTTGTCAAATAATAACTTGGCAAGTTTCTGTAATAATCAGGTGCCGGACTATAGCCATTGTAAAAATCAATGTTTGAGTTTTTAGCCTTACCAAATTCGTAAGATACTGCGGTATTCCATCTTGTTTTTTCAGATGGTTTGTACGTGTAGTTAGCAATGATCACAGGCTGAAAAACATCAGATACTCTCGCATTGCGTTTTTTACCTCCTTGCCATCCCCAATCAGAATTGTAAAAATGGCTGCCTGCTAAACTATACGCTTCATCCTGCTCCATAGAAGCCTTACCACGGCGGGTAGGCGCTCCAAACGCAGTCAGGTTAAACTGACCTTTCTTAGTCAACTTACTTACTGCAGCATAAAAAGAAGTCGCATCATAAAATGTTCCGGCTACATATCCTTCATTAGCCCAACGACGGGAGATAGAACCTGAATAAGCCCAACCGTCTTTTGTGATACCTGAATTGTAGGTAAGCATGATGCGGTCTCTGAAGCTTCTGTTACTGTTGAAGAAAGATACAGTAGTACCTTTTCTCTGATCAGCAGCAGTTGCATTAATATAAGTAGAACCTTTAACCGTTCCGAATGTATAATCAGATGGTTTAAGACCATAAGTAATCACACGGTCTCTGAGTACATCATTCAATCCGCCTATCTGAGCAAAAGAAGAGTAACCTGTCTCCAAATCCTGTATTGGTGCACCATTGATTTGCACATCAGCATTATCATAACCTCTTGGTCTGAAACGGTATGTACCAAATGTAAGCGCAGCCACACGTAGAAATGGATCCTGATTAGCTACATAAAAACCTGATGAACTCTGTGCAGCAGATGATGCATTTTCATCATCCTGAGTAGTATTCTCTTCAATAGCAATAGTAGGAATATCGCTATTACCTTCACTCAAACTACCTTCATTTGGTGTCACCATCAAATCACCAAGATCAACCAAATCTTTATCAATATTCACAGACATGGTATCTCTTTTCGCTACTCCACCACCCACTATTACAGTAAGTCTGCCATAAGGAACTTCACTGATAGAAAAATTACCTTCACCTTCTGAACTAACAAAGGTGTTAAGAGCCGGCAACGTAACTCTGACATCATTAAAAGGATTTTTTGTAACACTGTTTATCAGCTTACCCTTTAATATAGCTGTCTTTTTTGCTGTCTGAGCAAAAGAAACAATACATAAAAGCTGAAAAACCATTAACATACGTAATGATCTACTCATGGAATTCTTATCTTTTAAAATAAAACGAAGGTGCAAACTTACAACGACCTTTTCAATAATACGCGCTATCGGGTTAAGTTATTGTTAAAGCAATAACAACAAAAAATTATAAGGCGAAATATTTATTCAAAATGCCCTCTTTTTAAGTTTCTTTGCAAAAATACATATTTCGTGATAAAAAAAATCGTAATCTCTGCTTTCGCATCTGTACTTGCGCTAACAGCAATGGCACAAAAACAACAGTATAAAGTTGTTGCAATAGGATTTTATAACTGTGAAAATTTCTTTGACACAACTGACGACCCTACTAAAGACGATATAGAAAACACGCCTACTCCCGAAGTATATGCTCAGAAATTGCATAATATAGCCACCGTTTTCCAAAAACTAGGCACTGATGTCACTCCCGATGGCCCTGCTATTATAGGTATGGCAGAGGTTGAAAATGATAATGTGCTCAAAGCAGTAATCGCTCAGCCTGAAATAAAAAACAGAAATTACAACTATGTATGGTTCCCGACCCCCGATGTAAGAGGTATCAGCACTGCAATGTTGTACAACCCTAAGTATTTTACTTTAATATATGCCCGCCCTATTCGTGTGCCATTGGAAACAATAGGACAAACAAGACCAACCAGAGATGTGCTTTATGTATGTGGCGTACTGTCTGGCGACACCGTTCACCTTATGGTAAACCACTGGCCGTCGAAATCAGGCGGTGAAGCCAAAAGCGCACCGGGCCGCAGATTAGCCGCTTCTGTCGACAAGAAGGTGATAGACTCTCTTCTTAAAATAAATCCTAATACCAAAATATTATTGATGGGTGACCTTAACGACAACCCAACAAGTGAAGGTGTTTTGGAGGTTTTACAAGCTAAAGCCGAGAAGAAAGATGTTTCATTAACTGATATCTACAACCCTTGGATCAATCTTTACAAAAAAGGCATAGGCACTGAAAGCTATCAAGGTGAGTGGAACCTCATTGACCAGATAATGATCTCAGGTGGCTTTATGAAGAATAACAACGATAAATGGAAATATTACAAAGAAGAAATATTCAACAAAGATTTCCTGGTTAATAAAATAGGCAAGAATAAAGGATTACCACATAGATCATACACCATTAGTCATATATGGGACAACGGTTACAGCGATCACTTCCCTGTGGTAATGTACTTTATAGAAAAACAATAATTATAATTAACAGTAGTTATTAATAAAAAGCGGGTTGTTGAATAAAATCAACAACCCGCTTTTCTATTATTCAAGTCATTTATTATACAATCGCATCTTCTACTACTTCTTCCGGTTCTTCAGCTACAGCCTCAACAGGCTCTTCTGTTATTTTGAATGTAAAAAACCTTTGGGTTAGATAACTGAGTACAGTAGTAATTAATGCTACAAAAATATTCGCTATATCAGCTCTCACTACCGGAATGGCAATCGCAAATACCTTTGTCAGCACATAAGACATAACAATAAATATTATTGTTGACATGATATATCTGAACAACTGAACACGACCATGTATCTGAGATTCAGGAAATACCACATAGCTGGACAATAAAAATCCTACAGGTAAGTTGAAGCAAAACTGAATAGCCCATGCAGCAACACGGCTGGTAATCTTGAAGTCACCAAATACATTAAGATATTCAGCCTGATGGAAAACATGTACAAATAAAAAAGAATACAACAGTAACCCTAATACAGTATTAGTACCACCACAGGCAATATACCTGAAGGTTTGTTTAGGTATGATTTTTGCAAATGGGATATGGCAAAAATCAATAACAGTAATGATTAAATCTTTTAATTTAACTAACAAAAATCTCAAATTTGGTCAAAACTAAGATATTTTTTTAAATATCAGACGCTACTCCACCCCAATAAAGAACCCCATTAGTTGACTCGATGTAGAATTAATACCAAGTTAACTCAATTACATATCAACAGAGATCAATAGATACATTGACATAAAATAATAAACTTAATCACTGTTTTGATACAGGTTTATTATCTTTGACCAACATGGATATTTCGCATTTACTGCTGTATATACTTGGATGCATCTTGCTGATAGGCTTTTTCGCGGGCACTGAAATAGCATTTATATCTGCAAACAAGTTGAATATTGAGCTTAGAAAAAAACAAGGAAAATTCTCAGGGCAGATATTAGCCCGCTTTATGGAGAACCCATCTGAGTTCATTGGCACCAGCCTAGTTGGTGTTAATGTACTATTAGTAATATATGGTCTGCTCTCCTCTCAGGCTACAGAAAAATTACTCAATCATTATGGGATCGTACTTTCAGAGTACCCAAAGTTGGCATTAGATACCCTTCTGGCAACAATAGTAATTCTGATCTTTGCAGAATTCCTGCCAAAGGCAATATTCAGATCTAAAGCAGAAGCAGTGCTCACTATTTTCAGTGTGCCTATGCTGCTCATGTATTACATCTTCTTCCCCATTGCCAAGGTTTTTGTATCTATTTCTGAGTTTATTTTGAAATATCTGTTCAACGTAAAAATCAAAGAAAACAAACAGGTATTCAATAGAGTAGATCTGGAAGTATTCGTAAAACAAGGTATGCATGGGCATGAAAACGAAAACGGCGAAGTAAATGCAGAGTTGTTCGAAAATGCGCTATATCTGGTGAATGTTCGTATCAGAAAGTGCATGGTTCCCCGCAATGAAGTTGAAGCAGTAGATATCACAACCTCAATTCAAGAAACAAAACAGAAGTTTATTGAGACAAAATTGTCTAAGATTATTGTATATGACGACACCATAGATAATATAGTAGGTTATATACACCATCTTGACCTCAACAGACGACCTGCTGCTATAAAAGACATTCTGCACACCATCACCGCAATTCCGGAAGCAATGAGTGCCGTGGACCTCATGAACCGCTTCACAAAAGAACGCAAAAGCATTGCATGGGTAGTTGATGAGTTTGGTGGCACTGCGGGCATCGTAACAATGGAAGACGTACTCGAAGAGATATTCGGAGATATTAACGACGAATATGATGTTGAAGAACACGTTGAAAAACAATTAGCTGAAAATGAATACATTTTCTCAGGCAGACTGGAGCTCGACTATCTGAACGAAAAATACGGTTTTACTTTCCCTACAGAACAGTCTGAAACACTATCAGGATTCATTATTGCAGGCCACGAAACTATACCTAAAATAAAGGAACAAATCATACTCGACAATTATGAGTTTGATATTCTATTGGTTACAGATACCCGTATAGAAACAGTTAAAATGAAGGTGCTGAAATAGCCGCCTACATTCGTAATAACATAAGTTTTCATAACTAATTCAATTCATTACCATGCCAGTTCAACGCCCTTTTAACCTCAGTCAATGGATAGAAGAGAACCGCCACTTACTGAAACCACCCGTTGGTAACCAGAATGTATATAAAGAGGCCGGCGATTTTATCGTAATGATAGTGGGCGGCCCTAACAGCCGTAAAGATTTTCATTACAACAACAGTGAAGAGCTTTTTTATCAATTGGAAGGTGATGTGAACGTGCGTATACAGGAAGATGGTAAGATCGTAGATATTCCTATTAAACAAGGTGACATGTTCTTACTACCGGGCAAAACACCACACAGCCCGCAACGTGGACCAAACACCATTGGCTTGGTTATTGAGAAAAAGCGCGACAGTAGCGAAATGGATGGCTTTATGTGGTTTTGCGAAAACTGTGGCGAGAAGCTCTATGAAGAGTTTATGAATGTCTCAGACATCGTAAAACAACTACCGCCGGTAATGGCGGCCTTCTACGAAGACGAACATAAACGTACCTGCAAAAAATGCGGAACAATCATGCAACCTCCCGCTGCAATTAAGTAAATGCAACAGATAAAATATCTATCAATTAGAGGTCACCTATCATGGTGACCTCTTGTTTTTTAAGACCAATACACGCAACGCTTAACATACCAGAAATACATTAATAGGTGTGCCTCTTCTAATCAAATAGTCAGATTTTATCTTTATTTTTGTAGATATAAGCCATTGGAATTAAATTGACTTTATGAAAAAATCCCGATTAAGATTACTCAGTTTTATACTTGCTATATTATTCTCTTTTACAGCACAAGCGCAAACCATACGCACCATTGCCGGTAACGGTTCCTGGAACTTAGATGTACCCACTATTGGAATAGGCGGACAAGCTTTAAATTCACCATTTACCGTCAATTGGGGCATTGCCGTTGATACATCAGGTAATGTTTATTTTACCGAGCAATACAAGCATGTAATCAAAAAAATGAATCCCAATGGCATATTGAGCATTGTAGCCGGAACTGGATTCCCTGGCGCATTGGGCGATAGCGGATTGGCGACAAGTGCGCAGTTGGAAAACCCTACCCCACTCGTGTTTGATGCCGCAGGTAATTTATATGTTGGTGACGCAGGCAGCAGAGAAGTAAGAAAAATAACACCCGCAGGCATTATCACTCGTGTAGCCGGCAAAAAATCTATCACATCTTATGGCACAGGCGATGGCGGTTCTGCTTTAAATGCAGGCTTGGGCTCTGTTAGTGGTTTAGCTTTTGATGCCGCAGGCAGCCTCTATATAGCTGATGGTAACGCTCGTGTAAGAAAAGTAAACGCTGCCGGTATCATTACCACAGTTGTAGGCTCAGGCAGAACAGGTAATGGCGGTAATGGCGGTCTCGCCACAGATACTACCGCATCTTTTAATGGCATAGCCGATGTAGCAATAGATGCTGCAGGCAATATTTACGTTGCAGATCAAAACAATAACTGTGTGCGTAAAATAAGCACAACAGGTCTGTTAACTGTGTTCGCAGGTAGCAGCACTGGTCTTGGTGGCACAGCAGGTGATGGAGGCCCAGCTACCAGTGCTCGTATGACAGGCCCGGTAGGCTTGAAATTTGATAAAATTGGCAACCTCTATATTTCAGACCAAACCAATTCAAAAATCAGGAAAGTAACACCTGCCGGAATCATATCCACAATTGCAGGCAATGGTGGTTATGGTTTTGGCGGAGATGGTGGCGCACCGCTCCCTGCAAAGTTCGCCTACCCTGCACATTTTTGCTTTGACAAAAGAGGCTACATGTATATCGTAGATAAAGGCAATGGTGGTCCATACCCTCCAGGTAATTCTGTAGGCCGTAGAATAAGACAAATATTCAATGTAGATACCTTCCACATCAGCGTTTTACCAAGTAATGTACTCTGTGGAAATACTTCAGCATCATTCGTCGCAAATGTCCGCTACGCCTATTATTCGTTCATTTACCAATGGAAAATAAACGGCGTTCCTGTTGGTACTAACTCACCTAATTTTGCCTCAACAACTATCAATAACCACGACACCGTAACCTGCACTGTAATTGATACCGCAGTCGGCGGAATGCGTCTGGCAATTTCTGACACCGTTATAATGACCGTCTTGCCGCCGATATTACCTTCTTTGAGCATTGCCAGCTCTGGCGACACTGTGTGCAACGGACTACCTGTAACCCTTACTGCTACTGCTATTAACGGCGGATCTTCACCAATTTTCCAATGGTATGTCAACAGTATACCTCGCGGCACCGGCCCTGTATTTACATTCATCCCGGTTTTAGGTGATATCGTTACTTGCGCATTGACAAGTAATGACCCTTGCGCCTATCCACATACATTTCACGTAGATAGGCCTATCTCAGTTATCCCTAGCTTCCTGCCATCAGTTACTGTTCATGCAGACCCCGATACAGTTGTAGCTTACTGGAGTGAGATTATTTCGTTCTTCACTAATGTAACTTATGGTGGCTCTTCACCTACTTACCAATGGTACAATAACAGTGGTCCGATACCCGGTGCTACCAATTCTTCTTATTCTAAAGAAATGTATGGCGCAGACACTATCTACTGTGTAATGCACAGCAATGCATTTTGTGCAGTACCTGATATAGACACTAGTGAAATTGTATACATCACAACCGGAACTTTAAGCCTGAGTGATATTAATGAGCTAACTGCTAATCTCATCGTTTACCCTAACCCTAACAATGGTAATTTCAGACTGAAAGGTGTGGTAAACAACACTACCGGCGGCAGTATCAATGTGGAGATTCGCAATGTGCTGGGTCAATCAGTTTATAAAAACACCATCAGGTACGACAATGGCAAAGTAGATGTGCCCGTAGAGCTTGATAATAGTTTGCCATCAGGTATGTACTACCTGATAACAGGTGACCAAAAATCGAACAGGTCCATTCCATTCATGATCAAAAAATAAGCTGCAGACTATAGATATAGCTGTATTCAGGACAATTGTGTTACTTTGCCAATGTGTTTAGTCTTATAGTCTTTTGGGCATTTACAGGATGGGTGGCAATACAACTGTTGTATGTTGCACTCCTGTACGTAAGATTTTTCTCTCTTGATGCTAAAAGCAACCCTATTGCGGCTCAAGATATGCAGTGCGTAAGTATTGTTATCTGCGCAAAGAATGAGGCCGAAAATCTGAAGAAAAATCTACCAATTATCCTGAATCAAGACTATAGCCGTAATGGCAGTTTAATGTATGAAGTGGTAGTGGTCAATGACTGCTCAACAGACAACACCCACAACGTACTCACAGAACTGAAAAAACAATACCCTCACTTACGGGAGATAATCATTACCCCAGACACACCACGAACAGTTGTGGGTAAAAAGTTCGCATTGAGTGAGGGTATCAAACAGATTGCTAACAACTGGATCTTACTTACAGACGCAGACTGCCATCCGGCAACAACAAATTGGTTGGCATGCATGGCACAACCACTATCAAAAGGAAAAGAGATTGTAGCTGGCTATGCCGGGCATACCGCAATGCCGGGACTGCTCAACAAATTTATCCGCTGGGAAACCACGCATACATTCTTACAGCTATCTACTTATGCTATGATTGGCAAACCATATCTGGCAATAGGCAGAAACCTTGCCTGTACCAAGGTCGTATGCGAACGTGCCTACCAATCACCACTGTGGAACATTGGCCCAACAGGCGATGATGATTTGCTGGTAAGCGTTTCGTCAACAGCCACAAATACGGCATTGGTCATTAATCCTGATGCATTTACTTACTCTATCCCCAGAGATACTTTCAGCGGATGGAGAAAACAAAAACAGAGACACACATCAGACGGAAAAAACTACAAGCCCGAAATCAAAACATTACTGGCCATATACGGTATCTCACAAGCTGCCGTTTGGGTCTACTTTATATACTTGTTGTTCACTCCCTTCTGCAACATCGCTGCAATATTGCTACTAATACGCTGTGTTGTCTATTGGTTGCTTTGGGCAGCTACCGCAAAACGGCTGAAAGAAAAAAATATTATTTCATTGCTTCCACTATTCGATATAGGCTGGATGCTCTATAACTTTGCATTTTTACCATACATACTACAGAAAAACAAACAACATTGGACATAGTTTTAAAATACTTCGCAGATTTCAGTGAAAAACAACTGGAGCAATTCAGCAAACTGGAAGCATTATACAAACACTGGAATGAACAAATCAATGTTATCTCCCGAAAAGACATTGACTCTTTATATGAAAGGCATGTGCTACACTCCCTGTCTATCGCAGCACTCTGCAATTTTGAACCGGGCACACAAGTAGTAGATATTGGCACCGGTGGCGGCTTCCCGGGCATACCATTGGCTATTTTCTTCCCGGAGGTCAATTTTTTGCTGTCTGACAGTATCGGCAAAAAAATAAAAGTGGTACAGGAAGTAGCTGACGCTATTGGCTTGACCAATGTCACTGCCGTTCACAGCCGGGTTGAAGACATTAAGGGCCGCACTTTCGACTATGCAGTGTCTCGTGCAGTAGCTCCGTTAGGTGAATTGTGGAAATGGGTAAGCCCGCTACTAAGAAAAGGGCAAAAAAGCGAGGAACTACCTAATGGCCTTATTTGCCTGAAAGGCGGAGATCTCGAAAAAGAAATAATGGACTCCGGACTACAAAAAATAGTTCAGGCATGGGAAGTAAACAATATTTTTAATGAAGATGCGTTCAATGAAAAGTACGTCATATATGTACCGAAATTATAAGCATTATTTTGTTTTATAAATAAAACATATTATTTTTACTTTGAAACTTATCATTGTTAACCAATAATATATTCCCTATGAAAAAGGTATTATCTATCGTTATTATTGCCGGTTTCATTGCCGCAATGGTATCTTGTCATAAAAACACTGATGCTCCGGCCGGTGCTACTAAGTTGGTGCTACCTGCCACTACTGCTCGTTACTATAACGAGACTACACAGTATTCCAATCCATCTATCAACGAAAAAGCAACATTGGGTAGGGTTTTGTTTTATGATGGACACCTATCGCTAAACAATGCCATATCCTGCGCTAGTTGCCACAAACAAGAGCTCGGCTTTGCAGATAATATCAGATTCAGTACCGGTTATGAAGGAAGGTTAACAGGAAGAAATTCCCAAAGCATAGCTAACCTTAGCGGTCAGGATACTTTTTTCTCTAATAACTTCATTGCAAATCCATCTACCCCACTATTTTGGGATGGCAGAGAAACGAGTGTAAAAAACTTGATCAACAGACCTATTACCAACCATATAGAAATGGGGATAGCAGATGCTTCTGTCTTACCGGGAAAACTATCTGCATTGCCATTTTACCCACCATTGTTTGCTAAGGCTTACGATGGCGATAGTACCATAACCTCAGATAGAATTTCAGAATGTGTGACCGCTTTTCTTATATCTATTCAGGCACACAATACAAAATTAGATAAATACCTCGCCGGTGACAACACTGCACTAAATTCAATGGAATTGCAAGGCATGAAATTGTTTACTGATAAGTATAACTGCGAAGGTTGCCACAGGGTAATGAGTGGTCAATACTTCATGAGTGGTTTCATCGATATTGGACTCGACGAGAACTATACAGACATAGGCAACGGTGCAGTAACAAAAAACACCAGCGACTACGGCAAATTTGCAGTACCAAGCCTTCGCAACATTGCTTTAACAGCACCTTATATGCACGATGGTCGATTCAAAACACTGGATGATGTACTGAATCACTACAGCCACGGTATACAGAACAGCCCTAATCTGAATGAAGTATTGCGTGACTACAGTACTAATCAGCCTAGAACAATGAACATAACAGAGTCAGATAAGAAAATGCTGATTGCATTTTTGAACTCACTTACAGATTACAACATGGTATCTGACCCAAAATTCTCCAACCCATTTAAAACCAACTAATTAAGATGAAAAAATCTTTATTGTTTGGCATCCTATTCGCAGGATGCATGACCTCTTCTTATGCCCAATCTGATGTACTTGCACCCGAAAAAAATGAAAAAAAAATAGATCATTATTTCGGTGTCCAGTTAAATAACTTAATCAGACAAATTTTCAGCTTCAATAACAGCACAGCAGCAGACAATACTAATCCGTTCCTATTCACTTATAACATCAATAGCCATAAAAGCGGTTGGGGGTTAAGAGCGGGTCTGGGTGCTACTTTCAACTCCAGCAGCACTAATGACAATGTAACCAAAAGAACATCCGACATTAAAGACATTCAATTCCGCCTTGGAATAGAAAAACGTTTTTCTTTATCAGAGAAGTGGACTACCGGTGTTGGTTTAGACGCTGTAATAAAAAACAACAACGACAACACAACAGCAGTAACGAACAATACCTACCTGTATACTGTAAATACACAATCTACTATTACCAGCACAGGTGGCGGAGCAATGGCATGGATGAGATACAGTGTCACTGACAAGATTCTCATAGGTACCGAAACCAGCTTCTACTACTTGTTAGGCAAGAACAAACAAACCATAATTTCAAGCGACAATACACCCGCTGGCAATTACTCCGAAACACATAGTGACGATGGAGCCAATGAAGGTAAAATAAGTGTACCGGTTGTATTTTATTTAACGGTAAAGTTTTAGTTTTTCATCAGTCAAAATAGACCAAATCTAAAAACGTACAGATGAAAAAGACCACCATCTTATGGGCATTTTTTCTTTTTAATGCAGTTTGCTCTTTTGCTCAGGCAGATACAATCAGTGTTAAGAAAGAGAAGAAATTTGACCACTATATAAGCGTACAGATCAACGAACTGACTAAGCAAATACTCAGCGTCAATAACAGCAATATTGTCAATGACAATCCATACCTGCTTACCTACAACATTAACGACCGTAAAACAGGTTGGGGACTGCGTGCCGGTATAGGCTTCAATTATGATGCTACCACCACAAACTTTGACCCCACAAACAATGGCGTACAAACCTCTAAAGTCAGCGACCTGAAGTTCCGTGCAGGTATAGAAAAGGCATTTAAGCTCTCAGATAAATGGAGTACAGGCGCAGGTACAGATTTTGTTTATAAGTACAACAAAGATGAGTCATCACAACGCTATCAAAACTCAACTTATGGCTATGACTCTACCTCAAAAATAAATCAGTATGGATTTGATGTAATGGGCTGGGTGCGGTATAGCTTTTCCAAAAGAATACTTGTAGGCACAGAAGTTAGTTTCTATTATGTTACAGGCACACTAAAAGGCAACATCACTTACCTGAGTCAAGGACAAACCGGCGGTGATTTTGATAATAAGAACAAAGACAGCAAACTGAATCTACCGGTCGTATTTTATCTTACAGTGAAACTATAATCTTATTCGTTACTGCTCAGCGCAACAGGTTCTACGGCATTATTACCCAAGTATAAAACCAGTAAACCTGCCATTGCAAAGAAGAAAGAGATAAGACCAAAATTGATAACAATAAGTAAATGAAAAAGAAGCGCCGGCAACAGTAGCTTCTTTTTTGTTTTAGTAGAAAGAAACAAAGCGAATGCAATCGCCAATTCTAAAGCTAATACTCCCCAGGAAAGCACTTTAACCACAGGAGTGAGGGTTATCAACTCATTTATATGTTGCAGCCAGCTACGGGCACCTAATCTGTAATGCGATGTGTAATAGTAAACGGCAGTACCTTCTTTCCATACCTGCACATATAGCTTTTCATAAGCCGCGCTGAAGTAAATAAACGCTGCCTGCACCTGTATCGCCATCAGCGCAATATTAGCTGTAATATTCCTTGACGATGCCTTTGGCGGTGTGGCACGCCACTGATTGATTCGTGGATCTGTAATACACAACGGTATCAACAACAAAGACAAAACAAAAGTCACTTCATCACCTCCATTGACAATCAGAAAATAATTATGATAACTGAAACAGGCTATAAAATGCAGAATAGCCGTTACCTGTGGCACAAACCCCGACATCACCAATAGCAGAATCACCATCACTACTATTTTGGCTGTGGCCGGGGGTATCACCATAAACAAATCCAGCTGCTTAAATGGTACAGAACGGGCAACGGTATGTTTGGCACTATACTCAGGTAGCTTATCGTAATTATGGTTAGCCACAATACTCATGTCGTTAAACAGCAATGTCAGCAACATCCCAAACGCCAATAAAAAGCGCGCCAATGCCAAACGTGGTGTATGTACCTGTTTGTTTTTCAGATAAGTGATCAGATTATCTATCATGGGCGGAGTATGTTTACAGACATGACTTTTATAGTTTGAACACCCGGCATACGCAACCGTTGTTCCTGCCACGTTAGCGGATCTACCAAAGTGATTAAATATCTGCCTTGCAGATAAGTTACATTGCTTAACCGCACATCATTTACATGCAACGTATCAGCACCAATAAACTTATTCAAGTCTCCGTTAACAGGCATCTGTATAGTGTACAAATAAGCATCGTGCATAAGCATAGAATCCTTGGTTATCGCAGTAATCTCCTGAGCAATCAATTTAGGAGTTCTGTTGAGCCCGAAAGCATATTCACTGGCAAATGGTCTTATATCAATTGGCACCACCTCTTTCCCTTTTACAGAGTATAGCTTGGCAATAGTAGCCATAGGCGATGCCGTATAAAGATCCCACTTACCCATATACAAGGTTTGCGCTACTGGTCTTGATGTAAACCTGTTATGAAAGAGCCTGACCTTAGTAAATGATGACAACAAATAAAACATAAACAGCGCATATCCGAGGCTTGTGCCCCAGAAAACAAGGTAATCCTTATTACGCCCTTTTAGTGCTTTCATTATCTGCTGTTGTTACATGAAATTAGCCACAAAATACCCGAATACAAAATTAGCTATTCACCCGACTGTACTTATGACCCTCGTCATAAATGAAAAAGGCTGCTCCTTTTCAGGAACAGCCTTTCAATTCAATCTAATTATTATTCTTCATCACCGCCACCTGCCGGAGCAGATTTAGCGTTGAGTTGCTCTTTCACGTTTGGTTGTATCCTTTGCATTGTGTTCACAATGGTCTTGGCATAAACCGAATCACCGGAATAGAATGCTGTACTTGCCAATGACTGCAATACCTGGAACTGCTGTCTGATATCAAAGCTCATAGCGTCTTTAACATTATCATTCAGTGATGCGGTCCAGTTAAGTGCATCTTCAGAATTACGAACAATCTTCTTTGTCAATTCCTGTCCTTTCTTAATATCACCTGCACGATAGTAAGCCGCTGCAATAAAGTAAGCAGTGTAATCATAGTAGTAAGAATGCTCCGTAATACCGGTCATTACTTTATCTAACAGTTTTACTGCTTTATCTTTCTTGCCTTCTGCAGTCAATGCATTAGCAATAGATGCCACATCCATACGGTAAGTCACAAATTCATGACGGTTAGGCTCATCGAAGTAAACATCATTGCGCTCACCACCGCCCCAACTGAAGCCCATGAACAAGTTGTAACTCTTCTCTGTATTGATAGTACCTAATATCTGAGAAGTAGTTTTTATTGAGTCGTTATACTTAAATGGCATCAAGCGGTAAACAGTACCTTCTAAACGCAGGTAATCACCTGTACCACCATAGTCTCCCTGACGCAAACCTGCATCAAAGTATAACGGACGTTTCCAACCTTCCTTAGCTACCGCTGCCAATATATTCAATATTGCAAGGTCACTCTTATACGCACTTTCCTTAGGATATGTAAACTTCATTTCCGGAATGATACGTGAAGTATCTGCCGCATCAACAAGTCCCATTTTCACTAATTGCTCCTTACTCAAAGTAGGCACATAGAAGTTCTTGGTTGGCATGTAATTCAATTCACCACCACCCCTTGTAGATACCTTTGCATCAGGATCATTGCTGTTCATGAAATTGCAGATATCTATAAGGTTTATGTACTGATTCTTTGGCAGATTTACCTTAGGATTATCATAGTACATTATGTAGTTAGCTCTATCTCCGGTGTAGTTATCTTTCTTCCAGATCATTGGTACAGCATCAGCATCGTTAGTACGATAGTTGAGCTGATCTACATACCAGTCAATACCCAAAAGACTCGTATTGATGATACGCACGTCTCTGCGGTATCCTTCTATTTCCTGTATGTACCAAAGCGGGTATGTTTGGTTATCACCGAAGGTGAACAACACGGCATTAGGTGCACAAGCAGATAATGTATTGTGTGCCACATCACGAGCCAATGTTTTATGAGAACGATCGTGATCATTCCACTCAACCTTAGCCATAAGGGCAGGAACGGCCAACATGCAAACACCTGTGCTTAGATATGAACCTGCCGAGCCCTTCACTACTCTTTGCATCCACTCATTGACCATAAGCACACCCAAACCAATCCATATAGCAAATGTATAGGTACAACCGGCGAACGCATAGTCACGCTCACGTGGCTGTAATGGATTCATATTCAGGAATATACCAATAGCCGCTCCGGTAAAGAAGAACAGCATCATTACAACCATACCGTCTTTTCTGTTTCTGTTGAACTGATACACAAGACCAAACGCACCCAACAGGAATGGCAACAGATACAATTTGTTATGTGCATCGTTATTGCTGAAACCATTACCCATGTTATCTGTATCGCCCAATCCACGCATTTTATCAATAAATGGTATACCTGATATCCAGTTACCACGCTGCGGATCTAACTGTCCTTCCATATCATTCTGGCGACCGGCAAAGTTCCACATAAAGAATCTCCACCACATCCAGTTCATCTGATAACTAAAGAAGTACTTCATGTTGTCTCCCGATGTTGGTTCTTCACCATCCTTCAGGTTCAGCATGTTCTTATAAAAATTAACGTGATTACCTTCCTGATCCCAGATACGTGGGAAGAAATGTAATTGGTCGCCCTTGTAGATAGGAACTCTCTTTGCGCCTACAATATCGTAATGGTCTTTACCATTTACCTTATTCTGAGTATATAACTTACCTGTAGTATCCAGCTCTTCGTAACGGCTTGTATAGTATGGGCCAAAGAAGATTGGTTGTTGACCAAACTGCTCACGGTTCACATAATCAAGGAAACTGATTGGGTTATCAGGGTTAGTCATATCAATTGGCACATCTGCACGTGAGCGGATGATAGCTACCAGATAACTTGAATAACCGATGATGATAAATACCACACACAATACTGCTGTGTGCAGCGTAACATTGTTTTTGCGCTTAGCAAATAATAAACCAAACACAAGTACACCCACTAGTATAAACAGGAATACAATAGCACCGAGATCAAATGATGTTCCAAAACCATTGGTAAACAGAATATCAAATTTAGACGCCAGCTTCGGTATATACTGTATGACACCAAACTGAACGAATGCCAATACCGCACAACCGGCTATGAAAGCAATGAATGTACCAAGGTAAGTAGCTTTGTAGCGACGGAAATAGTAAACCATTGCTACCGCAGGAATCGTCAATAAGTTCAACAGATGGACGCACACAGATACACCCAACAAGAAGGAAATCAACACTAACCAGCGGTCCGCATGTTTTTCATCTGCCACATGTTCCCATTTAAGCACAGCCCAAAAGGTTATAGCGGTAAAGAAAGATGATGTTGCATAAACTTCCGCCTCAACTGCCGAAAACCAGAAAGTATCAGAGAATGTATATGCCAATGCACCTACCAGACCCGCTCCCATGATTAATGAAAGTTGATTGCTGGTTGGCTCATCCTTACCGGGAGCTATCAATCTTTTTGCAAAGTGTGTGATGGTCCAGAATAGGAATAATATAGTTAATGCACTGGTTACTGCCGACAATGAGTTGATGGCAAAAGCCGCATTAGTTGATGCTCCGCCTATAGCCGCGTCACCACCTGAAAACAATGCAAATATGCGCTGAACTAACATAAAGAACGGAGCCCCGGGGGAGTGACCTACTTCTAACTTATACGCACAAGAAAGAAACTCACCACAGTCCCAGAAGCTAACAGTGCGCTCCATTGTACTCATGTAAACAAACAGAGCTATTGCCCCGGTAATCCAACCAAGAAGGTTATTGACTTTACGATAGTTCATGATATTATATTAGACAAGGCGACAAAAATAGCAAAAGTTCGCAGTTATCGATTGACCTTGGCCACTTTGCCCCAAACTTTTTGAATAATTAACCGGTTACTTTTTATATTCTTTCAAATAATCTTAAAAACAATATTATTTACACTAATAAATTTTTTAAATTCTTAAACTGCCCCCTATCCATTATCTGTGACAACAATATGTCAGGTATCTTCTTAAGTTCACCCGCAATTCTTATGGCGTCCTCCTCCGCTCTACGCGTCTGCACCATCCACATATAATCAATCTTACTCATCTCAGGCAACAATGAAGCACTATCCACCTTCAGTTTATACAGTAAATGCCTGTAAAAGCTATTCGGTATTACATGCTGATATACAGGCAAATGGGTAATATTACCTTTTATTGATAATTGCATACCCATATCTGCCTCACACCTGAAATCGAGATCAAAATGATTATTGATCATCCAACACAAGCGGTATGCAGGTAAACCACTCACTATCCCAATCAAAAAAGCACCGGCAAAAAACTCGTCCTCCATCGATGCCTCATCCAATTTCAACTTCATAGACTATTCCAAAAAGGTGAAGTTAAACAATTATGCAACTTTATTTCTGATGGGTTGGGTCGTGCAATATTAAATATGACCGCATTCAAAAATAATTATAAAATATTCTATATTTTCGTATCCGCTTAAACATATATCCATGGTACCTTCAGTTGTTCTGCTCTTTATCGCATTAGGATTGCTTTTTATGTGCTTCGTCACTGTTCAGCAAGGTACAGTAGCCGTAATCACCGTTTTTGGAAAGTTCAGACGTATCCTACATCCGGGACTTAATTTCAGAATTCCTCTTATTGAGCAGATATTCAAACGTATCTCTTACCAGAACAGATCTAAAGAACTCAAATTTCAGGCAATATCACAAGATCAGGCCAATATTTACTTTTCTGCAATGCTACTTTACTCTGTGCTTAATGAAGAGAGTAGTACTATAGAGAATGTCGCTTTTAAGTTTGTTGATGAGCAAAGTTTCATGCAGGCACTTATCCGCTCTGTTGAAGGGGAAGTAAGAGGTTTTGTTGCAACAAAAAAGCAATCAGAAATTTTACAATTGCGTTCTGAAATCATAGACCACGTAAAAGGCCAACTCGATCACCAACTGGAAGGCTGGGGCTACCATCTTTTAGATATACAAATTAACGATATCACATTCGATGAAGCTATCTTACGGTCCATGGCACAGGTAGTAGCGTCTAACAACCTGAAGGCAGCCGCTGAAAATGAAGGTCAGGCATTACTGATTACCAAAACTAAGGCAGCTGAAGCTGAAGGTAATGCCATAAAAATATCTGCAGAAGCAGAAAGACAAGCGGCACAAATGCGCGGACAAGGTGTGGCACTATTTCGTGAAGAGGTGGCAAAAGGTATGGCACTGGCAGCAAAAGAGATGGAAACAGCAAATCTCGATGCCTCTTTTATCCTATTCTCTATGTGGACCGATGCCATCAAGCATTTTGCTGAATTCGGGAAAGGAAATACAATATTTCTCGATGGGTCGAGCAATAATTACCAACGCACCATGCAGCAACTCATGTCCACATTACAGGGCTTTGAGGGAGATGGTAAAGAACAACAGAAATAGACAATCAACATATTATCTAAAAGCGGGAACAGTAGTTCTCGCTTTTTTTATGCCACCCCTCCTTTGTGATAACCTTAACTTCTAAGGGAACAGTTTTTAGAACAGGTAAATGGTAATTCATCTTTACCTATTTAAAACTGATATAATCATGAAAAAATTATTAATAGCACTTTCCGTCATTAGTTTATCTGTTACCAGCGCATGCGCCCAAACAACAACAACTATCCGAACGACCACCGTAAAAACAATTGTGCCGGCTGACACAACTAATTATGCCAAAAACTACAAAGTTTGTAAAGGGAGTAAAACATACTACACCTGTGGCAAAAAACCGTCTGTAGCCAAAAAAACGACAATAATAAAGGAACCGCAAACGACTGTAGCCACCAAATCAGACAATGATAAAAACTTCGCCGTATGCAAGGGTAAGGGTGATTATCATATTTGTGCTCAGCAGCCCAATACACGCAACTCTGTAAAGACCCGCACAACCAAAACACGCCACACAATAAACAAAACCCAAACAGTAGTTACGCCCAATGGTGTTATTGCAACATATTCTACAAAAACGTACGCCACTCAACCCGTAAAAGCACCTCAATCTCAGTCGTTAAACGGTGCACCAACAAATAGATACATTCCACATACCGATTCATTGGCCGACACTATTAATAATGCTACAGCACCCTATAACGGTGAAAAAAGCCCTCAATATGACGGACCTGCAAAAAACAAGCAAAGAAATATAAACACAGTCCCTCAGTCACCCAATGCTACATTCAAATAAATAGCAGACGTAATAAAACTATATTATAATGAATAACCCGCCTCTATCTGAAGCGGGTTATCCTTTTATGGTAGATATTTTATTCTTCTTTCTTTGGCACGGTCCGGAACACTACATCCCAAATTACAGAGCTTACTCCAAATCCCTTATCGGGGTGTTTATAATGATGAAGGTGGTGGTTTCGCCACAAGGCTTTTAAATACTTTGGCGGAGGAAAGGCATGAATTGCGTAATGCATAGATCCATAGGCTATATAACCAAACAAGAAACCCGGAAAAAACGATAACGCAGACCATCTCATTACAGAATACATACTGTAATAGATTATGGCAACCAAAATTATGCTGGGTACCGGAGGCATAAATAGCCTGTCTTTATCTCTGGGATATTCATGATGCACACCATGCATTGTGTAGACTATTCTTTTTGCACGCTCACTCTCGGCAATAATATGGAAAATATACCGATGCATAATGTATTCAAAAAGTGTCCAAAACAGCACGCCGGACAAAAACAGAATAGTCTCTTTGGTTGGTGAAATCCCCCTATGAACTGCACCCTCATACAGCATAAAAACAATAAGCGGGAAGTACATAATGTACACCACAAACGGGTGTGTCTTAGTCATCATTTCAAGAACATCGTTCTGAAACAACCGGGCTTGGCCCTTATTCTTAATCTTAGCAAATTCCATAAACCCGATTTTCGCAGTTAGTGGTAAGCTATTCGCTGCTTTTATGCATCATTAATGCATAAATACTTGGATTATATCACATTGAAATTTAGGCTTGCAATTGCGCAACTTACCATATAAACTATCGGCAAATATTATGCCAATCGAAGTAAGCAAAATGCAGTAAAAATTACTTGATTATATAAAACGTTGAGGTGTTTCACTCTTGTCTAAAGTAAACCCAAATGACGAACCAACGCCCAATTTACTTCTTACATTTACGGTTTGGCTATGCGCCTCAATAATGTGTTTAACAATTGCCAAACCCAAACCTGTACCACCGATGGCACGCGCCCTGCTCCTATCGGCACGGTAAAATCTTTCAAAAATTCGGGGAAGATGCTCTTCTGATATGCCGGGACCATTATCAGATATTTCTACATAGATAGACTTTTCATCCACAACATAGCAACCTGAGGTTATAGTACCACCATCATTGCCATATTTCAGGGCATTTTCTATAAGGTTAACAAGCACCTGCTTTATCTTGGGCATGTCTGCATGCACCCATATTGGTCGCTCTGTACCCTTCTTAAATAATAATTCGGTATTCCGTTCTTTAGCTTTTAATGAAAACTCTTCATAAACATCACTGATCAAATCCTGTATCACAAAGCTTTCTTGTATAATCGGTATTTTACCTGATTCCAATTTAGAAATTTCGTCAAGATCATCAACCAACCTTACCAGTCTGTCAATACTTTTTGAGGTATTAGATAAAAACTTACGGTTCACATTCTCATCTTCCAGTGCACCATTCAGCAATGTATCTACATATCCCTGAACCGAAAAAATAGGCGTACGCAACTCATGGGCAAGATTCATCAGAAACTCCTTTCTGAATTTTTCGTTCTGCTGCAGTACTTCAATTTCCTGCTTACGTTGCAGTGCCCATTTCTCTACATCTTCACTTACCTCTTCTATCGATTTCTGAGGTAGAATATGCTTGTAGAATATCTCTTCTTTCTTAGTCGCTTTAGTCTGGTATATAAATTTATATATCAGTTTTATTTTGCGATAAATAAATCGTTGCAGTGTGTAGTAATACAAACTGTATATAATAATAAAGGTCACGCAAAACACGATAAGCGGAGTATACCACATTGGGTGTACCAATAAGCTCAGCAGTGCATTGATGACCGATATAATCAGTGCGGTAAAAAATGATAATGACCGGGGGGTGATATTTTTAGTATCCAGTACAGACATGATACTAAGCTACTCTAATTCAAACTTATATCCAACACCTTTAACAGTTGTAATCAGATCTATGCCTGCTTTCTGACGTATTTTGCGAATGTGTACATCAATAGTACGATCACCAACAATTACATCAGTTCCCCACACTCTTTGTAATATCTCATTTCTGAGGAATACCCGACCCGGCTTTGAAGCAAGTAAAGAAAGTAGTTCAAATTCTTTTTTAGCAAGCAATATCTCTTCTCCCTTATAGAATACAGAGAATTTTGTTTTGTTGATTTCCAAATCACCGAAAGTGACTTTTTGTTCCTGTGCATCGTCCTTACGGAATCTGCGCAATGTAGCACCAATGCGGGTAGCCAGTAGCTCCGGCTTTATTGGCTTAGAAATAAAATCATCCGCACCTATTTTCAGCCCCTCAATTTCGTACTTCTCATCGTTGAGTGCAGTAAGGAATATGATAGCAGTGTCTTCAAATTCCGGCAATACTCTCAACTCCTTCACCGCTTCCAGTCCATCTTTATTTGGCATCATTATATCCATAAGTATCAGATCCGGACGAAAATCTTTTGCCTTACGAATAGCTTCAACACCATCATTTGCAGTAGCTATCAGATACCCTTTATTTTTCAGGTTATAACTAATAAACTCTACAATATCCGGTTCATCATCTACGATCAATATTTTCCCTGGGAAAACTTCCATAATTAGTACTTAGTTACAGGAGCAATATTAGAACACCCAACCACAACAAAAAAGAATACTGCATTATAAAATTGTTAATTGAATTTTATAATGCAGTATCAGGTATTTGTAATCTGTTATTATTTCAGGGTTACGTTTCCGCTACCTACTTTATAACCTTCGCTAAATATTTCAATCATGTAGTTACCACGAGCAAAATCACCTTCCTGGTTCCAATCTACGACTACATCTTTAACCGGCATTTCTTTTACCAATGAAATTTCTTTCATGATAGAGAAACTAATCTGATCACCTTTAGCTGTAGTCAATTTTCCAGAACCGTTAGTTGTGCTGCTCAAGATAGTACCATCAGGTGCTACCATACGCAAGTATATCTGTTTTGTTCCGCTTTCAGCAATTCTGTTCTCGTCGATATCGAACTTGATTCTCAAAACATCAACTTTCTTAGCTCTTGCAGTTTCCTTTTCTTTACCATTCTTCTTCTTGTGAATTGGTTCAAGACGGATGTTAGATGCATGTAATACAGAACCTATTCTCTTGATTGCAATGTTCTGAGTAACTGTAGAATCTCTTTCCTTTGTCAATACAGTGTTCTTGTTAGTCAAAACACCGTTCTCTTTTTCCAATTCAGCAATACGAGCTTCGTATTTAGCTGTCTTGTCGTTCAGAGAGTTGATCATTTCTCTAGCTTTCTTCAACTCAGCAGCAGTAGCCTTGCTGTTACCCAACATGCTCTTGATTTTCTGCTGCATAGCCAGCATTTCTGCCTGGTCTTTCTGCAAGTTGCTATCCAACTTTGCATTCTGAGAAACCAATTGGTCTATTTTAGCTGAAGCAGCATCGAAATCTGTCTGCAATGTTGCTCTGTCAGTTTTTACTGAATCAAGCTGAGATTGCATGCGTTTGCTGTTTGCATCATTTTCTTCTGCCATTTTGTTCTTGCTTACAAACAAGGCAATGCATGCTACGAGCAAAACACCTATAATAGCCCAATAGATAATTGGCTTACTTTTGTTGTTATTTTCTTCCGGCATTTGTTGCCCGGATTGATTAAATTGGCTCATAATCCTGTGTGTTGGTTTTAATTGAGATTTAGTAATTCAGTACAAATATATACATTGTTTGCCATGGAGCAACTGAAAGGGATATTGTTCATAGATATAGAAACCGTGCCAATAGAGCACAACTATTCATCTTTAACAGAAAATTTGCAGAAAGAATGGACAAAAAAAACACGGATTCTGAGAAACGTTCCGGAGCAAGATGCAGACCCCGCAACACTTTTCAGCGAAAGAGCAGGGGTTTTCTCTGAATTTGCCAAAGTAGTCTGTATTGGCATCGGCAGCCTGTATGAACAGGACGGAAACTGGAAAATGAGACTAAAATCGCTCACAAATACCAATGAGAAAATTTTGTTAAATGATTTTTGCGCGGTCCTGAGCAAGTTCGCAAATATGCATTCCGACTTCCGATTTTGCGGTCATAACATAAAAGAATTTGATATCCCATTCCTTTGTAGGCGCATGATTATCAATGCCATAAAAATACCTGCATCTATGCAGGTGCAAGGCAAAAAGCCCTGGGAAGTCAATCATATAGACACAATGGATATGTGGCGATTCGGCGATTATAAAAATTTTACTTCTCTCTCTCTTCTAGCGGCTGTTTTAGGCATACCTTCGCCTAAGTCTGACATAGACGGCAGCATGGTGGCCGGGGTATTCTATGACGACAATGACCTGCCACGAATAGGCAGCTACTGTCTTCAGGATGTTTACACCTCTGCAAAAGTATATTTAAGACTGGCAGGAATTCATAATATCGATCCCGAGCCTATATTTGTGAAAGAATAGTATGAACGCTGATTATAATAAAATACTCCAAACCCTTAAAATGAGGCAATATGCTCCATTCTATCTTATAGATGGGGAAGAGCCTTATTATATTGATGCACTGACAACTCATTTTGAGAATGATATTTTGCTGCCACATGAAAAGGATTTCAACCTGATCACACTCTATGGTAAAGATGTGACCTGGGCCGATGTGGTGAATGCCTGCAGACGCTTCCCGATGTTTGCAGAAAGACAGGTCGTAATACTTAAAGAAGCTGCACAACTTAAAGATTTTAATGAACTGGCCGGCTATCTGGAAAAACCTTCTCCTACAACCGTATTACTTATAGAATACAGGTTTAAAAAAGCAGACGGAAAAACCAAAGTAGTAAAGTTTGCCAAGGAAAAAGGCTTGTATTTCAACTCTGAAAAGGTTAAAGATACCGCTATGCCCGGTTGGATACAAGATTACGGCAAAGAAATAGGGTTCAAAATTGCAGAACGTGAAGCGCAAATACTCGCCACCTATCTGGGTAATGATCTACAAAAAATAGCTAACGAAATAGAAAAAGTAAGAATCAATGTGCCGGAAGAGAAAGAGCTGACGGCAGCAATGATTCAAAAATATATAGGTATCAGCAGGGAGTACAACATTTTTGAGTTCCCCGATGCGGTTACCGGCAATGACAGAGATAAGCTATACCGCATGCTTAACTACTTTCTTGCCAGCCCCAAGGCTGCCCCCATGCCGCTATTGATAGGCTCGTTCTACAGCCATTTCAGTAAGCTATACATGGCTACCCACCTTGTTGGAAAACCAGAAAAAGACATTATTGCAGCGCTAGGCTATTGGAAATTGAAGGAAACAATGGCCGCTACCCAACAATGGCCACGAGCAAGAGTAGAACGAGCTATGATGCTACTAGGCAAATACAGCACAATGGCTGTAGGCATTAAAAGCAACAGCGATGATAAAGAATTACTCAAAGAATTAATAGGGCAATTACTTAATTAACAGCAACAATAATCCATTGCCTGTAAGTATCAATCTATAATGCCAGACTATAGGCATATTTCTGATAATCAATTATCTCTTTGTTAGGGTGGCATTCTAACCAACCAAGTGCATCATGACTCTTGTTTCTTAAATCCCAAGATGGGGTGTCCTTAAATTTAGTTTGAATAAAATATATTATCTCTTTTTCGCTATCTGAAAACAGTTCTAAATCAGAAGCAGTAGATGGAACAAATATCTGAACTGCCCCTCTGTTTGGGCTTTCCTCCCATTCGGCATCTATATACTTTCCTGCTTGTAAATAGGTAAATAAAGCATCATAAAAACTGGGAGCGGGCCCGTGCTGAATAGCTCTGTATGATAACCCTGACAAAGATTGTCCATTGTTTTGATAGCCAATAAAATCAGTGTAAAACAACATTTTATTTAACTTCAATTTATCGTTAAAGTCTCTTTTGCACGTACTTAAAAAATAGCATAGTATACTTGCGATTCGCTCCATACTTGCCACTCTAAACCCATTTAGCGAACTGGGTTTACTTTCATAATCAATACGAACTAGTCTACTTTCCCCTTCTTTAATTATTAACCTATCTATTTTCGCAATCAATTCATCAAAAGCCCTAGCATTAAAAAGCTCTTTTTTACTTGATGCCATCTCTTTAAAAATAGAGGGATTGTCGGCTAATGTTAGCAAAGTAGCTATAGCAGAAGAAGGGATATCTCCTTTTTCAAAGTTAGAATAGCTATTTGCCCCCATTCCTAATATTTCATTCATTCTCGCAGCAGATAAGCCATACTTCTCCCTTGTTTCTATAATTTCATAAACAAACGGAATTGTATGTTTGGTTCTGTATTGGTTATGAACTTGCAACAACGCATTTTCATCTACTTTGTCAGTCGTAAATTCTTCACCACATTTTTCGCATTTATAATAATATTGATTAATGCAAAAATCTTCTTTCCTATAAGATATATCTTTTTTCTCATGCTGCAATTTTGCTTCGCCATCGCAAAATGTACATTCTATTATCTTTTCCATGTTAAATGTTTTTTAGATGGTAAACAATCGGTCGCTCTGCAATATGAAATGACATACAATCAATAGGTTTACTTTGACGACCAAGGTTTATTTTTATATAGATGGTATGCCCCTTAATCTCCTTTCCAAATTCAAAATAATCGGGCATAGGGGGTATCATATACGTGTCTTTTTTAGGCCCGGAAAAACAGTCCTTATAAGTAAGCCCCAATATCACTTCTCGTCTTTCGTTGGGCGACATATCTAATTCTAAAAGCGACTTCAGGTTTTTATCTCTAGGTCTGTATCTTATTTCATATACCTGCATTTTTGCATGTAAATCTCGCAGAAACTGTTCTGCTTCTTCTTTTGTAGGCATAGTGTTTTCGGCAATAGGTTTAACTACAAATTTTCAAAATATGCTACAAAGATAATAACATTGTCAACAACATCACTAATTAGTGGACATTTTAACTCAATAAAATCTTTATACCAACTAATAATTAGACAATAGCTTATTATTTGTTAAGAAATAATTCCGTTCGAAAGTGAATTAACTATACCTCTCATTGACAATCAAAACAATGTAGCTACCGGGTCAATATATTCCTTGGGTGGGATTAAGTTAGTACCGCAGTGTTTGTTCAACTGTGCAATGAAGTATCTGATGAATTCCGGTGTATGTAGCTCATCATGCTGATGCACGAAAAAATAACAATGCTCTAATCCGGCAGCCATCCATAGTTTTATGCGTTGCACCCACTCATCTATTCGTGTATAATCTGTTTTGTGTAATCCATTCCCCACAAATCGTATAAAGCATTGTGGAATGGTTAAATGCATGTGTACACAATCTCTCCTACCTGCTGCATCTGTGATTACCAATCCTTTTTTCTTACTAGCCATAAAAGCATACATATTGCGGTCATAACCACCCTCTGTTGCATACCAATCTTCTTGCCTCAACTCCATGAATAATTGAAAATCAGTAGGTAATTGACTGATAAAATCCTCTATAGTTGCTCTGTAATTAATACCCATCTGCGGATAAGGCATCAGAAATGCAGGGCCCAATCGCTCCTTAAAGGCTTCTAGTGTATATAGAAAATCCGCCAACTCATGTTCCACATTTCTCAGCTTCCGGGTATGTGTAATAGATTGAGTAAACTTCGGACAGAACAGAAAACCCTCCGGCACCTGACTAGCCCATTTTTCTATTTGCTCAGGAGCATAGAGGTTATAGTAAAATCCATTGAACTCAATACAATTGAACTGCCTGCTATACGCAGCTAAAAAATCTTTCTCCCTGGTGCCCTTTGCATAATACTTACCTACCCACTCTTTCCTACCCCAGCTTGTGCAGCCTATATGAAATTTTGTATTTCCCCTTCCTGCTGCCAGCACGGCTCTATTTTCGACAGGGTCTGCAGGTAATCTGAAATCTATCTGCGCTAATTCCTGATCCGGTACCTTTCCAAATTCCATAAATCGTAATTAATCGTCGATACCTAAATCCATTTTGTAAATAGCAAGAGACATAATACCGGCAAACAACATCTTTTTAGTTTTAGGGTCAAAGAAGTTAACGTATACATTCTGCTCCCCTGTCCCTTCATATTTAATATCGGTGATTACCTCTTGCAACACTCTATTTCTGCTATCCTGCACCACCGCCCTGCCTGCTGTAATTAAAAAAGGCCCAACCACATTTTGCAGCAATGACTCCATCTGTTCTTTATATTCTGTTCTTGTGCCCTCATATAATTCATAAGAGAAGTCCTTACTCGTGTCTAAGGCACAGTATGAAGGGTGGGAATCATCACCTGCCGAGCGAAGCAAAGCAAGCGTTTTATTAATATCTCTGATGGCAAAAGAGACCCTATAGCCGTTGAACAGCACATGAACCTGAGGGCGAGTCCATAAATTCCTCATTTTGACCGGATACTGGGCATATAATGCACCTGATAA
Source organism: Chitinophagaceae bacterium (assembly GCA_947454715.1). Lineage (GTDB taxonomy): Bacteria > Bacteroidota > Bacteroidia > Chitinophagales > Chitinophagaceae > Flavipsychrobacter. The sequence goes on from CANGMZ010000008.1 coordinate 43,586, forward strand.
CAGCAACGCCAACAAAAAGAACAATAAACTTTTCACTTGCGATATTTTCAATACCCTAAAGTACGGAAAACCCTTAATTTTAGAGCTAAAATATATTTAATGAAAAGCTTTGCCAGTGATAATTATGCGGGAGTACTGCCCGAAGTAATGGAGGCCCTCCATAAAGCTAATTCGGGCCACGCACGCTCTTACGGGGCCGACGAAATAACAGCCAGAGTTACCGCTCATTTAAAAGAAGTATTCAACACAGACCTTTCCGTCTATTTTGTATTTAATGGCACTGGCGCTAATGTATTGAGTATCAGTAGTGCTACCCTGTCTTACAATGCGGTTTTATGTGCAGATACCTCTCATATTTATTGCGACGAATCTTCTGCTCCGGAAACATTTACAGGTTGCAGATTTTTCCCAATTCCGGCAGATGAAAATGGTAAAATAGGTCCTGCTGCTATCAGAGAACGACTGATCCGCAAAGGCGATGTACATTATGCACAAACTGCACTCTTATCTATCACACAAAGCACTGAATATGGCACTCTGTATACGCCGGATGAAATAAGCACACTCAGTAAGCTGGCGCATGAAAATGGCTTATACTTACATGTTGATGGCTCCCGCTTTTTCAATGCTGCAGCCGCACTTTGTTGCGACTTAAAGGACATTAGCAGCGCAGCAGGTGTTGATATTTTATCTCTTGGAGGCACTAAGGCGGGGATGATGTATGGAGAGGCTGTAATTGTGTTTAATAAAGAGCTGAATAAGCATATTGCCTTCCGCCATAAACAGATCATGCAGTTGGCATCAAAAACACGATTTATTGCTGCTCAGTTTGAAGCCATGATAACCAATGAATTGTGGAGAAAAACAGCTACCCATGCCAACAATATGGCCAAACTGCTGGAATCTACTATTACCAAACACAAAGGAGTAAATATTACAAGACCGGTTCAGGCGAATGCATTGTTTGCAGAAATACCTCGTGAGTGGTATGAACCATTACAAAAACATTTCCCGTTCTACGTTTGGAAGGACAGCACGCATGAAGTAAGATTGATGTGCTCCTGGGACACAACCGAGGAAGACATCCATAACTTCAGTAATGCGATTGCAGCACTGAGTTAATAGCTCAACAACAACGTTCAGTTCAATACCTTTTTAAAACCTACGAATTGATACAAATAATAAAGCCTCGCAATTGCGAGGCTTTATTATTGAATGATATATTACTAATGATTAGTGAGCTACTACGATTTGTTTAACGATCTGGCTGTTAGCACCAGTGATCTTAACAACATAGTTACCTGTAGCAAAGTTCTGAACAGGTACGCTTGTGTTGTACTGAGCAGTTGGAGCAACACTCCACTGTCTAACAACGCTACCGTTCATATCGATGATCGTAACTGTGAATGCCTGAGCTTCGTTCCAGTTCAACTTGATGTTCAACATGTTCTGAGCAGGAACAGGGAAGATAGAAACTTCACCGTTAGCTACAACATTGTTTACACCAGTAGTTGTGTAAGTTTCGTAGTAGTAGTTAGCAGCAGGATCGCCGTTAGCATGCTCCCAGAAACCAGCAACGTTCCAAGACTCAGCTACAGAGTGTGTAAGCTGGTTGAAAGAGTTGTAAGAATAAGTGCGCTCAAGATTGTTCTTCCAGAAACCACCGCCAGTTGTATCCCAAACCTGATCGATTTCCATCTGAGGATTTGCGCTTACAAAGCTGCTGTATGTGTTCAACGTGATGTTGTCCCATGCTGCAGTAGTAGTGTTGTAAGTCTGATACAATGTGTTGATCAAATCACCTGCAGTATCGTAAGTGTAGTTATACATGTAGCTAGATACCCATGCAGAACCATTCCATACACTTGCAGTAGTACTAGCCAACTGGTTAGTAGCTGTGTAAGTATAATCGAATTTGTTTGTGTAAGTATAAGTGCTCGTTACAGTGCTGTAATTCTGATCAAGCTCCTGAACCAAATTACCTGCTACGCTGTAGTAGTAAGTTTTCTGAGAATTAGCTACAAAAGCAGAAGTTGTACTGTTCCAAACCTGATATTGGTTAGAATAAAGATGATTGCCTGAAGTATAGCTATATACGTTTCTAGAAACGTTAACCCAGTTAGTACCACCCCAGATTTGATCTACTGCAGTATCAAGGTTATTAGATGCATCGTAGAAGAACAATGTCTTAGTGCCATTTACCCAAGCAGTACCATTCCAGAAAGTACGAGTCTTGCTGATAATGTTGTTGCTCGCATCAAACTGCTGATAGATAGTAGAATCACTTGAGAATACTGTATCTCCAGCTACAACTTTCCACGACATCGCAGTGTTGTATTTCAACGTGTGCTTCAAATCACCACCTCTTGGGTTGGTATATGCATACGATGTGCTATCGTTAGCAACAAAAATAGCGCCGTTGTTGTACCAGTCAGCCTTAGCAGTAAGTCTGGAAGACGTTTGTGCCTGCGCGTTCTGTATGAGAAGTACAGGTATTGCAAGTGTGAAGAGTAGCTTCAATCTTTTCATAAATGGCAATTTTATTTGTAATAGTTGTGTTCTGATATAAAAACTGTACAATGATAGTAATTATTTTCTGTAAAGTGCAACTTTTTTCAAAAAATTGTTCATTCTTATTTTCAATGATGTCAATTTGTGGTTAATTACCTGTTGCTCAACAAACTTTCCGATTACTGTTAAGCAAAATCGCTACTTCAAAAATAAAAAACCCACCTACCCATTTTTTGAAATCCAAGCACTTTTTTTCGTTTTTAACCTACCGCTATTCATCGTTTTTTCTACCTGAAAAACAAAAAAAAGCCCCGAGATTCGGGGCTTTAGCAAAATTTCTGTAATTCTTATTTAAGCGTAAGATGAGAAGCAATAGGCTTGTCATTTTTGCTGATAGAACTATACGTTGGAATGATGAATCTCGCGCTGTAATCATTATCAGAGATAAATTTAAGCACATATTCCACTGCAAATGCCGGGTCGTTTTTCTTACCAACCAACAGATATTCCAGATAAAACAAACAGATTCCTGAATCAAATGAACCGCCATTATCCTTGCCAATCCATTTTTCAGCAAACGCTATCACATCATTCTTATTATCGGTAATTCTTTCGTGTAATTGTTTCAGAGAATATACTTTCAGGTACTTCAATCGCTCTACATCACCTTCAATATCCACCTCATTATTTAAGGTAGCTCCGGCTCTGCGTGCAATTTCACTATCTATTTCCTTTACAAGCTTGCTACCCATAACATATTGTTTCAGTGTAGCATCTGTCATTTGAGCATTTTCATCTAAACCAACAGGTTTTGCCGGCTTTTCTTCGCGCTCATAGAAAGGAATATCTTCTTCGTTCTTATTATCGTTTTTATCAACAATTACCTCTGTTCTTCTTTCTATCATACCGTTCACATTCATATTGAATGTTTCAACGTTGTCGATATTCAGCGCAACAGCATCAGATGGTGCAGCAGGCGTAACCTCAGTTACCTCATGCGCAGCCATTGAAGGATCATGTGCAACTTCGGTGATATTATTGTTGGCAACGGCAACCGCATTATCTACACGATCAATGTTCATAGCCAATGATGCAGGATTAACTACATTCATGTCTATGACATCCATTGCGAGCGCAGCAGTAGCAGCTGTAGCGGCAGCAGCTACCACGGGGTGCGCTTTCACTTCTTCTACAATAGGAGCAACCACTTGTGCAACCTGTGGGGCAGGAGCCGGTATAGTTAACTCATGTGGCGCCTGACTACCTACGTTATTTATTATCTGCTGAGGAATGTATTCGTCCATTGGCACAACCGGAGCTACAGGTGCCTGAGGTTGTATAGCCTGAGGTACAAAATGCTGTGTCTGTAATTCTACCTCATTAACAACAGCAGCAGGTATAGGCTGAACCGGGATTTGCGGAGCCGGAGCTACAACAACTTGCGGAACAGGCATTTGTGCTACCGGCGCAGGTTGTGGCACTTCTACAGGCTGTGGAATCGGGGCCGGAGCTACATATTGTGGCACAGGAGCCACAGGAACAGGGGCAACATATTGTGGTGCTGCAGCAGTTTGTTCTGTTGCTTTAGGCTCTTCAATATTCGCGCTAACCTGTTCTACCCAGCCGTATTTAGAATTAAGCTGACTGCGTATCTTCAAAAATTCCAAATCTGCCATTTCCAGAAGTGCGCCTACTCTGTAGAAATCACGCTTCATTTCTTCAGGGAAAGTAGCATTATCGTAGCCAAGTTCTTTTTCAATACCGGCCCATGCATCTTGCAACATAGAGCATACATGTACCTCAAATTGCTTGCTACCGGATCTGCGGTATTCTATCAATTCTTGTCTTGCAGGTTTTAATGCCGCAAGTAATTGAACATGTTTGTATGAAAAGCTGTCCAGCTTTATTTTCTTCTTGTCTTTTGAACGTTCGTTTGTAACATCAAACTCAGAACAAATGATTTGAGAAATTTTGCTTACTGAATCTTCAAAGTAGGTAACTACTCTGACTACAGGTATATATATGTTCTCACCGGAGCTACTGATCTGGTGATCCATTCTAGATTCAATTCTATAGTATGGTATATTGTTTTGAATAACAATCTCCTTAACCAAATCTTCCATTTTCACCATGAAAGCACTATTGCTCTCAATTGATGACTGATATTTTTTTGACGGCATACTATTCTATATTAAAGTACAATAATAAGAACATTTTTTCGCCCCATTATCAAAGGGAGGGGGTGTTTAACATCCGTTTAAGGAAATAATCCACTAATACTAGTAGTATCGACCCTCTTTTTCATCTATAAAAATCGGCTGACTTCCATAAAAAAGCCCGATTGCATTCTACTAAACAGGAGCTATTTATACATTCAGTTTATTTATTATTGCCATTTCATCTTTATATATGATCACTAGTATTGCCCGCTCATGGACATTTTATTAACAGCGGGACCGAAATTGCGTACAAGCCAATACGCATTTGCACATAAATAATACTAAAAAACGAACGCTTAAATATTAAAGCAAATTATAGATATAACACTATATCACACAAATCGTACCCTATTCAACAATTTTAGTACTTTTACGACTTTATTCACCTCAATTTTTCCGGCATGTGGCATAGTATAGCCGCTTTTATTATAAAATTCCGTATTGCGTTACTGGTCATTCTCCTTGCAGGGACATCAGTAATGGGCTATTTCGCATCTCAGGTAAAATTGAGTTATGAATTCACCAGTGCAGTACCCACAGACAATCCTAAATATATTGAATACCAGAAGTTTCGCAGCCAATTTGGTGAAGACGGAAATCTGATGGTAGTAGGTGTAAAAACCAAGGATTTCTTCTCGCCTGCTTTTTTCAACGATTATGCCGTATTGGTAAATGCAATAGCGAAAGTAAATGCAGTTGAAAATGTATTGAGCATTCCCGGTGCAATAAACCTGGTAAAAGATACGGTAACCCAAAAACTGAGAGTAGATACTATTGCCGGCAAGCCTCCTTTTAAAAATGTAGATAGCATCAAGCTAACATTTTTGAGTTTGCCATTTTATAAAGGCTTCCTATATAACATAGACGCCAATCACCCCGACTCAGGTGCCTACCTGATGGCGGTAAGAATACAGAAAGACATTCTGAACTCTAAGGGCAGAGCCAATGTAATTAATGAAATAGTAAGGCTTGGCGAAGAATTCGGCAAAAAACATAATATAGAAATGCACTACTCCGGCTTGCCGCTCATTCGTACAGAAATGGCAATGCGGGTGCAGAGTGAGATGCGTCTGTTTCTGATTCTTTCGTTTGTATTGACTGCTGTTATTCTTGCTTTGTTCTTCCGCTCCGTGGCTGCGGTGCTGGCATCTATGCTGGTAGTGGCTATTGGTGTTATATGGTCGGTGGGTACTATAGTATTATTAGGCTACAAAATCACCTTACTTACTGCCCTCATACCACCACTTGTAGTAGTTATCGGTATTCCTAATTGTGTGTACCTGCTGAACAGATACCACTTTGAATATTACAAGAACCCGAATAAAATGCGCTCGCTACTGCGCATGGTAGATAGAATGGGTATCGTTACTTTCTTTACCAATCTTACTGCGGGTATTGGTTTTGGTGTATTCTTCTTTACAAAGAGTGTGTTGTTAAAGGAATTCGGGCTAGTAGCGGGTATTAATATACTTGGACTGTTCTTTATTTCTCTGGTGTTTATTCCGGCATTGTTTAGCTTCTTGCCACCACCTAATGTGCGCCACACGAGCTATCTGGAAAGCGGATGGATCAATAAATTGCTGGCGCGTATCACCAATTGGGTATTCAGCCACAGAACCTGGATTTATACTTTTACAATAGTTGTTTGTGCGTTTTCTGTTTGGGGACTTACCCGACTGAAAAATGATGCGCACATAGTTGATGACCTACCAAAGTCAGACAAGGTATATCTGGATCTTAAATTTTTTGAAAGCAATTTTAAAGGTGTGATGCCGCTTGAAATAGTGATTGATACCCGTAGAAAAAATGGGGTTAATTCGCTAGAGGTAATGGGTAAAATGGATGAGTTGTGCAGGTATCTGCAAACTTACCCTGAGATAGGCAGACCACTCGCCATAACTGAGGGTGTGAAGTTTGCCAATCAGGCATACTTTTTAGGAGACAGTTCTTACTACAAAGTACCGGAAGATGCCCTACAGGCGGCTTTTGTATTGTCATACCTGAGAGTAAAGGGCGATAATAACAGTATGTTTAATAAACTGCTTCGCTCATTTATAGACAGCACAAAACAAAAGGCACGTATTAGTGTAAGTATGGCAGATATAGGCTCTCGCAGACTGCCTGTGATGCTTGATAAGATACGCCCGGAAGTGAGCAAAATTTTTGACTCCACTAAGTATGATGTCACTTTTACCGGAACCAGCATCACCTTTCTGGAGGGCAGCAAATTTATTGTCAATAGCTTACGTGACAGTCTTATACTTGCGTTCCTGTTTATTTTCGGTTGCATGGTGGCTGTGTTCCGCTCATGGAGAATATTGGTTATCTCTATTGTGGTGAATATTGTTCCGCTGCTGATAACGGCAGGCCTTATGGGGTGGATGGATATTCGCATA
>CANGMZ010000009.1 GCA_947454715.1 Chitinophagaceae bacterium
CCATATCGTATGTTTACCAGTCGTGCAGAATACAGAACAATTTTGAGACAAGATAATGCTGATGTAAGACTCACACCATTGGCTCATAGCATTGGGTTGGCATCTGATGAAAGACTGAGTTTGGTAAAAGCAAAAGAGGAAGAAGTTGCTAGAATAAAAAAGCTGCTCAATGAGTTACCTGCGGAACCGTCAGTTTATAATCCTTACCTTGAAGCGAATGGTTCATCATTGATTTCTGAAAAATCAAAAGTGATGAAATTGTTGCTTCGCCCGGGCATAGGCATCAAAGAAATGGCCGAAGCAATACCCGAATTAAAGGCTGCTATAGGAGAATGTAGCCCACTGATACTCGAGCAGGTAGAAATTATGGCAAAATATGCCACTTATATCGAAAAAGAGCACGAAATGGTACAAAAAATGTCCTCTTTAGAAGATTTAGCCATTCCGGAGCAGTTCAACTATGAAAAACTGACTGCCATGTCAATTGAAGCTCGTCAAAAGCTAATGAAGATAAAACCAAGAACAATTGGTCAGGCAAGTCGCATAAGTGGAGTGAATCCTAGCGATGTGCAAATACTGATTGTTTACATGGGGAGATAAAAATCTTCCACAAAAAAAGTAAAGAGTAAAAATCGGAAAGACCTCTTTCCGATTTTTTACTTAAAAGTTGAAAAGCGAAAAAGGAATAAAGAAAGTGGATACAACCCAAATTGCCATTACAAGATATTGTGAATATCAGGAACGCTGTCATAGTGAGGTGCGCAATAAATTGTATGAACTGGGTTGCACCACTCCGGAAGTAGAAAACAGAATATCTGATCTTATAGGTATCGGGCTATTGAATGAAGAACGATTTGCCAGAGCTTTTGCCAGAGGTAAATTCAGGATGAAACAATGGGGAAAAGAGAAAATAAAGCAACATTTACGCTTTAAAAAGATCTCTGATTATTGTATAAAAAGGGCAATGACAGAGATAGATGGGGAAGAATATGATAAAATAATGCAGAAATTGCTCGAAAAAAAGCTAAATGAGCTCAAAAGCGAAAAAAATCAGCCCACACTAAAAGCTAAGATTTATAGATATATGTTGCAAAAAGGTTATGAAAGAGACATTGTTATTGATATGTTAAACGAAAAAATAAATGCACGTAATAAATAAGTGACGCATTAGTTTTTTTACTAACTTTGTGCCCGAAATATTATCTAAAATATGGTGCATCAGGTAACGGAAGGGATTAGTATTCAGGTGGAAACATTTTATCAACCTTCCCAGTCAAATCCGTTAAATTCAGAATATCTGTTTGCTTACCGCATTACAATAGAGAACCAAACGCTTTATCCGGTAAAATTACTTAGCCGTCACTGGCATATAAAGGACAGCAATGGTGCGCACCGTGAAGTACAGGGAGAGGGTGTAGTTGGCCGTCAACCAATCATAGAGCCGGGTAACAGTTATCAATATACATCTGCAGCAGGATTGCGCAGTGATATTGGGAAAATGTATGGTACATATCTGATTGAAAATCTGTTCAACAAGAAAAAGTTCACGGTTTTGATACCAGAATTTCAACTTTTGGTTCCTGCCAAGATGAATTAATGAAAGAATAATCTGTATTATTTGTCTTCTTTTTTATAAAAAAATGCACTAGCAGATAATTTAGTTATCTTGAGGTGGTTATATGTGCATAAACGGGTAGCAGATTTGTGCTTTTGTCTAGCGACCATCTGCTGAAACATGCTGTGGTAGCGGTTTCCACACTTATTCATCGTTAACTGTTGTTATACTATTTTATCAGTATCAATTGATAAGTGAAAAGGATATTTTGCGGATAAGAGTGAAGAAAATGAGGTATTTTACAGATAAATGGCGAAATATTGCTTGCCAAATGAAAAAAATACGCTATAAAAAACTTTAATAACGTGAAAAATAACATTTTTTGGTATAAATTTGCACTCCTTAATAAAAATAATATAGAACCTTCATGGCCGTAATTCAGAAGATTAGAAATAAGTATGGGAAAATAGCGGGTGGCGTTATTGGCGTTGCTCTTGTAAGCTTTATCATATCTGATGCCCGTAATGGTAGTTTTGGAGGTATATTCGGTGGTCATGACACAAATGTTATGACTGTTAATGGTACCAAGATAGAATCCAAAGAGTACGAACTGAGAGTAAAAGAATACGAAACACTTACCAGTATATATAGCAATCGTGGTCCGTTGGATGATGCTGCAAGAGCTCAGATCAGAGAGCAGGTATTGCAGTCTATCAGCTATGAGACTATAGTTAATGGTATTTGCGATAAAATGGGTATCCAGACATCAGAGCAGGAAGCAAAAGACCTGATCTATGGACAGAATGCCCACCCTTTGGTGCAGCAGTTCAAATTCAATGGCCGCCAGATATTTATCAATCCGGATACAAAGCAGTTTGATCCTGCAATTGTAAAAGGATATGAAGATGAAATCACAAAAGATCCTAAGAAAGACCCATCAGGTACTTACCTTGAACATTGGAATGCTGTTAAGGGTTATGTAATCCGCATGGCAAGAATAGACAAATTCAATACAATGATGTCTGCTTCTGCTTATGCTCCTTTGTATCAGGCTAAGCGTAGCGCAGCAAATGCCGATATGATGGCGTCTATCCGTTACATAAAAGTTCCTTTTACAGCTATTCCTGATGATCAGGCTAAAGTAACTGACGAAGACATCAAGGCTTTCATGCAGAAGCATAAGGCAATGTTCGAAACCGATCAGGCTTCTCGCACAATTGATTATGTATCTTTCGATATCGTTCCTGCATCTGCAGATTCTTCAAGAGCAACAGGTGCACTTGAAGAAATGAAAGATGAGTTCACAAAAACTAAGGACGACAAAACTTTCGTTGGTAACAAGACAGACGATATCAACTTGTATAACGAAGCTTTCGTGAGTGCTAAGAACTTTGGTTCAAGATATGCAGATACCATTATGAAACAATCGGTTGGTAGCATCTATGGTCCATATCTGGATAACGGTAGCTTCAGAATATCTAAGGTTGTAGACAAAAAAGTATTACCGGATAGCGTAAAAATCAGACAGATTGTAATTCGCGTTAGTGATGGTAAACAAACAATCACTCCAGATTCAGTAGTAAAGAGCAGAATGGATAGCATAGCAGCAGCAATCCGCGGTGGTGCATCTTTCGATTCTTTATTCTCTAAATACGATCCTCAGACATTTGCTCAGAATCCTAAAGGTGAAGTTCCGGTTACATTGCAGGTTATGCCTCAGTTAACAGAACAACTTTCTAAAGAATTCTCTGATTTCGTATTCGAAGGAAAGAGTGGCGAAAAGAAGGTATTCAAAGTTGACAATAGCAAAACAAGTGGTTACTATGCATATCACTATGTTGAAATCATAGAGCAGACAGCTATAGGACAAACAATGAAGGTGGCTACAATCTCTAAAAGCCTTGTACCAAGTGATAGCACAGTTAATGCTATTTTCGGCAGAGCAAATGAATTTGCATCTAAGAGCACAAGTGCAGCAGAATTTGATGCATCTGTAAAGAAAATGGGTGTTGATAAGAGAGTTGGAGACGGTATCAAAGAATCAAGCTTTACTATTCAAGGTCTCGGTGCTGCAAGAGATATCATCAAGTGGGCTTACACGGCTAAGGTTGGTGAAGTATCAAAAGATCCATTCCGCCTGAACGACCAACGTTATGTAGTGGCTAAATTGGTTTCTATTGACGAAAAAGGAATGTTGACTGTAAACTCTGCTAACAGACCAATGTTGGAACAGAGAGTAAGAGAAGAGAAGAAAGCAGATATGATTGCTGCTAAATATAAAGGCGCATCGTTGGAATCAATCGGTACAAGCGTGAGCATGCCGGTTCAACAAGCTGATTCTGTGAAGTTCAATGCTTCATTTATTCCAAATCTGGGTTACGAACCAAAGGTTGTTGGTTATGCATTCAATGCAGGCTTCCAGCCAAATGCAGTATCTCCTGGTATCAAAGGTCAGGGTGGTGTATATTTCATCTCTGTAGTTAACAGAGCTACTACACCTGCAAGTGCAGACCCAATGATGCAGATCATGATGGAACGCAGACAAGAAGAAGGTCAGTTGCGTAATTACATTGGCCAAATGTTACAGCCAATGTTGACTAAGAAGGCTGAAGTAAAGTATAACATGAGTAATTTCTAAGACATACAGACCATTGGTCTAAACAAAACGCCGTACTGATACTATCAGTACGGCGTTTTTGCTGTTAATTAGCCCGGTTTGTTTAGATAAGACCATCACTGCCGCTGGCAGCAGAGTTGTCGGCAAAAAAGCCATCTACAACGCTACTAAACATAGGTGGCACCTTTGAGTGAACAAATTCTTTCATGATTTCAATTGACTTCTTAGCCTGATCTTCTGTAAGTCCGGCATTGTCTATCAGATTTTTCAATAATTCCTGCATATAGTTTTGTTTTGAATGGAGTGTGTAATAAGGATGCTAAGGTATGTCCCTAAAATGAAAAAGTGAATACACATTATGTGTATTCACTTTTATATAATCTGTACGTTAGTTGTTTGTGTATTAAGCAGCTTTCAATTGCTCTAATTTGGTATGTTCAATCATTTGTCTTGCATACGCTTCAGTAAGATGGAATGTGCCATCATGCTTTTGAGTAGGCATATCGAACATTGCATCTGTTAGTATCATTTCGCAGATAGCACGCAGACCACGACCGCCAAGTTTGTACTGTACCGCCTTTTCTACCATGTAGTTAAGCGCACCATCTTCTACTGTCAGTTTTATACCGTCAAACTCAAACAGACGAGTGTACTGTTTTACAAGCGCATTCTTAGGTTCTGTAAGTATGCGTTTGAGTGATTCGTTGTCGAGCGGGTTGAGGTAAGTAACAATAGGTAAACGGCCCAGCAACTCCGGTATCAAACCGAAAGTGCGTAAATCTTGTGCATTTACATATTGCAGCAAATTAGCACGGTCTACTTCTTGAGAAGCTTTTATGGCATTATAACCAATAGACGCTGTTTGCACTCTGCGGGCAATCATTTTGTCGATACCTTCAAATGCACCACCACAGATAAAGAGGATATTGGTTGTGTTCACCTTTATCATCTTTTGTTCCGGATGCTTGCGACCTCCTTGCGGTGGTACCAACACTTCAGAACCTTCCAGCAATTTCAGCATTGCCTGCTGCACACCTTCGCCACTTACATCGCGGGTGATAGATGGGTTGTCGCTTTTACGGCCTATTTTATCTATTTCGTCTATATATACAATACCGCGCTCTGCAGAAGGCACATCATAATTGCTGGCTTGCAGCAGTCTTGATAAGATACTTTCCACATCCTCACCTACATAGCCGGCTTCTGTAAACACAGTAGCATCAACAATAGCAAAAGGTACCTGCAACATACGCGCAATACTCTTTGCCAACAATGTTTTACCGGTTCCGGTTTCGCCCACCATTATGATGTTCGATTTTTCTATTTCCACATCGTCTTGCACAGGCATGCTTAAACGCTTGTAGTGGTTGTAAATAGCTACAGACAATACTTTTTTAGCATCATCCTGGCCAATTACATATTGATCGAGAAAGTTCTTTACTTCAAGGGGTTTGTAGTGCTTGCTCTGTTGTATAGGAGCGGGTGCTGCTTCTGTTTTCTTTTCGCCAGTTGCTTCTGTAAGCAGGGAGTGTGCATTTTCTATACACTGATCGCAGATATTACCTTTTAAGCCGGTAAAAAGAATGTTTACTTCGCTTTCTGTACGATCGCAAAAAGAACATTTTTTTTCAGATTGCTTAGCCATTATTCAAATACTTGTTTTTTTGGAGGGCAAAGGTACGTAAAAGTGAACGGATGAATTCTCTAATAAATAACGGATAGTGTCTCAGTTTGAAATTTACTTCCTAAACTTGTCCATCATTCTAAATATTAATGCAATAATAAATCCTACAATAGCGCAGAAAGCGAAAAATATAAGAAAACATATCGCTACTTCTAAAAATGAAGGTGAAGTATCTATATAGTCTGTATCGTTAATGCTTAGTATCACAGCATGAAGCATGAAATTTAAAGGTAACATAAAAGGGAGCTATTAGGCACCCTCTTTTTTGTATTTTTTTTGTAAAGCACCCTTTTTTGACACTTCTATTGGACCAAATTGATAATATCTTCGATAATCATTGGCTTAGTAGTTAGCTAATAACCTGTGTATATATTAACGTTTAAAATAAATAGGGTGGCAGAACCATCTGCCACCCTATAAGTAATATCTATAAATTATTATTAGTGTCCTGCAGGTGGTGTAATCGGTTCAGAAGAACCGGCCCAAGTAGGTTTAAATGATTTTTGGTAAGCTTCCCACTGTTGTTGGTTCTTAACACTCACTTCGCAATAGAATCTTACCAAAAGTTCCATACCTCTTACATCCTGATATCCTGGTACAGGCATTGGGTTTTGGTAATATGGTTCCATAAATACGCTGGTAGGGTAAGACATTTGGCCACGCATCAGGTCTGCAGCAAGTGTATTTGTTTTTTTAGCCGGGTCAAAATAGTATTCCTTACCCATAAAGCGGAAAGTGTCTTTACGCTCACAGTTGAACCGTACACAATAGAAATTTTCATTCATGTACTTTATTACATCCGGGTTAGAGAAGGTGGTCGCCTCCATTTTTTTACACCAGCCGCACCAGTCTGTATACATATCCATATATACTCTTTTGGGCTTTTCCTTCATTTTCACTTGCAGCTCATCCATGGTCAGCCACACAATATGTGCTTCTGTAGGCGAGGGTGCTTTTTTTCTTTTTGCCATCACCACCGGGCTCATCATTAGTAATGCTACTGCAAAAAGTATAATACGTTTCATTTCAGATGTAATTTTTTCGAAAAACGAATTTACAATTAATCCATGTAGTTTTGCTTATTACTAAAAAAATTATGACAAAAATAGCAGTTGCAGTAACGGGTGCGAGTGGTTCTATATATGCGAAAGTATTGCTGGAAAAACTGCAAGCACTAAAAGATCAGGTAGGAGAAGTAAGTGTGGTTTGGAGCGATAATGCGCGTATGGTTTGGGAACATGAGCTCGGAGATAAAAGTTATGAATCAATACCTTTTAAAAATTGGGAGAAGAATAATTTTCTGGCACCATTTGCATCCGGAAGCTCTTCATACAGTGCGCTCATCATTTGTCCATGTAGCATGGGTACATTGGGTCGTATAGCGGGAGGTATCAGTAACGACCTTGTTACTAGAGCCGCAGATGTGATGCTTAAAGAACGCCGCAAACTGATCTGTGTGGTGCGTGAGACACCTTATAATCTCATTCACCTGCGCAACATGACAACGGTTACAGAGGCAGGTGGGATCATTTGTCCGGCTACACCTTCGTTTTATAGCAATCCGGCTACACACGAAGACATAGCATATACTGTTATACAAAGAGTGTTGCAACTGGCGGGGTTGAAACCGGATGGTTATAAGTGGGGAGAGTAATTATAACGAACATAAGCGGAGCTTACTTAACAGTAGAACAAATAACTAATGGAATATTCAAAATCACTGGAGCGTTTAAGATCAATAATGGACGAACTGCGTGAGCAGTGCCCTTGGGACAAAAAACAAACCGTTCATACGCTACGACCGCAAACGCTGGAAGAAGTATATGAACTGAGCGATGTGCTGGCTAATGAAGACTGGAAAGGAATAAAAGAAGAGTTGGGAGACTTGCTGTTGCATATAGTGTTTTATAGTAAGATAGGCGCGGAACAAAACCAGTTTACATTAGATGATGTTATAGAAGGTGTTTGCAATAAGCTGGTGAACAGGCATCCGCATATATACAGCAATGTAAAGGTGGAAGACGAAGCGGAGGTAAAGCAGAATTGGGAAAAGATAAAGCAAAAAGAAGGGAAAAAATCGATACTTAGCGGTATACCACCATCAATGCCTGCATTGGTGAAAGCGTTGCGTTTACAAGAGAAAACCAAGACAGTAGGTTTTGAGTGGGAAAATACGGCACAGGTAAAAGATAAGGTAGAGGAAGAAATGCAGGAACTCTATGAAGCAGTAGAGAGTGGCAACAGTGAAGAGATAGAAGGCGAAATGGGTGATGTGTTTTTTGCACTTATTAATTATGCAAGGTTTATAAAAGTAGACCCGGAGCGGGCTCTGGAAAGAACAAACAAAAAGTTTATTCGTCGTTTTCAGCGGGTAGAAGAAATGGCAGCAGAAGAAGGTAAATCACTACACGACATGACCCTTTGGGAAATGGATGCGCTTTGGAATAAAGTAAAAGCAGAGGAAAGAAAATAAATGTTCAAACGTTTTCCATATTGGGGCTGGCTGATGCTGAGTATGCTATTGTGGTGTAGCAGCATCTACTACTTCAGGGCGCACCGCGAAGAGGTGTTACCGGAGCAGATGGCACGTATAGTAAACGAAGATCTTAATGCAAGAGACAGAGCTTTTAATTCTTTCATTCAGCAGCAAGACCTTGTGCGAAGAATGTTTGCAGATTCACTTACTGCGGGAGAGGTAAAACGAATCAGCGAACTGCCATTTTATGTTTATGTATATGATGGTGACTCGCTCAAATTTTGGAACAACAATTCTGTTATCGGGCTCAACAATGATTCTTTACAAGGCAATTCATCTATTCGCAGGAATCAGAAGGGTGTATTTATCAGAAAATACCTGAGACAAACAAATCTTGAGGGTAATAAAAAAGTGGTGGCGTTACTACCATTGCTCATTACGTACCCTATGGAGAATGATTATCTGCATGCACACTTTGTGGCATCAGATAATATACCGGTTAAAACAAAGATCAGCAGCACACCTGCCCATGCGCCCGATGAGTACAGAATTACTTTACGAGGCAATGAAACAGTAGGTTACCTCACCTTCAATAGAGAAGATATACAGAAATGGACGCCGGATATCTGGTTGATAGGTATGCTTATCGCTGCGGTAATTTTTTCTATTGCCTGGCTCCAACTGATCACGCTGCATATTACCCGAAAAAAACATTTTATTGTAGCTCCGCTCATAATCTTAGCCATAACAATAGCAATAAGAATATTACTTTATTCATTTGGTGTTCCCTTTCATCTCAATACGCTAACAATATTCTCGCCAACACTTTATGGGTCAAGCTGGCTTTTGGCTTCATTGGGAGATTTGTTCATCAGTATCTTATTAGTATTGTGGGTAGTTGTTTTTATAACACGACACACAAATTTCAGAACGTACTTCAGTAAAGTAAGCAATCCGGTAATAAAGGCTATAACTGCTATTTTGCTATCATTGGTATTAGTGGCTTATGTCTTGTTCTTCATCAAGATTATACGCAGCCTGGTACTCGATTCGAGAATCTCTTTCGATGTTACACACTTTTATTCAGTAACACCATATACTGTACTCGGTTTGCTGGCTATTATCTCCATCATGGGTATTTCGTGCATGGTGGTGTATTTGTTTAACGTACAGTTCAGAACATTAATCAGTAACAGGTGGTTGAAATTATTATTGGTTGCAGCCGCATTTGTAGTCTATTATATTATGCTCAAACGTACAGGCGATGTATTTGCATGGTATGTATTTGCAAGTGTATTGCTGTTTGTCTACCTGCTCGATTTCAAAAAGTTTGCGCTATCATCAAAGCTTTTTGAGCCCTACATGATCATTTGGGCATTGATTATTTGTTCGTATTCAACTGCTATAGTTCATTACTATAACGAGGTAAAAGAAAAAGTAACAAGGATTGCATTCGTAGAGCAGCGTTTATCGCCGCACCATGATGATCAGCTCGAACTGTCGTTTGACAAAACGGCGCGCCTTATAGAGCACGACAAACAACTCAAAAATTTCTTTTACAAGCCGGCTGCTGCTATGCGTAAAAACATTAACCAGCATCTGGATTCACTCTATTTTTCAGGGCTTAGCAGATATCAGACTATGATCTATCTGTATGATGATGAGCAAAAGCCATTGTTCAATAAAGACACAACAAGTTACCCTAAATTAATAGATGAAAAGTATGAATCGGTAATCACTAACTCAGCTTATCTTTTTTACAAAGAATCTATTCTCAACAGACATTACTATCTGTCTTATATACCCATTTATAACGACACGGTTAATAACATAATCGGTTATATGTTTATAGGGTTAGATCAGAAGAAAGCAACCACAGAAACAGTATACCCAGAACTATTACAGCCTGTTACCAATAAATCAACAACCGGCGATTATGATTATGCCTATGCCATGTATATTGGTGGTAAGCTCATTACGCATACCAATGATTATGCATTTCCTGTAAGACTTAAATACGATACCCTTAAAGAGCAAGAGTATGTGTATGAAACAAAGAACGGTTACTCTACTTTATACAGTAAGATAGCAGATAAACGCACCGCTGTAGTTGTCCACTATCACAGTGAGTTGATAGAAACAATTACTTTGTTTTCATACTTGTTTGGTATACAGGTTTGTATCGCCTTGTTGATATTTGCGTATCAGTTATACCTCTCTTTTCTTTCGGGTCGTTTGTTTAAAGCTACGGGTAAGCGGCTTGCACTTAAAGGGCGTATTCATCTGTCTATGTTGAGCGTGGTGCTCATTTCATTTGTTATTATTGGTTGGGTAACCATACAATTCTTTACATCTGAATACAGGAAATCTAATGCTAATAAACTACAGGTAGCATTGCAGGTGGCTAAACAGTCTGTACAAGACTATCTGGCAAAGGAGCAAGCATTTAACGCGGAGCAGATATTTGACACAGTTAGTAAGTCGCCGGCATTCAAATCGTTCATTACCACTGTTGCTAACAATCAGAAAGTGGATATCAATATTTTTGATGATTGGGGTAACCTGTTGTCCTCGTCGCAAGATGAGATCTATGATAAGGGATTGATATCTCGTAAAATACGTCCGGATGCATATTACTATCTTGACCATGCCGGGCAGTCATTGGTGATACAAAACGAGAAAGTGGCAGGGCTTTCCTACACGTCCGCATATCAGCCATTGCGCAATGAACAGGGGGTTACATTGGGTTATATCAATGTGCCGTTCTTTTCTTCCGAAAAAGACCTTGACTATCAGATATCTAATATTGTGGTGACATTATTGAATCTCTATGCTGTGATCTTTCTTATTTCAAGTGTAGTGACGTTGATTGTAACCCGTTGGGTTACTCGCATCTTCGATATCCTCATTGGGCAATTTGATAAAATCAATCTGGAGCAGAACGAAAGAATAGAATGGCATCATAACGATGAGATAGGTAAGCTGGTGCGCGAGTATAATAAGATGGTGAAGAAGGTGGAGGAAAACGCTGCACGGCTTGCCCAGAGCGAGCGTGAGACGGCTTGGCGGGAAATGGCCAGACAGGTGGCTCATGAGATCAAGAATCCGCTTACTCCTATGAAGCTCAATATACAATATTTGCAGCAAGCTATGCGCAACGATAACCCAAACATAAAGCAGCTCACAGAGCGGGTTTCGGTTTCTATCATTGAGCAGATTGATAACCTTTCTTATATAGCATCAGAGTTCTCCAACTTCGCAAAAATGCCGGAGGCAAAACCAGAAGAGCTGGATCCGGGCAAATTACTTACAAAGGCAGTGGAGCTTTATACTAAGGATGATGTTGTGAGTGTTTCTATTGAACAACCGAATGAGCCGCTGTTGGTATTGTGCGATCATAGTCAGTTGTTGCGCGTATTTACCAACCTGCTCGAAAATGCCAAACAAGCAATACCACCGGACAGACATGGCCAGATAAACGTATCTATTTCTAAAAGAGGAAATGAGATATTTATTGCCATTGCAGATAATGGATCGGGTATAGATGAAGAAGTCTCCAAAAGAATATTCCAACCATATTTTACTACCAAGTCATCGGGTACAGGTCTTGGCTTGGCGATGACCAAAAAAATTATAGAATTCTGGAAAGGGGAGATCTGGTTTGAAACCGAGGAGAATGAAGGCACCACGTTTTATATTCGCTTACCACTTATAGAATCAGAAGCATAAGTCTAATGCAGGATTGTGGATGTTGATAAGGGATATTAAAATCAAGTTGTAAACTTTTATTACACAACAGGACCAACAAAAAACACAGGACTACTAAGCCCTGCGTTTAAATATTTATAAAGAATACCATTAAAACTTAGGACATACAGTCTTCTTCACAGCGCCTGATTTGCTATTGAAATCCCCGGTGATAGAGAATGCAATCTCATAGCCGCCACGCAACTTGCTGGCTTGTTGCAGGGTAGATGTGTTTACATCATAACTCATAGAGACAGCAGTGTTTTTATATTTGAGTTTCACTACAGGAATGAACGCATCTTGCAAGCGATAGAATATACCTGCGGTTATGGAATAAGCAGGTTTTGGTCCCCCGCCTTTTTCTGATAATGTTACTAACCCTCCGGTTACCGATTCCATATAAGTACCTTGAATTGCCAGATTGGTATGTAGTTGTACACTCAGGTTTTCCATAGCACTGAACCCAACCGCTCCATTCACATTCCAACGCATATTTTGTGTTACACCGGGTATCTTGTCATAAGAAAACTGTGGCTGCGTAAGGTGGTAGCCCGAAATGCCGAGAATGTAGGTAACATCATTGGTCGGGCCACTACTGGTATTATAGTTGATACCTGCACCGAGGTCCCACATACTCATTTTGGTATTGCTCAGGTTTTCGTAAGTAGGGTTGTTGGCATTATAAATGCCGCCAACAAACTGGTTATTAAACGTTGCATTGCTTTTGTCAAAGCCATATTGTGTATAACCTGCAGTAAAACCTACAGACAGATACCTGTTCTTTTCTTGATTCAGCGACTTACTGAAGTTGATAGCCGGATAAACAGAAGTAATGGTTTGGTTCAGCGATCCTGCTTTATCTGAGTACCCTAATAAACCAATACTTAGGTAATCATTAGAAAAATGACCAATCGGCATACGCACCTCACCATAAGCAGAAGTGGTAACAAACGGATTACTGATGCTGCTCCATTGGTTGCGGTAATAAGCCCCAACTTTATAATCGTTAGAAAATATACCTGTCAACGAAGGGTTGCGAAGTATTGATGTTTCATAAAATTGAGAAAAATGTACATCGGCTTGTGCCTGTGCCAATGAAGGGCATAGCGCAACACCGGCAATCAGTAAGGCTGTCTTTAGTCTCTTTATCATAGCTCACGTTTTACTTGATTATAGTTACATCGCCTTTTATAAATAACGGTTCACCTGTATCACACTGTGCATCAATCAGATATACATATACATCCGGTCGGGCAGGGCCACCGTTAAAGGTTCCGTCCCATGCGTTTGACACATCATTGATACCCATATTTGTGCGTTCAAATAACAGCTCTCCCCAACGGTTATAAATTCTGAATGCTTTGATTTTGCTTACACCTGCACCGCGAGGGTAGAACACGTCATTTTCTCCATCTCCATTAGGCGTAAAGGTATTGGGTATAAAAATCTGGCTCTGATCACAGAACAGGAATATTGTTACAGAGTCTGACGTTTTACAACCGAAATCCGACGTTACTGTCACCGTGTAAGTGGTCGTGCTCATATTGCTGGCTACAGGATTATAACAACTATCGCAACTCAGTGTCGATGATGGCGACCAACTATAATTACTGATTAATGTACCGGTAGCAACAATTTGTGCATGAGAACCGGCCAACAATCGCTGATCCGGACCTGCGTCAACAGTTGGTAATTGGTGTACGGTTACCGTTACATAGTTTGTGTCCGGTATACAACTGCCCAACTGCGCAATAACCATGTATTGTGTAGTAACAGACGGAGTAGCTATCGGGTTGGCTATTGTTGAGTTATTCAATCCGGCAGCAGGTATCCATGTATATTTAGTGCCACCGGTATCGAACAACGGAACAGGAGTGTTGCGGCAAACTTCAGAATCGCCCCAGGCATTACTGATGGTATTTGTTTTCAAAAATACAGTGACACTATCTGAGCCTACACAACCAAATGCATCTGTGCCGATAACAGTGTAAGTAGTAACAACAGTAGGGCTGGCTTGCGTTGTTTGGCAGGTAGCGCAAGAAACTGGTGCCGGAGTCCATGAATAAGTAGTTCCGCCACTTGCAATAAGGGTTGCAGGGTCGCCCACACATACTGTAGTATCGAGCCCTGCATTGATTACAGGCAAGGCATGAACAATCACATTTTCTGTAACACCTCCTATGCAACCCCAGGCGTCGGTTGCTATAAGTGTTACCGGGAATGAACCAACTGTGCCGAAGAAATGCGTGGGTCCGGAAATATTGCTCGTATCTCCCGGCCCGAAAACCCAATGCCAGTTAGTAACAGTAGAGAAATAACTGCTTGAGGTATCAATAAAACCAACAGTAGTATTGATACATACCGGGTTAGGGTTTGTGGTAAAGCCAGGCGTTACGGCATCTACCTTAATGGTATCTAAGCCCGGGCTTGAGCTTTGACAACCCGAATTATCACTTAATATTAATTTAGGTACATAAGCACCCGGTAAAACATATATGTGTGTAGTTGTGTCAGAGTATGAAGTCGTTGATGTGTTACCATCAGCAAAGTCCCATACAATATTCGGTACATTACTCAATAACGCAGAAAAATGAACAGCCAGTGGTGCGCAACCGGATAGCGGAGTATAGCTGAAACCGCCTGCAGAGCCATATACCACCACATGACCAACAGCTGTGTCTTTACAGCCATGGGTATTGGTTGCAACGAGGTTTACGGTATAAACACCTGCTGCGGTATATAAATCTCCGGGAGATGTTGTTACAGAAGTACCTCCGTCACCAAAGGTCCAGTTATATGTTGTGGCACCTGTGCTGGTATTGAAAAAATGCACAGCAAGAGGAGGGCAAATCGAGAAAGAGTCGTCCATATAGAAATTCGCATCCGGCTTAGTTACCGAAATGTAATTGGTATATGATGCCGTATCTGTGCAACCATGGTTATCTGTTACAACCAGTTTTACCGTATATGAGCCAATATTGTTATAGACATGGTTAGGGGAAGATACAGAAGTGGTATCGCCATCTCCAAACAACCAGAATGAACTAACTACACCGCCGGTAGAGGTATTGGTAAAATGCACCGATGCTCCTGAGCAAGGATATACTGTGCTGGCATAAAAAGAGGGTGCCGGTTTCCATACAGTAACCAAAGACTGAGTAAGCGAATCTTTACAACCGATATTATCCGTTATCACTTCTTTTATTGAAAATGACCCTGCCGCAGTATAGACATGAGATGTTGTGGGGGTGAGCACGGTAGAGGTTGCCCCATCGCCAAATGCCCATTTGTAGGTGGCAAATGTGGTGCCGGTTACATCTGTACTGGCATCTGTAAAGGTCACACCCAGTGGTGCGCATCCTATAACAGGCGATGCGCTGAAATGCGCAACGGGTTTGGCTGCAATAATCCAGTTATTTCGGGCTACAGTATCAAAGCAGCCATGCTGATCCCGTATTCTGTACCGAATGGAATACACACCTGCTGTTGGAAACCAATAATTAAAATTAGCACTTGTATCAAAGTCAAGGCAGGAGCCATTCACATCCCAAAAGTTCTGCATAGGGGTGCTGCCGGTAACAGTGCTGGTAAAGTGTATGGTATCTCCGGCACATATAGCGGTGTCATTAACATGCATGGTCAAAACAGGAGGTATCAGGTTCAACGGCACGTAGGCTGTGTCCCGGCAACCACTTGCCGCATTATAGGTGCACAGTGCTGCTACATAAGTAGCTGTAGCCGGGTAGATATGTGATGGGGAAGATAAAGTAGAGGTAGTTCCGTCCCCAAATAGCCAAAGCGGGGAATTGTCTCCCAAAGACAAATCTGTAAAGGTGACACGCGTATATGGGTCGCAGTGATAAGCCGATCCTATTACTGCCATCGGAGAGTCTACTCTAAAGGAGTCAGTCCAGGTATATGGCGCACTCGGGCAACCATTATAATAGGCTATAAGTGTCACTGTAAACAACCCCGGATGAGCAAAGACATGGCTTGTGTTGGCAAAAGAATCTATTTGTGTTCCGCCATCGCCCCAGTCCCATGAATACAAATCTACCGGGCCGGAAACAACATGTGCATTGAATACTACCGGTCGGTGATAACAAACATGCGTTGGGAATGCAGTAAAATTAACAACAGGGGGGTTACCTACAGCCACTTTCATGGTGTCGGTTGTTGTACATCCGTTTGCGGTGATTATTGTACAAACAACAGTGTAAACACCAACAGCAGTAAATACATGGGTAGGTAGTGCTCCGGATCCAATTGCACTACCATCGCCATAGTTCCAGGAATAGCTGCTTACTGTGCCGGGGTATGGTCCACTTGTAGGCACCGATGTGCTTACGCTTGAACCAAAATGAATAGTCAGTGGCACACAGCCGCTAGCAGAAAGAGGTGAAGTAGAGAAAATAGCCAGATCTAGCGTGTTAATAATATAGGGTTGTTTTACTGTGTCTTTACATCCGTTACTGTTTGTAATAATCATTTTCACCGTGTCAATTCCCGAACTGCTATAAGTATGGTTGCTGGTGGCTCCTGTTCCCGTACCACCGTCGCCATATTGCCACGTTACCGTAGAGCCCGATGGCACTGTTCCGGTAAATGTTGTCGTTACAGGTGCCGGGCAAGGCAACAAAGGTGTCATTGTGAAACTTCCTGTTGGTTGTGGTAGAATAACAATGGTATGTACTATCGTGTCGAGACAATAGCCGTTACCCACAATCAACCGTACTGTATAGGTTCCGGGAGCACTGTAAGTGTGGTTGGCTGTATCGGAAGTAGAAGTGCCGCCATCACCAAACGACCAGTTGCTGGTAGAGTGCGGAGAGCTGGTGTTATAAAAAACAACATTGTTAAATACACAAGCCGTGGTGAGATAGCTGAAAGAAGCGGCCATATTACCCACATAGATATAGTTGACCTGCACAACAGAGTCAGTACAACCATTACCATCTACTACAACCAGTTTTACGGTGTAGCTGCCGGTTGACGTATAGTCGTGGGTGGGATTATTCAGTGTTGACGTAGTACCATCGCCAAAGTACCAGGTACAGTTAAATGCACCGGTTCCGGTTGTGGTATTGGTAAATACCGCATGACCGGGAGCGTGACAGAAGTAGGTAGCTGAGCTGAAACTTGGGCTGGAATGGTTAAATACATGTATATAAGAACTTACTGTATTTGTGGTTACGCAACCCTGACTATTAGTAATGGCTAATGTTACATTGTAGTAGCCGGGAGTAGCATAAACATGAACAGGTGATGCTGCTGTACTTGAAAAACCATCACCAAAATTCCACGCATAAGTCACCGGGCCGGGAACTCCGGGGCTCGATGTGCTGGAAAAAGTGACGGGTGAGCCGGGACACACAGATGTGGCACTGGCTACAAAGCTGATAATAGGGGAGGCAAAAACCGTAATTGTAATGGTATGTGTAGAAGATGTAGAACCACTATAAGCAGTTAAGATTACAGTATACGTGCCGGGTGTCAGGTAACTGCCACTCACATTTGTCAAAGTAGAATTGGTGCCATTTCCTAAATCCCAAGAATAACTTGATGCTCCGGTAGATGTATTGGTAAAGTGAACAACAAGGGGAGCACATCCCGAAATATAATCGGATGTGAAGTTTGCTGTTACTGCTTTTGTGTCAATAAAAGCAAATAGAAAGACAAACAGAAGTGATAGCTTAAGGGTAATAAGTTTCATACGCATCCATTTAACAAGTAGCTATAATATTTCAAAGAATATTAAAGTTAATAATCTTTTGTTAAATAGACGGCTTTACACTAGAAATAGTTGGTATTTCCTTATAAGTTTAATTTATGGTTAAACTGAAATAATACATATTTGTTGTATAGGTGATAAAGAGGTAATAATAAAATAGTGATTATACTCTGGGTGCTTTATATATAGGAACAGTTGAGCAAGGCTCACCATACATCAGCGATTTTACTACCGGGCGTAAGTGTAATGAAACAGAAACATACGCAATATCAGGTATCGGTGTATCTCCGCACCCTTTTATTACTACACGCTTGTCGGTATATTCATTTTTATCTATTGCCTGTATATTACTGTTGATCAACACTTTAACCAACTCTTCCTCTGTTCCGAAATATGCAGATGCGGCAAGAGGTTGTATATATGATGCCGCCAACATATATGCCCATACCGGCACAATAGCATCGGCGGAACAGAAAATGGCAACATGTTTGCCTTCATATTGTTTCCAATCAAATGTTTGTAAGGCGGCACGGTAATCCTTTTCTTTTAAAATCATCTCTCTGAACAAAAATGGTTTCAAATCGAATGACGCCAAAGAATCGGCTGAGGGAAGATAAGATACTAAGTCAAGGGTAATGATACCACTTTCCGCAACTTTATTTACAAACTGTTCCATACTTAATTGCATGCTAACGCACACACAAAGGTACACCTGTTGTGGTAAAAAGAAATATTAAAGCTTTGCATAGCCTTATAGAGAGGGTGTATTCAGGAGCAGAATTATTTATATTGCTCATACTGGAAGTCATAAACCTCCGTTTTGAGAGCACCGGCAGTATCTGCTATTACAGCTGTTGTGCGGGTGATTTTATTGTCTGCATCAATCACATAGTCTACAGTAGTGGTCTGATATGGGCTTACCGTATGCCAGATCAGATTATCATTCTGATAGAAGTTATAACCATATTTCAGGAAAGAGGTGATTTGCAGGTAATCTCCCGGGCGATTGAACTTATCTGTATAATATGTGTAATCTATATTCTTTGCCGGATCAGCAGAGTATGTAGCTTTCAGCAGGTTAGCATTATAAGAAGTGTACAAGTAATTATCTCCATTGCTAAATGTTCTGCGGGAAACTAATTTACCTATATAGTCATAAGAGGTAGCACCTGCAGGCTCATGTGTAACGCTGATAAGTCCTTTTTGGTCAGTTATGAAAGTGTCAATTTCTATAATTGTAGCCAGGTTTACATAACGGGTAGTATCAAAAATGCTGTCATTGCTGTAAGTAAGTGTACTAACAAGGTTAGATGAGCCATCATTTTTTACATGTATAATCTTCTGAACTCGGTTATAACCATCGTAAGAAAAGCTAAAAGTTTCGTTTAAGATAGAAGATGAAGTAGAAGTTGTAGTTACACGTGTGAAGTTATTTATACGCATATTATCCGGGTAAGCATGCAGCGGATGTGTTTTCTTACAGGATATAAAAATAGAGACTGATATAAATATAAGCACCGAAAAACGGAGGAATTGCTTGTTCATATAACGAGTGTTTTTTATGCGCGAAGTCAAAAATAATAAATGCGTATCAATATCCAAGATTTGATGGTATAAAAATATGCTTATTTATTTTAGTTCTTTCAAAAAGTCAATGATGAGGGTTACAATGTTATCAACATGATTCAGCGTTATTTCGCCCGCCTTGTCATAAATGTCATGATAGTAACCTTTCCCTCCATTGGTATATATAAAGAAGGAAGGCACTCCGGCTTCGCTAAAATGATAGTGATCACTGTTAGCGGCTTTGCCCCTGCTCTTTATTTGCGCTAGCAGATTATTGTCTTTATTGATTTTTTGCAGTTGCTCAAACTGCTTTGGATATTCAGTGGCATTTACAACCGTAATGCCATCAGTGGCATCACCCATAATATCAATATTGGTCAAAAACCTAATATTGCTTAGCGGCACTAACGGGTGCTTGGTAAAGTAGTCTGACCCCATCAGTCCGGCTTCTTCTCCGCTGAAAGAAATAAATAAAATGGAGTAGTGTTGTTTGTGGGTAGAAAAATACTTGGCCATATAGAGCAACATCGCCGTTCCGCTGGCATTATCGCTGGCCCCCGGAAAAATGGCATTATTTCCCATCATACCCAGGTGATCGTAATGAGCTGTTATGGCAAGGAAGGTGTCCTTCACTTCGCCGCGCAGCACACCGACAATATTGTCACTTGTGGCATTTTTAAGGAGCACAGCATCTATATGTACAGAAATATTAGATATAGAGCCTTTAAAAAGACTGTCTTTTACATACACAACCGTGGCATGTGTGGTTTCTTGCGATACAGTCCAGATAAATTTTTCCTTTTGGGGTATTATGTAGCAACCCTTTGGTAGCACCATGGTAAAGAAGTGCTTCTTCAACCCCAAGAATGAACAAATAGAATCTACATGCTCCAGATAATACACTTTATTTACTGACCGGAAGGTTGCCAGTGTCCGTCGCCATTGCTCTTTATCTTTGATTGTAGCAAGATCCAGCTTTTCAAAACTCAGGTCGTTTCCGTGAAAAGCAGAACTACCGGCATCTACAATATAATCCACTCCCGCAGTAAGCATTTGCCCGTTAAGGCGAATGTCCATTTGTCCCGGAAACGTATTTACAGGAAAGCTGTAAGACTGCAAGTATGACCGTTTGCCGGCTATCGGTTTCAGGTGATACTTTTTGAATTCCTTTTTTATGTAGCGGGCCGCCTGTTGTCGGCCGTCTTTTACATATCCCCGGCCATGCATAGATGTATCTGCAAGTACAGCAATATGATGTTGCAGCCAGCTTTTTATTGCCGTATCACTTTCTGACTGCGCCCTGCTATAACTAACAGGTAACAGCAATAGAAACAGAACAATAGAAATAGATCTGTACAGGTGGCGCATAATGTAAAATCGAGCTCAGTTAAATATAGTCGATTCCGGTCAAAAATATTAATCTTCGTCGCTAACTATTATTTCGCTGCCTTCATATTTACGTGTCTTCAGGTTATATACATCTCCCTTAGACATGATATGAACGATAATGTTCTCTACAGATATAGGTGCGCCAAATTTGATGTCAGCAATATTGTTGTATTCGATATTTCTGCCATCAATAATGATTACACTACCAGAGCCAATGGCCTTCATGCTGTAACCATCAGAAACAACTACGCCGGTATCTTCACCAAGACCAATGCCTATTGCGCCGGGTTGTGCTGCTACGGCTTGCGCCAGTCTGTTGAACCGACCACGTTTATCAAAGTGTGTATCAATGATCACATTCTGCAAAAAGCCCAGACCTGTAGTTATCTTCACTTCCCCTTTCAGGTGCGCCAATGCGGCACTGCCCTCATAGATCATGGTATTGCTCATGGCCATTGCGCCTGCGCTAGTACCGCCTATAGGGAAGTTTTCGTTTTCGTAACGCTCTTTCAGTATATCTAAAAACTCAGTACCGCCAAAAATAGAGGATAGTCTTAATTGGTTGCCACCGGAGAACATGATGCAATTACAAGCTCTGAGTCGCTCAAGGTTTTCAGGTAGCGATGCGTCTTCGCGATTGCGTATGCGCATGTGCCCAACATTAGTGCAACCTAGTTTGCTGAATGCATCCTTATAATTCTCCGCCACCTCGTCAGGTATAGATGATGCTGTTGTAATTACCTCTACCGTAGGGTTTTGTTCCGGTATCAGGCTTACAATATTTTTAAGTATGCCAAGTTCAAAGAAATTAAGACGGTTTCTCTGCACAATACCTTTTTCTAGGTCTGTTCCCTTATCTTCTGCTCCGCCTACTGCAATTAAATGTCCTTTTGGATATGTCACTAATTGTTCGTTTTAAAAATAGAAACCGCAAACTTAATTAACATTTTGGTGAATAACAGGTTTTGCACCTATATATACTCGTTTTATTACTAACAAAAAACAAACTTATGTGCATTGATTATGATTCTGTTTTCATGTATCGCCATGCTTTACTATTTTTAATAGCTACTAAAACAACGGGTTTTATAAAAAAACTATAGTTTCGCCCTGTTATAATTGTCTGGTTTATATGATAACGAACAGTTACAGATACAGTGTTTATATGATAAGGTTATGCTTATGTATAGGCGCATGTCTGTTGGCTGCAAATACTTGGGCACAAACAAAGTCCCCGCAACAAACCACAGAGCCACCTAAGCAAATAGCCATACCCAAAAATCTAAGGGTAGTTGAAGAGTACAAAGATGATAAAGGTAACTTGGTGAGGGTAATACAGTATGAACAAAATCACATGCGTATTACGGAGACCATTACCCGCCCGCCATTACCCGCAATTAATTTGCATAAACCGATAAATGGCGATACACTGAACAAAGATTCTGTATTGGTGATGGTGAGTAAATCTAAATACAGGGTAGAGGTTTACTATAAACGCAAGATGGTCAGGTCTTATATTGCTGTGTTTGGTCCTCGCCCGCTTGAGAATAAATGCAGAGAAGGTGACCGCTGTACCCCGGAAGGTGCATTCAAGATAAAAAGCAAAAACCCGGCATCGCAATACAATAAGTTCATGTTGCTCGATTATCCTAATGACTCATCTGTGGTGCGCTTCAATGCGCTCAAAAAAAGTGGCGATGTGCCATCTGGTGCTCGTATGGGAGGTAATGTTGGTATTCATGGGGTATGGAAGGGAGGTGATGATATGGTAGAAATGGGGGTGGGCTGGACAGATGGTTGTGTGGCATTGAAGAACAAAGACATTGATGAGTTATATTCATTTGTGGGGGTGGGAACAAAGGTTTTGATAAGAAAATAAAATAATGTCTGTTGCAGAACAAGCATTTTTTGCCTTAAATTTTAGTTGTCAGGTAAATTATCCACCATAACTAAAATGAATAAATGCCCTTCTATGGCTGTTTTCAGGCACAATAGCCGTTATCTTTGTTGATATTTATTTGGTTTGCGCATTTCTGCGCTTGTTACCTTTGTGGTATAAACCCTGTTTTTCTAATGCGTGGTCAGAAATTGTTTAAAGATGTGATAAGAGCCGGCGAGGCAGTTACTGAAGGAAGAGGCAGAAACGACTCGCTGCTCGCCCAAAGAAATGCGTGCCTGCTTGCCCGTTACTATTATTACGGACGGTATAAAGAAAGGTGCTATGAAGATATTTTATCACTGCTGGTAAAAGAATTTTTTTTGTCATCCATTCGTATAAGTCGGTTGGTGCAACAAAACAGCAGTAAAATAAAGGAGCTGAAAGATAAAGAAATGTCCATTTATGAGCTGCAGCGCACATGGCCGCAGTATAAGTGGTAATCTATAAAAAACTATTTTGTAACTTGTATCCATGAGCAGCGAACGTATCATAACCTTATTTGGTGAGGAGGTAATACCTGAACAGGTAAAAGCAGCAGGTAAGAGCCGCGCCAAAAAGAAATCAGAGGAACAATCTGACGATGATTCTGTAGAAGAGAAAGGCGCACATTCTGAAAACGAAGGTGCTGAACAGCCTATTGCCGATGCCCCACAACCAATAACTGTGTTGGCTCCGGAAGTAGTTAATGCCGAAGCTGCAACAAATACGCCTGAGGTAGATACCAATGTACCCGCAGATGACAAAAAGAAAATAAAACTACCTAAAGCAGAAACGAAGCCTGCTGAACTACCGGAAGACTGGAAGGGCGACAAACAATATTTTACTATTGGTGAGGTGGCAGATTTGTTTAAAGTCAAGACATCGCATATTCGTTTCTGGACAAACGAATTCAAGCTGAAAGTGCGCACAACACGCAAGGGTGATAGGCTATATACAAATGAGCAGATCAGAGAGCTTAGAGCCATTCACCACTTGGTGAAGGAAAGAGGGTTTACCCTCACCGGAGCAAAAGCAAAGCTGAAAGCACAGAATAATATGGATGTGGAAACGGTTGATCTGAAAAAATCACTCCTTCAATTACGTAATAAGTTATTGGCTATCAAGAACCAACTGAAATAAACGACCATGAGAAAGCTGGCTATAATAGCATTATCAATGATGAGCATGAACACACAAGCACAAGTGAAGATAAACCACTTTATAACCAGCAAGGATAGTGTGGACGGAGGATTGATTTTTAAAGGAGAACTGGATTTTCCCATATTGAATACTGAGCCCACATTTGACTGGTTTAAGAAAGGTGTGGCGGAATATAAACCTAACACAGCCGATATAAAAAAGCTGGATCCCGCGCTAAAGCAATACAGCCTGGTGGTGGTGATGGGCACTTGGTGCGACGATAGCCATAACTTAGTGCCCAAACTATACAAAGTGCTGAGTGACGCAAACTACCCGCTATCGCAGGTTACCATGTTTGGCGTTGACCGTGCTAAAGCCATTGGCGAAGGCAGGGAAAAAACCTATAACATTACCTACGTACCAGCCATCATCGTTTTTGATGGCACCAAAGAAATTGGCCGCATTACCGAAAGCGTACAAACCAGTATAGAAGCAGATTTATTTGCTATAATAGATAAGTACAAAAAGAACTGATATTTCAGTTTAGTGCCTAAACAATTACTTTTGTCTCCTCAATTATAATTATGGAATTACCGGAACATATATCCATTGACTTTTTTAAGAAGATGCAGGATAAGTTGTCATTATCTGCAGCAGCTACAGGGCGCATAGATCACAACCGCGCATACCTCGACAATATTTTACAACAGGGCAATACCTATTATGGTATCAATACAGGCTTTGGTTCGCTTTGCAATGTGCGTATCAAAGACGATGAATTGTCTCAACTTCAGGAAAACCTTGTTTGTTCTCATGCCTGCGGTATGGGCGATGAGGTGCCGGAAGAGATTGTTCGCCTGATGTTGTTGCTTAAAGTACATGGCCTTAGTCAGGGTTATAGTGGCGTTCGCACAGAAATAGTGCAGCGTCTTGCCGATTTTTATAATCATGGTATTTCTCCGCGTGTATACGAATTAGGTTCATTGGGCGCTTCCGGTGATTTAGCACCTTTGGCACATCTTTGCTTGCCTATATTGGGTAAGGGCGAAGTGCGCTATAAAGGTGAAATAATGCCGGCAATGAAAGCGCTTGATATGGTAGGTCTTAAACCTATGAGCCTTGCCGCAAAAGAAGGGTTGGCATTGTTGAATGGCACTCAGTTCATGAGTTCATATATTACTTGGTCTCTTACTCAGGCTAAGCGCCTGCAGGTATGGGCCGATGTGATTGGTGCACTTTCTGCCGATGCGTTTATGGCTAAGAACGAACCGTTCCGCCATGCCATACACCGTGTGCGCCCGCACAAGGGTCAGATAGCAACGGCGCAAAGAATATTGAATTTATTAGCGGATAGCGAGATACAAAACACACCTAAAGAGCAGGTACAAGATCCGTACTCTTTCCGTTGTATGCCACAGGTGCATGGTGCAACAAAAGATGTAGTTGATATGGCTGCCGGTGTGGTAGAAACAGAGATCAATTCTGTTACAGATAATCCTATTGTGTTTCATGATGAAGATGCTATTGTAAGCGGAGGTAATTTCCACGGTCAGCCATTAGCATTGCAGGCCGATTTTCTGGCTATTGCTATGGCAGAGCTAGGGAATATATCTGAGCG
This sequence comes from Chitinophagaceae bacterium, assembly GCA_947454715.1. GTDB lineage: Bacteria > Bacteroidota > Bacteroidia > Chitinophagales > Chitinophagaceae > Flavipsychrobacter. The sequence goes on from CANGMZ010000009.1 coordinate 25,442, forward strand.
CAGAACATATTTGTTGGTGAGTGGTCAGCGCGGTTTACCGCCGTTCTTAGCTCCTGAGGCTGGGTTGAATAGTGGTTTTATGATCGCCCAGTATACTGCTGCGGCAATAGTAAGCCAGAGCAAACAATATTGTACCCCTGCATCGGTAGACAGCATTGTGAGCAGTAACGGTCAGGAAGACCATGTAAGTATGGGTGCTAATGCCGCAGTAAAACTGCGTAAGGTAATTATGAATGTGCAGCGTGTTTTGGCAATAGAACTGCTTACAGCAGCACAGGCATTAGAATTCCGCAGACCAAAGAAAACATCTCCTGCATTGGAAAAATTAATGGTAGAGTTGAGAAAAACAACATCTTTCATGGCAAAAGACACTATTTTACATGAAGGCATGATAGCTGCAGAACAATTCCTCAACCAGCATCCGGAAGATATTACAGGAATGAAATTTTAAACAATGAAGAAGCCGGGAGTAATAGTGTTAAAGCATCTGAGTCTTTGGTTATTGTTCTCGGCTGTTTATATGTTGTGTAGTGAATACATTACCAAGCTCTTGTTTTCCGGCATGGATTATGACGTAGAGCAATGGATAGTAACAACTATTGGTGGACTCGTGGTCATCTTTGTTATGATGGTGGTATTTTTAATCATTAATTTGAGAAGAGCACTCAGGTCATAGTCGAAGAAATTACATTCAGTATTAACTTTGTAAAAAAATGCTATGTCACAGGAAAGGAAAGAACACTGGGATAATGTTTATGCAACAAAGCAGCCTCAGGAAGTGAGTTGGACTCAAGAGAAACCGCAAACATCTTTAGACTTCATACATAGTTTCAAAGTTGATAAGAAAGCCAGTATTATTGATATTGGAGGCGGTGATAGCAAGTTAGTAGATTACCTTATAGAGGAAGGGTTTGAAGACATTTCAGTATTAGATATTTCAGAAAAGGCACTCGAAAAAGCAAAACAGAGACTAGGGGAGAAAGCAGCTAAGGTGAACTGGATTGTATCTGATATCACAGAATTTACGCCTAAGAAGAAATATGATGTCTGGCACGACAGAGCTACATTTCATTTCTTAACTACAGCAACTCAGGTACAAAAGTACATGGACATTGCCCGTAATGCGGTGAAGAACTACATTACCATCGGTACATTTTCAAAGAACGGACCAAAAAAATGTAGTGGCTTAGATATTAAACAATACACAGAAAACGAACTGCAAGCTGAGTTAGTAAAAGGGTTTGAAAAGATAAAATGTATTAACGAAGACCACGTTACTCCTTTCAACACAGTACAGAATTTTTTGTTTTGCAGCTTTAAGCGACAAAGTATATAACAACAAATGCAACAACCATCATACATAGTTTTCCAGTGTTACGGCTATGAGGCTGTATTTCTGGAGTGTGCATTTTCGTTGATGTCATTATCGGGGTTATATACACCTGCTGAATTAAGTAATACTGAGATCTGGATTTATACAGATAAACCGGAATGGTTTGATAAGTTGAATTGCCCACTTCCTATCTATTTCCGAAAAATGGATGCCGCACTAATAAAGCAATGGCGTGGGAAGATAGACTTTGTACACCGTGTGAAAATTGAATTGCTGCTCGACTTTACACAGTCCCGAACAGGGAATGTGCTATATGCAGATACAGATATGGTTTTCCTGCACCCGCTGGGCGATGTTTGGTCGGGTATAGACAAAGGGGAATTGTATATGCATATTCAGGAAGGTAAGATCAGCGAAAGAGGTAATCCTATTTTTAAAAAGCTGGATAACTATCTGCGCACGGGTGCAGCCATTCAGAACAAGCAATCTCCGCTATATGATATGGATATGTGGAATGCAGGTGTGTTAGGCTTCAACACACAGCACAGGCATTTACTCACACAAGCATTGGCATACACAGACAGCGAATATCCTCGCTTTCCTAAACATATTGTAGAGCAGTTTGCATTCTCTATTCAGTTTCAGACAACCGGCAATGTGAAGGCAGCTATGCCATACATGCTCCATTATTGGAACATGAAAGAGATGCGCCCTGTTATATCGTCATTCCTGGAGCATTTCAAAGGTCGCTCGTGGAATGAATTGACCCGTTATAGCAGACTCATACAGCCTTATTTACTTGTTACTGAAAAGAATATGTTTATACAAAACCGTTCGCTTTCAGAAAAAGTCCTTAACAAAAAGTGGCAGCCTGCGCCATATAATTGGTTGCAACTCGAAAAGCAAATGTGATTATAACGGTATTATTTCAGCAGTTTCAGTAACGTGTCCACCGCTGCTTGGTTTCCTTTATTGTAGATAGACCAGTACAGATCTTCCTTTTCTTTAGATGTGAGGTGAAAGTTCAATGCGGCAGATGATTTTGATTCCTTAGGCACATAGCAGAGTGTTACATAATGCAGTTTACCTTCCATAAAATAGGGGGTATAATCTTTCAGGAAACTATGTTTATACGACTGAAACGCCTCCCATTTGTTCTGAATTACAAACAGCGGGTCAGTGAGCATATTTGAGAAAGTAGATTCAGACGAAGCCTCGCTGACATCATATTCCCTGCTGTCCCTTATTTCCAGAAATATTGTCTTACTGATGTTTTTATTCATCCAGTCTCGTAATACATAGAGATAACGACTGGCAACTTCCACACCATAGTTATCTCGTAAACCGGCATCCATAATATTCATATAGGGTTGACTGGGGAGGCGCACAACAGGCAGCACAAAAGGAAATGTCGCATTCATGCGTAATGCTGATGTGATGCGCATATTTGTTGGGTCTTTTCCTGCAAAGAATGCACCATAATCTACTGCATCTATTGGTGGACAAGACTCATAAAGGGAATATTCCGGCTGAGTGAGATAGCTTATCGGTAAGTTGCCCATCATCAATTTGCGCCCATCGTTAATGATAGTGCTGTTAATCAGCAGTTGTGGTATTTGTCCACAAGCTTCTCGGGGACCAAAGTAAGCCAGATTTTTGTCAAGTAACCCGTCGGTATTGGCAACCAGTTCTTGCTCCATGGCATAACCTCTGTCGCGGGTATATGAATGACCGGCAATTGTTATTTTATTAAATGGGGATATCAGATCTACGCTGGCAAGAGAAAATATTATCGCATTCAGCAAGTCTTTACCCATATTCTCCTGATACTGTGGTGCATAAGGGTTTTTGATAAGTCCTTGTTGGTGTGCGTCATGGATACTGCGCCAGTATGTGGCTCCTATCATTCCGCCAGATGCACCGGTCACTAACACAGTATGTTTGAATAGCTTACCCCCGCTCATGCTATCTATATACTGTAGCGCATGAAAGGTCCAATATGCAGATCTGGAGCCACCTCCGCTCGTGGTTATCACCACCAACGATGTACTGTCTCCCTGATCTGATATCGCTTTCCACTTATCCAGGCGTTCTTCTTCTGTCTTTTTATCGGCCATGAACCGCTTCGGGGTGAATACCGACCTGAGATTGCTGTAGCTATATTGTGGCCGTTGTGCTATTTCTGTTTTGTAATTGAGTCCATAAGCTATGCTGCGCAGGTCGAATATTTTATACTTTACCATTACGGAGAGTACTAATATAAACGCCATCCACCCGATAGCCTCCCAGCTTTTCATGAAGTATTTGAATGCTCCGACAAAGCCCATGAGCATGGAGAACAACAACAGAAATCCGCCACCGGCAGGTATTCTGAGTAATGGTTGATCCATATACATACCCATGATAAGTAGTGCTACATAAGAAAAGAAGGCTGCGAATATCACATTTCTGTGATGACGGCTCATTATAGTGTTCAGTACCCGGGGGTGGTAAGGTTCCAAATCAGAGCTTTGCGCAATGTGCAGCCTGCCTGTGATATATGAACGAGCAGGAATAATATCTATTTCATAATCAAGTGTGTCGTAAGGGATCATCCTGCGTATGCGCGATGGTTTCGTAATAGAGGAGAGCAAGGATTTGAAAAAATCTCTGCTCACTCTGAAAAAGTAAGCGAATGACACCAAAACCAATAGAAAGAAACCCAGATAAAAGCCCGCCTGTAACCTAAGAATATCTATTAATTGTGCATGTTCGTTTACCAGTTGAAAACGAATAGACATAACAGAATAAAAGATGAGGAACACTATGGGAATGATAGCATTATTAATACAGTAAACCAGAAATGCATGGCGAGTGGCACCCATGTAAGGCATACGTTTGCTGTGAATAATGAATGTGGTGATGTGCCATGTCATCATAAACACACAGACCGTACTGCCAAGCAGGAACATGCTCATAAAGTTGATCTTACCCAAGTATTCAGGAGCAAGGAACAAAGAGGATGCACCGAAATGAGTTGCAAAGTCTCCGGATATAGTCAAAACTGCGATTAGCCAGAAACTAAGTAGCAACTGATATTTACGGAAATGCAGCAACAGTAACTGCACAGGCAAGAAATAATATATGCTCCTCAGCACACGCCGCATAAATCACTGTTGGTTTTAATGTTCAAGCTACTGAATTTTTCGGAATGAATGGTTAAAAAGGAATATTATATCAAAAATGCAACACACTTTCATTCTGATTTTTTGGGTGTTTCTCTGATTATTGCGTGTATTGCATTTTGGGCGCGTTATATATTGACCTTACGGTTAACAAAAAAGTCTCCCGGAAAGGAGACTTTTAAAACTATAAGTAAGTATGTTTATTAAGGTTGTAATAAGAATAACTGCGGAAGCACACCAATCAGTAGTACAATAATTGCTGTAGCTATCAAAAGGATCTTGTCTGTAGTAGTTACTTCTGAAGTCAGTTCGGGGTCGCCTTGCTTGAAGTACATGGCAATAATGACTCTGAAATAGTAATAAACACTTATCGCAGCCATAAGTAATGCGAACAGCACTAACCACATTAAGTTACCTTGTTGCATAACTGCGAGTAATACATAATATTTAGCCATAAAACCACCGGTAAGTGGAATACCTGCTAAAGAGAATAGGAATATTGTAGTTACGAATGCCAATAAAGGATGTTTTTTAGCCAATCCGTTAAAACCATCGTAAGTATAATCTTTCATTTTTACCAGCACCGCGAATATACCGATTGTAGCAACACTATAAGCAACGCCGTAGATAACGATACCATTCCAGGCAAGGCTTGAATTAACAGCCAGCACAGAGAACAACATAAAGCCGGCTTGTGCTATAGAGGAGTACGCCAACATACGTTTTACACTCTGCTGGAAAACCGCAGTGACATTACCTATAAGTAGTGTTGCAGCTGTTACTATTGCCAACACCATCACCCAATGATCGCTGATATTACCCAGTGACACATGGAACAAGCGAAGGAACGCAAAGAAGATACCTGCCTTTACTATAGTTGCCATGAACGCAGTAAAAGGTGTTGGTGTGCCATCATAAACATCTGGTGTCCAGGTGTGCATAGGTGCAGCAGATACTTTAAAGCCCAAAGCTACAATCAGGAATATAATACCAGCTATTGCCAATGGGTTTAATGCATCACTATGCAACATTGTTACCATCTCTGTGATGTTGAATGTGCGTGCAGCACCGTACAAAAGAGTGATACCCATCAGCAAAATACCTGTTGAGAATGACCCCATCAGGAAGTATTTCAATGATGCTTCACTGCTTTTCAGATTGCGCTTGTCGCTACCTGCCAGAATATACTGAGGTATAGACATTATTTCGATGCCTATAAACAAGATCAACAGTGAATTGTAGGCAGTTAATAAGTAAAGACCGCAAAGAATAAAGAACAATAAAGCGAAATATTCAGCAACATGAGTGCCCACTTTTTTAAATTCCTTACCTATAAGTAATACATAAAGGCAAGTACAAGCGGTCATTAATGTGCTAAACCACATAGATAATTTATCTATGCGTAGCATTTTGTTGAACAAAACCTGTGGAAAACCACCTTCGTTAAGGTTGGCTGTGCCTAGCATGTTCAGCGTCATGCTTCTCAATGCCGGACCGGTAGCGTCACTCAGTTCCAGAATGTTGATGCCCAGCAGCGCCAGGAAAAGCACTGCGGCTATAGATGTTACAGTTTTCTTATTGTCCACGAATAAACCGGTGAACATCATGATAATACCAAAAACCGTAGTAGCAATAATTGCAGTCATAATCTCAATTCAAAACCTGCCACAAGGCAAGCTGGTTCAAAATTTTAAATATCAAAACTCATTTTACAATGAGGAAACGTTTCTATTCTCTTACTTTACAATCATCTGAGCAACTCCTGCTGTAAGATCCAAAAGTGGTTTTGGATACACACCCAGAAATACAATCAATGTAATAACAACTGCCAGACCTACATACTCATTGAGTGCCAGATCTTTTGCCATTACCATTGTAGTCTTTTCACCGTAAGCTGTTTTTTGAATCATGTTGAGCGTATAAACAGCACCCAGAATAATACCCAAACCGGCAAGAACGGTCATTACTGTATGGTTAGAAATCATACCTCCGAACAAGCCGTTGAACATCATGAACTCGCCAATAAAACCATTGGTAAGCGGTAATGCAATGTTTGCCAAAGAAATGATTACAAAAGCTATTGCCATTTGTGGTGCTGAACTAGCCATACCACCAAGCTTTGTCATATCGCGGGTTCCCCAACGTTGCTCTATCATGCTAACGATCAACCACATACCGGTAATGTTAATACCGTGATTGAACATTTGTACCATTACGCCATGCATACCCACACCATTGTGTGCAAATGCTGTAGCACACATAAGACCCATGTGCGCAATAGAAGAATATGCTATCAGGCGTTTGATATCCGTTTGTACGATTGCAATGCAAGAAGCATAAACGATACCTATTACAGAAAGAACGACTACAACATCAGACCAATAGGCTACACCTGCAGGTAGGGTTGGCATTAACCAACGCAATATTGCATATAGACCCATTTTCACCATCAATGCACTTAGAATAATGGTAACAGGTGTAGGCGATTGTTCATAAGCATCCGGCTGCCAAGTATGGAATGGGAATATTGGCATTTTTATAGCAAAAGCAATAAAGATGAGCCAGAATAACCATTGTTGCTTATCAGCAGGTAATGCTGCGCCGGCATGTGTAATAGAAGCCCAAGAGTAACTGTTTGCACCAGGTGTTTGTAATGACAAGTAAATCAATGCAGATAGCATCATTAAACTACCTACGAATGTGTAAATGAAAAACTTGAAAGTAACCGGAATACGCTTTTCGCCACCCCACTGAGAGCAAAGAAAATATACAGGTATTAATGCCAATTCCCAGAAAACATAGAACAAGAGTGCATCTGATGCCAAGAAAACACCCATAAGACCAGCTTGTGAAAGGAGCATCAAACCATAAAATGATCCGGGGTTTTCAACGTCTTTGTTGATTTGTGCAATCATTACCACCATCATTACGATGCCGGTTAGCAGGCAGAGCATACTGCTCATGCCATCTGCCATCAGGCTGAATCGGGTACCTAACAGCGGTATCCATTCCTGATCGAAAGACATGGGTGCAGAAAAATTACCGGCACTAACATAAGCCGATAGACCTAATGTAGCAATGGTGCTTATCAATGCCAGCGCTTTAGCGGCATCGCCTTTTACAGCGAAAGAAAATGCGCCTGTAATTAATGGAATGAGAATAAGAAGTAACAATATCATACTTATAAGTCAAAAGTTAAAAGTAAGAACCAAAAAGTGCCCGCTTTTATTTGTTATTTATATTTATTATTTGTCTTAGCAAGAACTATAACCAGTGAAATTCTGTTTTAAAATACTCAATAAGACCGATCTCTATGTTTAATTGATGACACCTGTTCCTTCGCACACATCCTTGTTTACTATATCACTCACAAAGAGTATTACAACAAACCTCACTTCAGGTATTACCTGTTTTATTACTTTACCCAAAAGAAACTAAGCGTAAACAACGCCACCATTCCTAATACCATAATGAAGATATAGAAACCTACCTGACCCGTCTGCAACATTCTGAGACGATCTCCGCCCCATTTCACAGACTTACCAACGCCGTTTACAATACCATCAATACCCATTTTTTCAACAAAACGATCAAGAACACCAGAGAGTGCCTCGATTGGGCGAACAATAATTGAGTCATACAATTCATCAACATACCATTTGTTCTCCAATATTTTAGCTATGCCAGTGCTTTCAGCAAATGCCGGTTTACGGAACATTGTATAGGCTACGCCAATCATTGTCAATGAAGCGGCTGTAGAAATGCCCATCAATGCCCATTCCATACCAGCGCTCAGGTGATGCTCACCGAAGTTTTTAACAACAGGAGCCAAGTATTCGTTGAATAAGTTATGCTCGCTCATTACCTCCGGCAGACCTACATAACCACCAACGATTGACAAAATAGCCAATATCATTAACGGCGCTGTCATTGCAATCGGACTTTCGTGCAGGTGATGTTCCTGCTCGTGAGTGCCACGGAATGTGCCTGTGAATGTGAGGAAATATAAACGGAACATATAAAATGCGGTCATCATTGCTGCCAGAACAGCTAATGCAAACAATATAGGATTATGTGCAAATGCTGCAGTCAGGATAGCATCTTTAGAGAAAAAGCCCGAGAACATTGGTACACCTGATATTGCCAGACAGCCAATAAGGAAGGTAATAGACGTTATTCTCATTTTCTTACCCAAACCACCCATTTTACGAATATCCTGTTCGCCGTCCATAGCATGAATAACACTACCTGAACCCAAGAACATCAATGCCTTGAAGAATGCGTGTGTCATAACGTGGAAAACCGCAGTTGTATACGCACCCACACCCAAAGCCAGAAACATAAAGCCCAATTGGCTGACAGTAGAATAAGCTAAAACTTTTTTGATATCATATTGACGAATAGCGATTGTTGCTGCCAATAGTGCAGTAGCCAAACCAACTACGGCAACGATATTGAGCGTAAGTGGTGCCATTGAGTACATCACGCCGCTACGTGCTATCATGTAAATACCTGCAGTAACCATTGTTGCAGCGTGTATTAACGCAGAAACAGGAGTAGGACCTGCCATGGCATCTGGTAACCATGTGTACAATGGGATCTGAGCACTCTTACCTGTAGCACCAATGAAGAAGCAAATAGTTATCCACGTAATTGTTGAAGAAGGAACAGTTGACATGCCACTACCTAATGTAGTGAACAGCTCTTTGTATGAAAGTGTACCGAAATTGTATAACACAAGCAACATTCCTACCAAGAAACCAAGATCACCGATACGGTTCATTACAAATGCTTTTTTAGCCGCATTAGTATATTCTCTTTTTTTGAACCAGAAACCAATGAGCAGGTATGAGCACAAACCAACACCTTCCCAACCAATGAACATTACGAGGTAGTTAGCACCTAGTATGAGCAGGAGCATAGAGAACACAAATAGGTTCAGGTAAGCGAAGTACTTAACCATACCCTCATCATGATGCATGTATGAAGTAGAATATACGTGTATCAGAAAACCAATACCTGTAATAATGAGCAAGAACAAAGAAGAAAGCGCATCGACTTGGAAAGCCAACGGTATGCGTAATGCTCCGGATTGTATAAAGTCAAACAGATTGACGATTACCGGTCCCTGAAATGAAGGATTTCTTACCTCAAAGAAAATACCCAGAGATACGGCAAAAGAAGCCAGTATAGCTGCGCTGCCTATAATGCCGGCAAGCGTTTTTGGCATTTTGTTCCATAAAAGACCATTGATCAGGAACCCGATCAGTGGAAATAGAGGTACTAAGTATACGAGTTGAGAAAAATTCCCCATTTTTTACTTTTGAATTTTTTACTGTTTAGTGTTTCAGCCTGTTTAATATATTGATATCTACCGAGTGTACTTTTCTATACATCATTACGATTACAGCAAGACCCACGGCAACTTCTGCAGCAGCCACAACCATAATAAAGAACACGAACAATTGTGCGTCTGCATCGCCGTAGATCTTTGAAAAAGCTACAAGCAACAGATTTACTGCATTCAGCATGAGCTCAATACACATAAATATGATGATGGCATTGCGCCTCATCAATGTTCCCATAATACCTATGGAGAACAAAAGCAGGCTTAAAAACAAATAATGCGTAGAACTAACCGGCATATAAATAATAATTGAACTCTAAAACAATAATGAACTAAACTATTTCGGTTTTGTCTGAAGCGGGTACATTTTCTTTCTTACCGATCACTACCGCACCTATCATTGCACTAAGGAAAAGCACACTGCTTATTTCAAATGGTAATACATACTTGGTAAATAATACCTTACCCAGGTTGCTTATTAACCCGATATCTGTAGATGCCGGATCAATAGTCTCTGATTTTGCTGTTGTGATACCCATAAGGATAACCAAAAACAGAATACCGCCGGATATAACCCCTGCCAGCTGTATCATCATTCCTTTTTGTGGCTCTACATCTGCATTCAGATTCATGAGCATAATCACAAACAGGAAGAGCACCATTATGGCGCCGGCATAAACTATAATATTAACAACTGCCAAAAACTGTGCATTCATTAATATATAATGGCCTGATATTGCGAAAAAAGTAAGTATCAGGAACATTACACTGTTTACAGGGTTGCGGCTGAGAATAACACCCAGTGCGCTGCCAACGGCCATTGCTGATAAAAACCAAAATAAAATACTGTAGATGTCCATATTAATCTGTTATCTATCCTTGTTGTTTTGGATTAGGAATAAGCAGGTCTTCCTTTTTATAAATAAAGCTCTGTCTGTTATAGTTTGCAGGCATTACGGTTTCTGTAAGATATACTGCATCTTTAGGGCAAGCCTCTTCGCAGTTACCGCAGAATATGCAACGAAGCATGTTTATTTCATACTTAGCAGCATATTTTTCTTCTCTGTACAGGTTTTCTTCTCCGGCTTTGCGTTCTGCAGCTTCCATTGTTATGGCTTCAGCAGGGCAAGCAAGTGCGCATAACCCGCAAGCTGTGCAACGTTCTTTTCCTTCTTCATCGCGGTTAAGGATGTGCAAACCACGAAAAACAGGGCTGAACGGACGTTTTTGTTCCGGATAGCTAACTGTAGCTTTTTTCTTAACAATGTGCCCCAGTGTAATACCCAAACCCTTTAAGATGGAAGGCAAATATGCCCGCTCCCCAATGGTCATTGGGCTGCGGTTTACCTGCACTGATCTGTTAGTTAGTTTTTCCATTATTCTCTTTTTCCAAAACCTCAATAATATATTCGATATGTAATTTCAAAACCGGAAATCTCAAAAGAGCACATTCCAACTCGAAATCCAATCTATTATCTTTATTAACGTGTGTATAGTAGTTTCTTGTTGCCCTTACAGGCTGTCAGTCAATTCTAAAAAATCGTTTTATCGATTTATCTGGTTTGCTACTGTTATCGTTGCTAAAAATAATATTTATTTCTTTAAAGTAAACAAGATCACGCCACCTGTTACCAGCATATTTACCAGAGCCAGTGGAATAAGTGATCTCCAACCCAATTTCATCAGCTGGTCATAACGGAAACGTGGCAATGTCCATCTTACAAACATGAAGAAAAGGATCATGGCTACAATCTTCGTCATCAATGCGCCAACACAAATGAGACTGAAAACACCGCTAGGTACTGCTGCCTGTACCTGATCCATGAACGGGAAATTGTAACCGCCAAAGAACAAAGTACTGATGATAGCAGAGCTAACAAACATATTAATATATTCTGCGAACAGGTAAAAACCGAGTTTCATTGATGAATACTCCTGGTGATAACCCATGTTCAATTCACTTTCACACTCCGGAAGGTCAAAAGGTGCACGGTTAAGTTCTGCGAAAGAGCAAGTGAGGAAGATGATAAAACCTACAGGCTGTTTGAAGAAGTTCCAAGTAAAGTAACCATCGTGCCAAAAGCCATGCTGCTGACCAACGATATCGCGAAGGCTCAAAGAACCGGTCATCATTAATAATGCAATAAGGCTGATACCCATAGCCAACTCGTAAGAGATAGCCTGAGATGCCGCACGGATACTACTTAACAGCGAGAATTTGTTGTTTGACGCCCAGCCACCCAACATTACACCATAAACACCCAGGCTCACAACGCCAAAAACAAACAGAATACCGATATTGATATCAGCAACTTGTAATGAAATGGTGCGACCTGCGAGTGTAAAATCAGGACCCCAAGGCATAACTGCACTGGTCATAGTAGCAGTGAGCATAGCCAGACAAGGACCAAGGATGAATATAAATTGTGTAGAACGGTCAGGAATGATCTCTTCTTTAAAGAATAGTTTCAAACCATCAGCCAAAGGTTGCAACAGTCCGAAGGGACCCGCACGGTTAGGTCCGAGACGGTCCTGCATAACAGCAGCTACCTTACGCTCGGCCCATGTAGCATACATAGCAACGCCAAGCGACCCCATAAGTATCACTGAAATGAGGATAACTTTTTCTATGACGAAAGCTGCGTCGATATTAAGTAACAGCATAAGTGGCGCAAAAGTAGTTTAGTTAGTTAAAAAATAATCGTTTAAATCAAGATTTATTGTTGGTATTCAGTGGTAAAAAGCACTCAATGTACCCCTTTTCCCAACAAGACTACTATTATTAATGTTTATTTGCCTGTCTTAAAATCATTAGAGTGCGCAGGACCGTCAATCTTAGATAATTCTATTTCAGGTCGGTTTACATCACTTACATCATGAATATTCAACAGGAACTTTGGTTCTTTACCAATCACCTTATCAATAAGAACAGGTGTTTTTTTCGTATTCTCGTAGTGTCCCTGTGCTATTACGCTGCTTCTTTTAATCTTCGCCGGGCCTTCTATTGTCCAGTCTTTCGCAGATTTTTTCTCGAAACGGCATTCGTTACAAATCCATTCTTCTACTTCACCCCACTCATTTTTGCGAGCAGTAACGCGGTAAACTTCTTCACCACGCATCCACAGACGAGCTTTACCGCTGCACTTGGTGCAAGAGCAATGAGCGTCTACTGGTTTTGTGAACCATACTCTGTTTTTGAAACGGAATGTTTTATCTGTAAGCGCGCCTACAGGGCAAACATCTATTATGTTTCCTATGAATTCGTTGTCTAATGATTTGCTGAGCAAAGTGCTGATTTCTGCATGGTCTCCACGTTCAAGCACGCCATGTTCACGTTTAGCAGTAAGCTGATCTGCGGTGAATACACAACGGTAGCAAAGAATGCAACGATTCATGTGCAACTGTATGTGTGGTCCCAGATCTTCTCTTTCAAATGTGCGGCGTGGGAACTCATAACGAGTTTTTTCAGTACCATGTTCGTAGCTGAGGTTCTGCAAATCGCACTCACCGGCTTGGTCGCAAACCGGACAGTCGAGTGGGTGGTTGATCAGCAGCATCTCAACGATACCTTTACGTGCATCAACAACTTTTTCAGAAGTAATATTTTTTACTTCCATACCATCCATAACCGTAGTACGGCAGCTAGGCACCAGTTTTGGCATCGGGCGTGGGTCTTTTTCAGAGCCCTTGCTTACCTCTACCAGGCAGGTACGGCATTTACCACCACTTTCCGGCAGTTTGCTGTAATAACACATAGCAGGAGGAGTAACATCTCCACCTATCATACGTGCTGCATTTAATATTGTAGTGCCCGGGGCAACTTCAATAGTTATATTATCTACGGTTACTTTAAACTTTGGTGTTGGTTCTGACATTTGTCAAATCTTTATTACTTCTCTTAAAATATTATCTTTTATGCACTCGCTGGCACATGAATAGGGTCTGCATAGTGTGCCAAACCGAAGTTGCGTTTCTGCGACTCTTCAGGGTTGTTGACATGCCACTCAAACTCATCACGGAAATGGCGGATAGCAGCAGCAACCGGCCAAGCAGCAGCATCGCCCAATGGGCAGATGGTGTTACCTTCTATTCTGCGCTGAATATCCCAAAGCAAATCAATATCGCTCATTTTGCCCTTACCGGTCTCAATGTTCTTTAATATTTTATACATCCAGCCAGTTCCTTCACGGCATGGGCTGCACTGTCCGCAGCTTTCGTGATTATAGAAACGAGCAAGTGTCATGGTATGGCGAACAATACACTGATCTTCATCCAATACTATAAACCCTCCTGAACCCATCATTGTACCGGTAGCAAAACCACCGTCTGATAAGCTTTCGTAGTTCATATAGCGGGTTTCTCCCTTGGCTGTTTTGAACAAAAGGTTTGCCGGAACAATAGGCACTGAAGAACCACCCGGGATGCAAGCCTTCAGACGTTTGCCATTAGGAATGCCACCGCAATATTCATCGCTGTAGATAAACTCCTCTACGGAAATGGTCATGTCTATTTCATAAACGCCCGGTTTGTTTACGTTTCCGCAAACAGAAAGCAATTTAGAACCGGTAGAGCGGCCTACGCCAATTTTGGCATATTCCTCACCACCCATATTAATGATTGGCACTACTGCCGCCAATGTTTCAACGTTGTTTACCACTGTCGGGCGCATCCACAAACCCTGTATGGCAGGGAATGGTGGTTTCATACGTGGGTTACCACGCTTGCCTTCCAGAGATTCTATCAAAGCTGTTTCCTCGCCGCAGATGTATGCACCTGCACCACGGTGAACATAGATTTCGCAATCGAAACCGGTACCCTGAATATTTTTACCCAACCAACCGTTTTTCTTAGCTTCATCTATTGCCTGCTCCAAAATACCAACAATCCATGCATACTCACCACGGATGTATATATATGTAGCATTACTGCCCAGAGCAAAGCTGCTGATAAGCAACCCTTCAATGAGTGTATGCGGGTGAAACTCCATCAGGTAGCGGTCTTTGAACGTACCCGGCTCAGACTCATCGGCATTACATACCAAGTGACGAGGCACACCTTCCGGTTTTGCCAGGAAGCTCCACTTCATGCCAGTAGGGAAACCGGCACCACCACGGCCACGGAGACCGCTTTTCTTCACTTCTTCCACTATATCCGCAGGCGCCATTTTCAGGGCTTTTTCAGCAGCGGCATATCCGCCGTGCTTACGGTAAGTATCGTAGTAACGGATACCTTCAATGTGGTCGTTCTTTAATAAAACTTTTACAGCCATCTTATTTCAAGTCAAAAGTCAAAAGTCAAAAACCAGAAAGTTGCTTCCCGGTATCTCCTCCTGATATATTAATTCAAATATCTTGTTTATATTTTCACGCTTTGTCTGGCAATCAAAACATAATGCCTGTGTTTCCAACGCCACACCTGCAAAATGTTCAATCTCACATGAACAGGTGTATTGCTTACCATCACATCTACATCAGCTTTCATCCTTACCGTAGCATACCTTCCGCTCACTTTAATATCCTTGTCTGTTACAGTTATTTGTTTGTAGGTAATTTTCCCATTAAACAAATCACTTACAACATCGTTTTTTGTTTGAATCCATCCGTTTGAGTGACCATAAGTCATATTTCCATCCAACAAACGCTTCAAACTAATACTATCTTTTGCCAACAATGCCCTGTCGAGCGCAACAACAACTGAATCTATCCTTTTTGACGGCGGCATAGAAAAAGCCAAAACTTCACTACTTATAAAGAGCATTAAAAAGATAAGAATGTACCTCATAGCCTAACTCTTATCAATTATTAACATATAATCTTCCATTGGGTCGAAATAGAAGTCTGCCCAACCTGAGCGGTGACTGTCTCTTTCTTTCTCATCGGTGAAGCCGGTATGTTGCAAGATCAATTGTGTTCCTGCAAGATGCGGTTTCAATGTAAAATGAACTTCACTTGGTTGTGTGCCTTCTGCCCAGTCTCCGGGTAGCCAGGTAACTACCAATTCATTGTCTGTTGCTTTTAGCACTTTGCCGGTTACCCATCCGTCAAACATTTCAAACTTTCCACCTTCCTTTTGCTCTGCCACTCCCTCTTCACCGCTCCATTTACGGATAAGGGTAGGGTCTGTGAGCAATTGCATTACCCGTGATGGTTTGCCGGATAATAGAAATTCAAGATTGAGGTCGAAAGCCATAATTGTACTTAGTTTTTAGCTTGTGCCCTTAATTCGTCTATGAGTTTATCTATTTTTTCTTTGGTAAGATGTTCTCTGTAATGTTCGCCCAACTGCATCATAGGAGCATAACCACATGCGCCAAGACACTCAGCAGGTTTTAAAGTAAACAAACCATCAGCAGTAGTTTCCCCTTCTCTGATACCAAGTTTTTCTTTGATGTAATCAATGATGTCGTCACTGCCGTTAAGCATGCAAGGCCCTGTGCGGCAAACTTCGAGCAGGTGCTTACCTACTGGCTTGGTGTTGAACATACTGTAGAACGTAGCTACTTCATAAACCTCAATAGGCTTTATCTGCAACAATTCTGCAATATAATCCATAACCGGAGCATCGAGCCAGCCACCAAAATCATCCTGAGCCATGTGCAATACAGGGATAAGGGCACTCTTTTGCTTACCATCTGGGTAGCGGGCTATAATTTCCTTAACCTTGGCCAACCTACTTTCTGAAAACTTAATCATTATTACCTGATTTGATTCATTAGCCCGGGAGCTAATTATGTTTCGTTCTATTTTCTGTTTCTGTGATAATTACGCATCCAGTTCACCCGCAATTACGTTCAAGCTACTTAATGCAATGACCGCATCACTGAGCAAGCCTCCTTCAACCATTTCAGGATATGCCTGATAGTAGATAAAGCATGGTCTACGGAAGTGCAAACGGTAAGGTGTACGACCGCCATCACTGATGAGGTAGAAGCCCAATTCACCGTTACCACCTTCTACAGAGTGGTATACTTCACCTGCTGGAGCGTCTATTTCACCCATTATCATTTTGAAGTGGTAGATAAGCGCTTCCATCTTTGTGTACACATCCTTTTTAGGAGGTAGGTGGAACTTATCAGATTCTGGAGCGTAGAATATTTCTTTCTGCTCCGGAAATTCCGCTTCTATTTTTCTGATTTTTTCAATTGCTTGTTTTACGATGCTGAGACTTTCCCATATTTCATCGTTGCGGACCATGTAGCGATCATAAACATCGCCCACAGTGCCGGTTGGTATCTTGAAGTCGAAATCTTCGTAAGAGCTATATGGTTGTGCTACACGCACATCGTAATCTACACCTGTTGCACGAAGGTTAGGACCTGTGAAACCATAGTTCAATGCGCGTTCTGCACTAATAGGACCTGCACCAATGCAGCGGTCCATAAAGATGCGGTTACGGTTAAGCAATGCTTCAAATTCCTTCATAACCTTAGGGAAGGTTGCGATGAAGTCGTCTAACTTTGTATATAGTGCATCAGAGAAGTTACGTTCAAAACCACCTACACGACCCATATTGGTAGTAAGGCGGGAGCCGCAAACCTCTTCAAATATTTCGTAAATTTTCTCTCTGTATTGGAATACATAAGTAAACCCTGTGAGGGCACCTGTATCAACTGCTACTACAGAGTTACAAACCAGATGGTCTGCAATTCTTGCCAGCTCCATAACTATAACACGCATATAGTCAACACGCTTAGACGTTTTAATGCCGAGCAGTTTTTCTATAGTCATGTGCCAGCCCATATTGTTAATAGGAGCAGAACAGTAGTTAAGGCGGTCTGTAAGTGTGGTAACCTGATAGTAAGGGCGACGCTCCGCTATTTTTTCAAATGCACGGTGAATGTAGCCAATAGTAGGAACGGTTTCGAGTACGCGCTCACCATCTATCTCCATAATGTTCTGAAACACACCATGAGTTGCAGGGTGTGTAGGGCCAAGATTGAGCGTAGTGGTCTGTTTCTGAAGAGATTCTTCAGAAAGTTTTATATGATGTTGCTGCGCCTGTATTAGTTGATCGGACATTTTATCTGATATTTTATCAAAAACCGTTGAACAAATTACGATGCCGTATTGGTATCGTTTCTGATTAAGCGGTTAATGCTTTCACCTAATGTGATTAATGCTATTCCTGATGCCAAACCGAAAGACAAAGACCTGATTGTTTCAGTTTTGTTGAGGAAAGCTACAATGATGGCGCAGAATAACACTGCATTGATAATTATCTGCCTGTATTTAAAATACAAATATTGTAACTGTTCCATTGTCTTTGGTTTTTGCTGCTCAATATGTTTTTCTATCCTCTGCCAAACATTTCGTCATCTTTATCTCTTCTCGTAGGGTCTTCCATTTCATATTCTTTACGCATTGGAAAATGTTCCATTTCATCAACGTTGAGGATACGAATAAGATTAGGGTGACCTATGAAATTGACACCGAAGAAGTCGTAAGTTTCACGCTCCATCCAGTTAGCAGTAGAGAATAGTTTGGTTGCAGAATATACATCCGGTTTTTCAACAGGTACATATACCTTGAGGCGTAAACGGATGTTGTCAACCAGATTGTGCAGATGATATACTACTGATAATTCTTCTCCGGTACGATCAGGGAAGTGAACACCGGTAAGATCTGTCATAAAGCGAAAACGCAATGACTCGTCATCATATAAAAACTGCATTACTTTAAGGTTCATCTCTGCAGGTACTTTAACAGTAAGTAACCCATAAGGAGATTCCCATTCGGTAAGTTGTTCGCCAAACTTTTCAGTCAGCTTCTGTTGTATTATTTCGTTGGTCAAAGCCATATCTAAAAGTAAAAAAGTAATACCGCTTGCTATAGCAGCTAAAAGTAAAGCTGTTCTAATATTATTGTATACCGTAGCTCTCCATCAGTTCTTTGTACTGATCGCTGGTTCTTCTACGCAGGCTTTCATTTTTTACAATTTCCTGCAACTTCATGATACCATCAAGAATGCCTTCCGGGCGAGGAGGACAACCCGGTACATAAACATCTACAGGTATTACCTGATCTATACCTTGTAAAACAGAGTAAGAGTCGAAAATACCACCGCTCGATGCACAAGCACCAATAGCAATAACCCAACGAGGTTCAGCCATTTGTAGATATACCTGACGTAAGATCGGGCCCATTTTTTTAGAGATCGTTCCGGCTACCAGCAGCATATCGCACTGGCGGGGAGTAAAGCCCATACGTTCAGAGCCGAAGCGGGCAAGGTCATAGTTAGAACCCATTGTAGCCATAAACTCAATACCGCAGCATGAAGTTGCAAATGGTAATGGCCATAGAGAGTTAGCGCGGGCAAGACCCACAACCTTATCAAAAGAGGTAGAATAGAAGCCTTCACCGGAGTAGCCTTCAGGCGCCTCCACCAATTTCACTTTAGTATTATACTGAACCGGACGACTCATTTTTAAAATATTAGAATTCAAAAAGGTTAAAACTAAAAAATCTACTTCGTTTAAGTTATTAATCTTCCCAATCGAGTGCTCCCTTCTTAACTATATATATGAAGCCACAAAGGAAGAAAGCAACGAAAAGAATCACCTCCCTGAAGCCATCGACACCCAGAAAGCGGAAATTGATAGCATAAGGATAAAAAAAGATAACTTCCACATCGAATAACACAAACAGGATAGCTACCAGAAAGTACTTAATACCCATTGGCTGGCGCGCATTGCCTACAGAAGGAATACCACTTTCAAAGTTAATGAGCTTATCCTTGGTCTTTCTTTTAGGACCCAATAAGTGTGTCACACCCATCATTACAGCAATAAACCCTACTGCAATAATTAATTGCAGGGCAATGGGGAAATAATTGAACGGCGTATTTTGATCTGCTGTCAGTAATAAAAAATGCATAGTCAGTTCGCTGCTTAAGATAGCTAACAATAAATCGCAAAGTTAGGGTTAAGCATTGAAATTGCAAGGGGGTACAAAATAGAACCTCTGGGAACAAAAAATAGGGGTAAAGGGTGGCTTTTCATATATTTGCAGTTATTCTATAATTCTATGTTCTCTAAAAAAATATTACTGTATTTGCTCCTATTATGTACAGTAAGCACATCTGCCCAATTGCCACTTACCAACCTACGTGCCTGGTATCCTTTTTGTGGAAATACAGCAGACAGAAGCGGTAATACATTGAACATGAACCTTAGCGGACCAACACTTACTACAGACCGTTTCGGCAACGCTAATGACGCATATTATTTTAATGGCAATGTGTCGGTTTCCGGCAATATTATATATCGTACGCCACCTATGCCTACAGATACGGGAGATTTTACCTACGCTGCGTGGTTTCTGTCAGATACTTCAGGTAATCGTATTATTATAAGTAATGGCAATGTAAACGCTACCGGTTGCGCCATTGTCACTACCGGGCACAATGTCGCGGTCTCTTTTGGTGGTTTGGGTGTTTATTTGCCTACCTATATAACATTTCATCAGTGGCACCATGCAGTACTGCGCAAGACTGGCGTTACCTATAGCTTTTTTGTGGACACTACAATTGTTGGTTCATTTAACAGCGCATTGAACCCAACATTGTCAGCAGATGAGTTTTCTGTGGGGCAAGATTATATAACCGGTTCAAGGTCTTTTATTGGGAAAATTGATGATATCGCAGTGTATAACAGAGGCTTGTCTTATGCAGAAATAATAAACTTATATCATTATAATCCGGATGTTACTGCTGTTTTGGGGGCAGATGCAGTAGTTTGTGCCGGATTTTCTGCTACATTGACCCCGAGTCCTCAATATCCCGGACTAAACTATTTGTGGAGCAATGGCAGTACAGATACCTCTTTATATGTAGATACACTGGGTAGTTACTGGTTTT
This sequence comes from Chitinophagaceae bacterium, assembly GCA_947454715.1. GTDB lineage: Bacteria > Bacteroidota > Bacteroidia > Chitinophagales > Chitinophagaceae > Flavipsychrobacter. The sequence continues at coordinate 46,140 of CANGMZ010000009.1, forward strand.
CAATAACTCGTCCTTATGGTTGTACTGCAACCGATACAATCACGTACACATTAGGCTCAGTTGTAGTGAGTTTGGGAAGAGATACTTCAGTTTGTATCGGAGATACATTTTTATTAGTTCCAACGGCACCGGCAGGGTCAACATATTTATGGAGTACCGGCGACACCACATCAAGATTACATTTATATGCTCCGGGTTCCTATTGGTTACATGTTAATAATAATGGATGTCCGGGTTCTGATACTATGAGTTTTGCGTATAGTCCGGTACCTGTTGTGCATTTGGGGGCAGATACTGTGTTGTGTTCCGTTAATCCGATACTACTCGGTTCTTCGCTTACCTACACAGCACCATCATATTTGTGGAGTACAGGATCCACATCTGCCACAATACAACCTACGGTTTCCGGTACGTACTCGCTCAAGGTATTAGTAGATGGTTGTGCCGGTGCAGATACAATAAAAGTAAAGATCAAACCATCTCCGGTGGTGAGTTTCGGGCCGGACAGAACTGCTTGTCAGGGAGATTCAGTAATACTCACCTCGATAGCTGCAGACACAACTGCAATACATATCTGGAGCACGGGCGATAGTGTGGCTACGATAATAGTTAAGCATACAGGCACGTATTGGCTTACAGTAAATGATAGCGGGTGTATAGCAACAGATACGTTTAAATATGTTGTGAATCAATATCCTCCAGTGCATTTGGGACCAGATGTTTCCGTTTGTGAAGGCACAGCCGTAATACTCCGTTCTACAGATACATATACTTCGCCCACATATTCGTGGAGTACAGGAGCTACATCTGCATCAATAAATGCAACGGTATCAGGCACATACACATTGTCTGTGACACAGAACGGATGTACGGCTAAAGATGCAATAAATGTTACCATCAATTCTATTCCGGTAGTGAACCTGGGTAATGATACATATTTCTGCTCCGGGGCATCTTACGTGCTCACTTCGGCACAACCTGCAGGTGCAACCTATTTATGGAGCACAGGCAGTACGGCATCTTCTATAAGTGTTTCATCAACCGGTTTGTATGGATTGGTGGTGACTAATAACGGGTGCACCGGGTCAGACTCGATACAATTAGATTTAATCACTGTACCAACAATAAACCTGGGACCAGACACAACATTGTGTCAAGGCTATACAATGGAGTTGTTAATAGATGGGGACAGGGCTACTTATATGTGGTCTGATGGCACTATGGGAAATAGCTATAATGTATCACAAAGTGGACCTGTTTGGGCGAGCATAACCAATGTATGTGGCGTGGCTATAGATACAATAAATGTAAACTATAAATTTTGTGATTTGTGGCTACCTAATGCATTTACCCCAAATGGTGATGGCAGGAACGATGTACTGAGGGTGAAAGGTAGCTTAGGCGCATACTCAGATTTTAAATTCTTTGTATTTAATCGCTGGGGTGTTAATGTATTCCTGAGTGATGATATCAACAAAGGTTGGGATGGCAACTACAACAATCAGGAACAGGCAATAGGAACCTACTATTACATGATGACCGTTAAACTGAATGGTGTAGAATATGATACAAAGGGTAGCTTTGAGTTGATAAGGTAGGGGAGGCTTATTTTTTCAATCGTTTGGAGATGATGTTATAAACTAGTTTGAAAGGTGCGAAGACTAATCCTTTTATTATCTCTCCTATGAGCGCAGGTTGCCAACCGAATACACTTATATTAACCTTAATATGCTTAACGATAGCACTAAATTGCAAGAAACAGAGCATGTTATATATACTCCTGCTTGTGGTTTTGAATTGAATAGGTAGTGGTTTGAAATATTTTTTGCGTGTTTCTTCAAAACCGTTTGTCAAGGCTTCGCTAACGCAAGCTGTCGTGATTTCTGGGTTATTTACGTACAATTCTATGAGGTTGTCTGTAGAAAACCCCAAACGCTGAAAATCTCTTGAAATAGGGTTAACCCAATAGGCATCAGGGTCTAGGATTTGTATCATAGGCAACTGCTTTGCCGCATCTGATGTAGATATCCAGGTTATGCCACTTGAGCAGCCCAAAAGCATGGTGCAGTAATGGGTGAGTGCAGCTGTTTCTCTAAGCGTTAAAATGCTGCCATCAATAATTTTAGGATTTCCATCACCAATTTTCAAACTAGAAGAAAGGATAATAGCAGTGCTTTTATTCTCTACTATTTTTCCTGCCATTTCCATTGCTAAGGCCGGTGTCATAGCTAACTGACCACTTTGTGGTGCAAACTCGAACAGGATAACATTTGTAAATCCGGCTAAATTATATTTATCAGCAAAATTTTTTGCTTTTTCAATCTCAGCAGTGCTAAGCCGTAACGATGGTGTTACCGGAACAGTAATGGGTTTACCATATCCCCTGAAGATAGAAGAGCGGATTGAGCCATCGTAATTGGCAAGGTTATCGTCAATTATCTGTGTGAAATAAACCTCATCAAGTTCGCCTGAAGCGATTTGTTGCGCAGCTTCCCGACGCAGGTTTCTGACAATGCCGGTTGCTGTATTTCTATTAACATCAGGAATTTCCTTAATGGCGTCAACATAAGGGTTGTTGTCTAGTATACCTTTGCAGAAAGATGCCACTGCCCATGTAAGATGGCAACCGGGGTTGTCGTGTTTTATTTGTCTGGCAACGGCTGTAGCATACAGACAATCACCATTAGACATAAGCTGGATGAGTAATATCTTCTTTGTTCCGGTCATTTTACTGCATCATCATTTTTGCCAATGAGGAAAATGAAACTTCCGGCAGCCAGCCTAAAGCATTTAATGTAGATGGGTCAGACACCAAAATATTATATTCAGATACAAATCCGCTCTTCAAAATCACATGGTCTTGCCATGATTTGCCAACTATTGTAAAACATTCCTGCAGCCATTCTTCTATAGAATAAGCCAGACCCGAACCGATTGTTGCCTCGAAAATATCTTCTTGCTGTACTAATTCAAACATACCATTGACGATATCTCCGGCGAACGCCCATTCTTTTCTTACACTGATGTCGCCAATTTCTATTTGTTCTGTGCTACCATTAGCTATGCGCATGGCAGCGCAGGCTATTTTTTTACTCATGTGTCTTTCCGGTCTCAGTGGGCTTTCATGATTAAAGAAATAACCTACATAAGACTTTATCCCCAATGATCTGTAATAACGAGCCGCATAAACAGATTGTATTCTGCTTACTGAATATGGGCTTGATGCTTCAAATGGGTCTGTTTCTTTTATTGGTCGTCCTTCATTTTTGAATTGCAGACCACTTCCCGAAAGAAATACTTTGGTATGCGGTGAATATTGTTTTACAGCTTCTAAAACATTGAGTGTGCCTGTGCCAATGGTATTATTATTTTCAAATAAAACATCG
>CANGMZ010000010.1 GCA_947454715.1 Chitinophagaceae bacterium
CAGCCTAGTCTGTTTTTATCTACGAAAGGTTCTTTACTAATTTCATCTATTGCAGATAAGTAATCTTGCATTGGCAATCCCCCCCAATCTTTACTGATTTCCTCATTCCATTTTACGCCCCAACCCGGCATGCCTCTGCGATTTGGTGCAACAACTATGTAGCCCTGAGCCGCCATTAACTGGAAATTCCAACGAAAGCTATAAAATTGAGATAATGCCGACTGAGGGCCACCTTGACAATAAAGCAAGGTAGGGTATTTTTTTGCAGGGTCGAAATCAGGTGGATAGATTACCCAAACACCCATAGATGCATTGTCAATTGTATTTACATGTCTCAATTCTGTCTTGCTCATGAGCAGGTTTTGATAAATCCTGTCATTTTCATGAGTGAGTTGAAGCATATCTCCATACTTAGGTTTTACGGCAAATATTTCAGTAGCGTGGTTCATGTCGCAACGAGTAACGACAATTTCGCTTCCAGATTGGCCTACGATACCATTAACATCAAATTTGCCCTTTGTAAGCATACTCACAACAGCTTTTTCTGTCTCTCTATCAGGTACGCTTATTTCGAAAAGTTGCTCTGTGCCTTCAGTTGGTGCAGTAAAATAGATTTTCGGTTCATTATTGCTCCAAATAAATCCGCCTACTGTACCATCCCATTTCGCGGTGATATTGATTTTTCTCTTTTTATCAACATCCATTACCACGATGTCGTTCTTATCAGCTTCATAACCATCATGAGCCATGCTTAGCCAAGCTATTTTTTTGCCGTCTTTACTGAAAGATGGGGCCATGTCATAGCCATTCATACCTTGCGACCAGTTGTCGGTTTTGCCAGTAGCTACATCATAAAAATAGAGATCTGTATTAGTGCTGGTAGCATAATCTTTACCAAATTTTTTCTTGCTAACATATACAAATCCCTTACTGTCTGGCGACCAAACCAAGTCTTCAGTACCACCAAAAGGTTTTTGAGGACAATCATAGGGCTGATCTTCCATTACGTCTGTAACCTTTCCTGTTTCTATATTGGCGATGAATACATGTGAGAACTTTCCATCTTCCCATGTGTCCCAGTGACGATTGTTTAAGTCTGTATATACTTTTGCTGTGGTGTTAGGTAGGTCGGGGTAGATGTCAGTCCCTTGCATTGGTTTCATCAATACATCTTTTGAGAATGCAACGAATTTTCCGTTTGGCGATACCCATACATTCTCTGCATTTTGCAACCCATTATATACTTCTGTCCAAGAACTACCTGCATCTGTACTCTTGTATAAAATGTTATCATAGTATGAATACCAAACATCGTCAAAACGTTGAGTTACCGTTTTTCCTGCATCAGTTGTCCATTCTTTTTTGCTACCATCTTCAATAGCTACTTTATAATGGTGTGATGTACTCTTTTCCGTTTTCCAATCAGTAGAGCGTGAAGAGTAATAAAGATATTTTCCATCAGAACTCATGCCATCTGCAGAAACTTTGCGAACGCTCCACAACATTTCAGGGGTCATGCGCTCCTGAGCAAAAGTTGATACACCAAGTAATAATAGTAAAGGAAGTAAAGATTGTCTCATATACGAAAATCGAAATTCAAAAAATATGAATAAATGTACAAATGTTAATAGTAGAAAAGCAATTAAAGCCCTGGAAAATAATATAAGTAGCTAAAATTATTAATCAGCGTTTGTTACTCGTTTTTGGCGGAGCAGGTTTGGGTTCAAAATCAACTACATTTTCCCAGCCGGCTTTAAGGGTGAGTACATCGGAATAAGGGAAGACATTTTCAGGTTGTATTTTTCTGAATAAGCTACCTGCATCCCAACGACCATTACCATTTTTATCTTCTATTACCCGAAAAGAATACTTTGCAGGTTTTAGTCTGTTCAAATTAATAATAGTATCGGTTATCGGTTTTTGATAGATGGTGTCTTTTTCGGAAGTTACCTGTAACACAAACTGAGTACTATTGTATTTTGCTGGCAGGTGCACGCTAATTTTTCCGTAGTCCTCATCTTCTTTTGTTCTGAATGTATATTTAGAAGGCATTGCATCAGTTCCTGAAGAGTCTTTTGCAAAACCTTTTGCCATTCTGAGGGTATATAGTGTGTTTTCTTTCCACTCAGTCGATAGCTGTATTTGCTTCTTTTTAGTCGTGTCTGATATATATGTAGGGTGAACAACGATAATGACCCCATTACTATCGTAAGAAAGGGATATTTTATCCTTGTTTACAATTGGTAGTTTTGAAAAATTTACAGACAAACTATTATTAATGTCGAATGTTCTCTTTGTTTGATTAGTAGTATCCGCATTGACTATATAAGTAAAACCATCAGGTGGTGGTTTTGTTCCGATTCTGGCATTGGCTTTTATACCGATACTATCTGCACCCTTGGTGGCGGTATCTATTTCTGTGAATAATTTTAATGCAATAGGCGTTTGCGTAGTATCCCCCGGTAATACAGTATGGTCAATGAAGCCAATCATTTCAGAAGAGCCATCGTAGATAAGGTTTTCATTAATATCCTTTACAGCATAAATGCGAAAATCTTTTTTAGGTAAACCTTTGAAAGTAAATGCGCCCGAAGCATTTGATTTAGTAATGTATTTTGGTTTATGCCTAACAACTGCGCTATCATTTTCTGTAGCATTGTAAAGCATGATTGTTACACCACCTGAGTCCGTTAGCCCGGTTCCGGCATTAATAACACTACCACTTAGTTGTAGTGAGTCGAAATACGAACCTGTACTGAATACATAAGTATATGCAGGATAGGGGTTGTTTTCATGAAGATCTCTGATCGATGAGCCAAATGAAATTCTATAAGTAGTGTTTTCCTCAAGCAGAGTATCGGCTATTTTTACAACTACTTTTTTACCTAAACCTGTTACAGTTGGTTGTATAGATAGTAGCGGGGAAATCTGCACTTCTTTTGCAGCGTCGGTTACATTAATATACTCGTTAAAAGTTAATTCCAGACGCTTTATCCTTGTATTTTTTAAGGAGTCGGCAGGTGAAATACTTAACCGCTTTGGAGGTGTTGTATCTTTCTTTCCTCCGGTTGGTGCTGTGATATTAGCACAGCCTGCACCGATTAAAATAAAGATGGGAATAAAGTAATGAAGGAAGTTTTTATTCATTTGTGCCCAAAAATAATGAAAAAACAAGGGTCTTGCTGTTCAAATGTTTTCCTAATTTTTTAATAAACTATATCTCATGAAGGAGATATAGACTTTATGATTAAAAATGTTTGAGTTTTCTTTTTTCTTTTTCATTTTATGACATACCTTTGCATCTCTGGCAAGTCTTATACGGCCAGCTCCTACTGAATCCCCCAGGACAGGAATGTAGCAAGGGTAGGTGGTCGTAGCGGTGCGATGTGAGTAACTTGCCAGTTTTTTTATGCCCTTTCGGGTCGTTTTTCATTTTTTAGACAATAAAATACGTCCTGTAATTTTGTTGTTTTTCATTTTTTAGTCACTCTATCTTATCTTTTCTGTGCATTCTTGTTCGAATTAATTCTGCTTTAGTAGTATTATCTGGTTTTATAGTTATAATTTATATTCATTCACCACTGATTTGATGTACGATATCACTTTTGCACTTAACTTCACGGCGCTTAATAAAAAAATAACAAAACCTACATGTTCAGGAAGTTTTCTATCGTACTGGCTGCAATGTGCTGCCTAGCAAAGGCAAGCAATGCACAGCAACCGTGCTCTACAGATCAGCAATATTGGGAGTCTGTAAAAAAATATCCACAGATACTGGATTATGAACGTCAGTTTGAGGCGCAAATGGCAGGAATAACTGCACATGGTATACCGGGTGTTGCGGCTAAAATTACATTAAGTCCAAATGATACAACCACTTTTGATGTGCCGATTGTTGTGCATGTTGTTCATGATTATGGTGTAGAGTATTTAGCAGATGATGTTATCTATAATGCTGTAAAGTATTGGGCGCAGGTTTATTTGGCTCAGAATGCAGATACATCAATGGCCATAGATCCATTTAAGAAATATGTGGGAAATGCACGTATCAGGTTACATTTGGCGACTATAGATCCTAATGGAAAGCCGACAAAGGGTGTAGTGCATGATCGCTCATATCTGACAACAAATGCTGATGATCAGGCCAAGTATAGTCAATGGCCTCAGAACAAATACATCAATGTTTGGTTTATTAATACATTCGGAGCGGCTTCTACAGGTGCTGCTGCTTATGCATATTATCCATCTTCAGCTGCATTTATGCCATATTACGATGGTGTAATTGGTTTATATAACTACGTTGATTACGAAAAAGCTATTCCTCATGAAATAGGTCATGTGCTGAATTTGCAGCATACTTGGGGTAATAATAATAATCCTGGTGTGGCTTGTGGAGATGACCAAGTTGATGATACGCCACCAACAGAAGGGCATAACCCCGGTTGTTCTGCAGCAGCGTTATACGATGTTACTTGTGCCGGCGGTTATTTAAAGCACTACACTTCGGTATTGGGTGCTGATTCTTTAGTCGATTACCCGGATACTACCAACGCACAGAACATAATGGATTATACTTATTGCCAGAAAATGTTCACAATAGGCCAGTGTGTACGTATGCGTACTGCACTGACCAGTGCTACTGCAGGAAGAAATAATTTAATCACTCCTGCAAATTTGGCTGCGACCGGTGCGCTTGCTCCAATGCCAGATTTGCCACCTGTTGCTGATTTTTCAATAGAAAGAGCTACAGGAGCCGGTATCATTACCGATGCAAGAACAGTTTTCTTGTCATTAGGTAGTGGGGGTAATTTTAATTTCAAGAACAGAAGCTGGAACGATACTATTTCTGATGTTGTATGGACCTTCTCAAATGGTGCTACTACGCCAACATCTACAACTAATGGCACTGTATTTAATAAATTCTCAGTTCCGGGTTGGGTAACAGTGTCATTGATCGCAAATTCAAATGCGGGAAGTGATACATTAACAACTACACCCGTTTATGTAGCAGATACAGTTGCTGCGGGTGGTTTTGGTTATTATCAGACATTTAGCAATCCTGCAGCATTAGCTAACTGGCCGATGTTTAATTATTTCTCTAATCAGTACAAATGGGGTGCATATACCGGAGCGAGCAGAGATGGCGATAATGGTTGTATCCGTTTCAGATCGTTCGATACCACTCAAAAAAGAATAGCTACACCACTTGGTGATCATGATGATTTGTTTACCCCTTCACTTAATCTTTCAGGATTATCAGGTAATGTATATTTGAATTTTTATACAACTGCTGCAGCTGCAAACAGCGGTGGCGTTTCTACACCGGCAGGGGACTCTCTTGAAATTGATGCAACAAATAACGGTGGTCTTAGATGGACTAAAATTGCAGCGTTCACTCGCGGCCAGTTAGTTAATAACGGTATCAAGTCTACTGAGTTTGTTCCAACAGCATCAACGCCATGGGTTGCTCGTGCGGTTGTTATTCCGGCTACATATTTTACATCAAGTACATTTTTCAGATTCAGATATTGGGCCGGAAGCACCGGGAATAATTTTTACATGGATGATTTCAATATTGGTGGGTTCCCGGCAGATGTTGCTGAAATTGCAAAATCTGCTGAATCATTTAAAATATTCCCTAACCCAACAAATAACGGCTGCAATTTGGTATTGAGGTCGGGTAGTGAAGGTGTTGTACATTATTCAATTAAAGATATTACCGGAAGAGTTGTATACGAAGCAAATGAAACTTATTCGCCTGATATGTTGATTCAACAGCCTATTGCACGTGAAATAACACCAAATTCAGGAATATATTTTGTTACTGTTACAATTGATGGAAATGCACATACAGAAAAACTTGTAGTATATTAAGTCAATAAAACATTTAGTTTATAATGGCGAAGTTGGTATTCCTACTTCGCCATTATTAATTCATATTGCATTGCACTTTTTAACGTTGTTTATTTCTGTAATTATTTATACGACATAAATTTTTATAACAATAGTTTTTTGTTAACTTTACGCCCTGTGTATTTTAATTAGAAATAGTTATAAGTCCTTTTGTCTTATTGCGGTTGTTTTTTCTTAAAATATATTTTTATAATTACCCAAGATGTCATGTAGATGTTACGTCTTTATTAACAGCAGTTCGATTTAGCTGTTATAAGTACTTGATTTTTACTTTTTGTTTTGGTTCAATATTAATTAACCTTCGAATTTATAATGTTGCAAATGAAAAAAACAGCTTCTCTACTATTGTTGACTACAGCTCTTATTTCAGGTAAAGCTTTTGCTCAACATAATTGTGCTACTGATGAACTGCACAAAAAGTACATACAGGAAGATCCTAGTCTTGCTGAAAAAGAAAGACAGTTCAACGAAAGCATTCGTCGTACGTTGAGTCATCTTGATGTAAATACGTTACATCGTACTACTACTAGTATCACTGATACGAATCAGATCATTGATATCCCAGTTGCAGTGCATATTATGCATAGCTATGGTACAGACTATATTACAGATGAGTCTGTTTATGCTTTGATAGCGAGAATGAATAATACTTATTCTTTGAATTATGACACTTCGTCTATCATAGCTCCTTTCAAAAAATATGTAGGTAAGGCGAATATTCGTTTTCACCTTGCAACTAAAGATCCGAACGGTAACCCAACACGTGGTATTACCCGTAGATTTACATATTTGACTATGGGTGGTGACAATCAGGTTAAGATGGACCAATGGTCTCCAATGAACTATTACAATATCTGGTTTGAGAATGTGATAGGTATGGGTGTTGCCGGTGGTACTGTATTGGCTTATGCTCAGTTTCCATCAGACTTCGATGCAAGATCTTTCTATGATGGTGTAATTTGTGCTGCTCCATTTATTGGTGATGGTAGTACTATTGAACATGAAACAGGTCACTACTTTAGTTTATATCATACTTGGAACAGCAGTGGTGCTGCTTGTGGTACTGCAGGCGCATGTGGTGATGATGAAGTTGATGATACCCCGCCAACTATAGGACATCCAAGTGGTTGCCCTTTATATGACACAATTTGTGCGACCAACTATTTCAAATTGTATTCTGATATTCATGGTAATGACTCTTTGGTTAATTACCCTGATACTACTAACGCACAGAATATGATGGATTATGCTTGCGAAACGATGTTCTCTAAGGGACAAGTTGTTCGTATGCGTAATTTGTTGTTGAAATCTGATGTGGGTAAGAGAGATAGCTTGTATACTCCTTCTAACCTAGCTAACACCGGTGCTTTAGACGCAATTCCTGATCTTACACCAGTGAGCGATTTCTTTGCATCTAACTCGAATAAAGTACAATACTTTACTTGTCCTGGAACTACATTGAAATTCACAAACAAAACTTGGCGCGATACTGTTACTAGCATTGTTTGGACATTCTCTAACGGTGCTACTACACCTACTACTACGCTTACAAATCCTTCATTCAGCTCTTATGTGAATAATGCTTTCACAGATGGAGGTTGGGTGAATATTGTTATGGCTTCTACAGGTAACCACTCTGGTACATCTGTAGATACTTTCAATCATTCTGTATATGTAGCTGATGCAGTTGCAACTCCTGCTCAGAATGTAATGGCTGAATTTAGCACTGATGGTGATTTCAACAAATGGCCTACATTTAACTATTACAATAATGAGTTCAAATGGCAGCATGCTAGTGTTGGTTTCTACGATAACCATTCTATGATGTACACTGGTTTCGATAGCCGTGTTAATCCAACATTGGGTACTTATCCAAACACAGGTACACCAAAAGGTGACTTTGATGATTTCTTCAGTATCCCTGTTGATCTGTCAGGTTTTGCTTCAGGTAACTGTAACATGAACTTCTTTACTTCAGGTGCGTCTAGATCGAGCATTTCATTGGATATTAATGATACAATGATTATTTCTTATTCAATAGATGGTGCTAAAACTTGGACTACTTTAACTACTCTAGGTAAAGGTGATTTGTTGAACAAGGGTGCTTCTTCTACAGCTTATGTACCTACAACTACAAGTGACTGGGTTGGTAGAACAGTAGCTATCCCAACAGCAGCTCGTAAGCCTTATGTAGTTTTCCGTTTCCGTTACTTGCCAGGTGTTGACCACAATGGTTACTTGGTAAGCACTGGTAACAACTTCTATATGGACAGATTGAATTTCAGCCCATTCCCAGCAGGTGTTAACGATGTTAAGATGGGTAATCTTGATGTTGCTGTAGTACCTAACCCAACAAACAGCAATGCTTATGTTGTGGTAAAGGATGCTGATAATACTATCGCTCATGTTATCGTTTCTGATATCGCCGGTAAAGTAATTTATACTACTCAGCAGCAGATTTCTGGTAACGAAGCTCATATTGAAATCCCACAGTCAGCTTTACAGACTGCAGGTATCTACATGGTGCAGACTACTACTGGTAACCAAACAAAAACACAGAAATTGGTTGTTTATTAATAAATAATCTTTTCGCTCTAATACTAGAATGGCTGCCTTGCAAAAGGCGGCCATTTTTTATATGTTCACTAACATAACTTAGGCAAAATTGTAGTGCATAAATCTATAATTGCGTTTATCTTTGTTACAAATAGATTTTTGGATGAACCCAACAAGCATAGTATCTCTAAGTCAGGCCAATATTTATCAAGGAAGTACATTAGTATTGAATAATGTAAACTTGGAAGTAGGTGTTGGTGAGTTTATATACATGATAGGTAAGACAGGTAGCGGGAAATCGAGCTTGTTGAAAACTATGTATGGCGATATTTACCTGAAAGAAGGTAATGGAGTAGTGGCGGGATTTAATCTTAAAGATATGTCGTGGAAGAAAATTCCATTGCTTAGAAGGAATCTGGGTATTGTTTTTCAGGATTTCAGATTGCTTACAGATAGAAATGTATACGACAATCTGGAGTTTGTGCTTAAAGCTACCGGCTGGAAGGATAAAGCACTGATGAAAGAGAAGATTGAAAATGTGCTGACTAAGGTTGGGCTGAAAAATAAAGGTGTGAAAATGCCTTATGAAATGTCAGGTGGCGAGCAACAAAGGGTAGATATTGCCAGGGCTTTATTGAATAACCCAAAGCTGATATTAGCAGATGAACCAACAGGAAATCTTGATCCTGAAACAACAGATGAGATCATGCAATTGTTGTTCAATATCTGCCGTGACTACCAGACTGCATTTATAATGGCAACTCATGATTATTCTATTATACAAAAATATCCTGCGCGTGTGGTGCGTATAGAAAATGGTGAAGTAAAAGAAATTAGTGCTGCCGGAGTATAAAAAAATAATCAATACTTATAGCCTGTATTCATGCAAAGGTGCACGATACAGGCTATTTCATTATCTTTTTCCCTAAGTGCTTTCCCAGACTGCTGATCCATAGCATGGGCAGTAATAATAAGAATATAGGATTTAGCTTAACTAATCGTCTGTATGCTCTCATTTCACCCCTTCTCATTGCCCACTTATTAGCACTTACACCACCTTCGGATAATATTGGTCTGAATAGCTGTGTTAAAGGGATATTTATAAAGTGTAGTTTGTGTTTATAACCAATTCTTAGCCAGAGGTCGTAGTCCTCAGTATAGCGCATTGTAGGCTCAAATCGGAAATCTGGGTTGTTTTTGATAATAGTACAAGGTGTAGCAATTATATTGGCGGGTAAGAGCTTTATAAACGGTAATTTAAAAACTTGTATGCTTTCCGGTAATGATTTATTACTTATAGATTCCATTGTATAAGGGTGATACAATAAGTTTATGGATGGGGTAGCGCAAAGTATTTGATTAGCCAGCATTAATTTGTCTTTATGCCAGATATCATCAGCATCTAAAAAGGCAATATAATCACCTGTTGCAACATCCATTCCCGCATTACGTGCAACAGATCCGCCTGAATTAATTACTTTTTCTATAATGTGCACTTTATCACTGAATGTATTTTTAATGACTTCAAGTGATTTATCTGTGCTGGCATCATCAATAACTATTATCTCATAGTTGTTATAAGATTGGGCCAAAACAGATTTAATCGTGCGAACAATAGTTTGCTCATTATTATAAACGGGTATTACTACACTGAATTTGAGTTCTTTGTGCTGCATATTCTCGTTGTGGGTAATATCGTTCATATTAAAGTTGGTTGTAAACCTCTGTAAGCGTTTTTGCTTCTTCCTGCCAGCAATATTTTTCGCGTGCTTTCATGCAGTTTTCTTGCAACGTATTGTAGTATTTGGTGTCTGTCAGCAGCCTGTTAAGAGCGTATGCTATGTTTTGCGGTGTTGCAGACTCAATGAGACTGGCTATTTCATATTGGCTATTAATACGCTCATACTCAGGGTATTTGATGCATAGCTGCGGAACGCCATTGTGCATATAATCGAAAAAACGATTTGCTAAAGATAGTCGGTTACTCAGGCTGGTATCTTCAAATAAGGTGATGCCTACCCATGCTTTAATTGTATATTCTCTCAATTCAGCCGGTGGAATATATCCCTTGAAAATAACTTTATCTTCTAACCCATATTCTTTGGTAAGTGCAACTGCTTCGTCAGAGAAATTGCCTTTCCCGCAAATAATGAGACGAGCATTTACATCTTTCATAGCAGGAATAAGTTGCTCAAAGCAACGCCCAACATTAACTGCGCCTTGATATAAAATAAAGTGTTCGGGTTTTTCAGGGATAGTCACCGGGCGAAGAATAGTTGCATTTCTGACAATCTTATAGTCAACTCCATAACGTTTTTTGAAATCTTCTGCATAGCATTCGCCAATTGTATAACCAACTGGAAAGTTAGGTACGGTGTGTTTGCCTATCCACAACCACATTTTATGGACTGCAGGGCGAGATATTACCTCCTTTAGGTCTGTGAATATTTCATGTGCATCATAAACTCTTTTCTTTTTTCGTAGTAAGGATACGTAGTACACAGGTAATATTGTGTCAAGGTCAATAGCACAAAGGATATCTACCTTCATAAATAAAAGGTAAAAGAATAGCTTTATCCAGTAGTGCAGATACATAATTTTACCTTGCTCTGCAATAATTGATAACCGAACTTGTTTGAACGGACGAGGTATAATTGGTGCACTATTTTTGCGCTCAAAACCAATGAGTGTAACATCGTATCCGGCTTCTGTAAGCGATGTGCATATCCTTATCATCCGCTGATCATAATTCAGATCATTGGTAACTGTACAAACTATTTTTTTAGATGTATTCATTTATGTGATTGCAAAATAACCAAAATTGCTTCAGTTAATTATGGCTTTTTAAGAACAGCAACAGTTAATCTGCTTACGCAGATTAGTTTTTCCCTTTCATCGGTGATTTTAATATCCCAAACATGGGTTGTTGCGCCTATATGTAGTGGCATTACCGTAGCCGTAACCATGCCTTCTCTTTTTCCTCTTATATGATTGCAGTTTATTTCCATTCCTACACAAATCTGTTTTTCACGGTCTATCGTCATCCAGGAGGCAACACTCCCGACTGTTTCAGCAAGCGCAGCCGATGCACCACCATGCAATAAACCATAAGGTTGATGGGTATTATTGTTGACAGGCATTGTCGCTTTCATAAAACCATCACCTATTTCAGTGAACTGAATATCGAGCGTTTCAGACATCGTATTTTTTGAAAGATCGTTCAACATTTGCAGACTGATCTCTGTTTTATTCCATGACATAAGAGTTATATTTTTATATTTTTGTATTTATTTTAATTATAGGTAAAATATTAACGTTGAATAACTCAGCAATACTATTACTTTTGGGGTACTTTTTAATAACTTTTTTGCACGTACTATGCACACAATTCTCGTTGCCGGAGCCGGCAAATCATCCACCTATCTGATTCAATATTTACTGTCTCATGCCGCCCAAAACAAATGGAAGGTAATCGTAGCAGACGGCGACGCAAATGCAATAGCCGAGAAAACCGATAACAGCCCTTATGCTGAAGCTGCAGTAATTGACATAACAAATATAGCACAACGTGAACCATTGGTGAAGCGTGCTGATATTGTTATTTCATTAATGCCGCCTCATTTGCATATCCACTTGGCTAAAGATTGTCTGGTACACAAAAAAAATCTCATTACTTCTTCTTATGTTTCTGATGAGTTGAAGTTAATGAAGAAGGAAGTTGAGGAGGCAGGCTTGATGTTTATGTGTGAAATGGGGCTTGATCCGGGTATTGATCACATGACAGCAAATAAGATTATTCATAGTATTCACCGCGTAGCCGGTAGCATTTACAGCTTTAAATCTTATTGTGGTGGTCTTATTGCACCAGAAAGTGATAATAACCCTTGGCATTATAAATTTAGCTGGAATCCAAAGAATATAATTACTGCAGGTTTGGGTGGTGCTAAGTATTTGAGTAATGGTAAAGAAGTAGAAGTACCTTACGAAAAGATTTTTGAGAACAATAAAAAGATAAAGGTTGACGGTCTTGGATCATTGGCTTATTATCCAAATCGCGACTCTCTGAAATATCTGGAGATGTATGATATTCCAGATATCAAAACTTTCCTAAGAGCAACGTTGCGTTACCCTTCTTTCTGTGTTGGTTGGGAAGCATTGATATTATTGGGCTTAACCACTAATGAAGATAGCTTTGATAAAAAAGGTCAAACGCTTGCATCGTGGGTAATGGCAAAAACAGGTTGTACTGACAAGAATACCCTCCCTGAATTTGTAGCTCAAAAGCTAGGTGTTGAGGTGAATAGTACAGCAATAGAGTTAATGAGTTGGTTAGGCTTGTTCGATGAATTACCGTTGAAGCCGGGTACTGCTGCATCGGGTGAAATTCTATTAGATTTATTGCTCGAAAAGTGGAGTATGGCGTCTGCTGAGAAAGACATGGTGGTTATGCAGCATGAAATAGAATATATGCATAAAGGCCGTAAGACCAAGCTTACCAGCACAATGGTAATAAAGGGCGAGAACAGAGAACTGTCGGCAATGGCTAAAACGGTAGGTATGCCAATGGGTATTTTGGCTCGTATGGTGTTGAACAAGAAAATTGTACCACCTGTAGGTATTCATATTCCTAATATGCAGTCTGTTTACAGACCGGTATTAGCGGAATTAGAATCTTATGGTATTGAGTTTAAAGACGAAATAGAATAATGATTAATTGACTTATACTGCAAAGCCTCACAATTGTGGGGCTTTTGTATTTTCAATCGGAAGGATTATTTTTATTGAGTCGTATACCATTTATTTTGCACTTAATCTACTAAATGCAAAACGAGCTTTACATCGCTGCAAAGCTCGTTTTACTATTTAGTCCATATAGAATTAATGTGCGAAATCTGTATCGAAATTCAGCATACGTTCCTTTGGTGGATTGAAATAACCAAATTTTACATTCGGAAATTCTTCTTGTATCAGTTCAATCATTTGTTTTACACCCATGCATTCTCCTGGGTCAGTAACACCCATTTTGCCAAGGTACCAATCAGGATCAATATTGAAATTACGCCATTGAATCATGCTGATATCTGTTTCGCGAATAAATGCACATAATGCATCAAATTCAGCGATGCTATCGGTCATGCCAGGGAATACAAAATAGTTAATAGAAGACCAACCGCCATATTTACGTACAATCTTCAGACTTTCTTTCAAATCTTCAAATTTGTAGTTATTTGGTTGGTAGTACTTTGTGTAGATTTCAGGTCGAGCAGAGTTCATACTCACTCTTATACTATCCAGTCCGGCTTGCATTAATTGTTCAACAGCAGCAGGCTTACTGCCATTGGTATTTATATTGATGCTGCCTTTTTGGGTATGCTTACGAATCTCAATAATCGAATCTTTAATAGTTTCCCACATTAACAGTGGTTCACCTTCACAGCCTTGTCCATAACTAACAATAGGGTATGGTGCTGTTTCTAAGTGTGGGACAGTATATTCTGCAATCTCTTCTGCAGTAGGCTTAAATGTAAGTCTGTCTTGTGTTGAAACAATCGTTTCATCTTCAGGCTGAAAAGAAATACAACCTATGCAATTGGCATTACATGCCGGTGAAGTTGGGATTGGGCACTCCCAACGGCCCATGAAGTAGTTTCTTGATGCCGGGCAGCTATATGTCAACGTACACTTCTCTGCCAGATGTTTTACAAGTCTATTATGTGGATATGCTTTTACAAAAAGATCTACACCCTCCTTTATCTTTCTGTCATTATAACCACTGCATTCCTGCCTGATATCGCGTTCTATGCGAACTGCAGGAACATAAAATTTATTGTCTAACCATCCTGCAGCTGTGTATGAGAACAGTGGTAGGGTAGGTGCATCAGGCATTGTTTCATAAGCGGCCAAATATAAGCCGGTATGAGCAGGTGGTATAAATGCAGCAACAGCCCATCCTTTCTCACACAAACGCATATCTCCTGTTTTTACATCTATTCCTATTCCTCTTCTGCCGGGAAGCTCGTATAGCGTGCCGCCATCAGGTAATTCTATCCATTCATCTTCAGGAATCGGTCCAGCATCCCAACCGCTGCGACCAACAGTGTAGAGTGTGGTATCTTCAAATATGTTTCCTTTCCCGTCAGAATATAATATGTATGGAGTTGTTATCATTAGTCTTTTAATAAATAAGTTGCAAAGTTATTGGCTATTTCTCAGTAAACGTGTTTCTTCCGTGAGTACCTTCCGTTTTTCTATATCCAAGTACTTTGCAGGGGTAAGCGTTAAGCAGGCTATGATAATCAATAAGATAGCACTTCTAATAAGTATGTTTTTATAAAAATGGGAAGACCTGATAGAAATAATTATAGCAATTATAACATTAAATAAGAAGTTGAGTCCGAATGCCGCAATAAGGACCATCACATCTCCGTTCCAGTACATTAATCGGAACAATATGCCCGCAATAGATGTAAAAAGTACAAAAGAAGACAATAAAGACATGAACACTTTCGTGAAGGTGATATCTCGGTACGACACCAATTTATAACTATCTCTAAGTCTTATATCGTTGAATAGCAAAAAACCAAACACCAGGTAAATAACGGCAAGACAAACCAATGCAAGGGCAATAATGGCCACACTACCCGAAATGGATAGTAATTTCATCATTACACCAACTAATGCCATTATGGTAAATACCTTTTCTAGAAACTTCATAAAGCTTGTAAAGATAAGTAGTGGAGGTAAGATTGTAAAAACAAGATTTATTGCACTTATTTTACTGTCTTATATATACATAACATATTTTATCGATTATCTTTGATTACTTAAACCTAGCCATTTACGATGCGTTATATTTCTTTTGCCCTTGTCATCTGTTTTTCATTGCTATCTCCGGTAGTAAAAGCTCAGATACCCTATGTTAATTCCCGAGATGTGATACTCAAGGGAATAGATATGTATGATAAAGAAGAGTACAAACGAGCTATTGAACTTTTCCGTCAGGTACATGAGTGTGATACGAATTATTCAATCGCAGTCTATGAACTTGTTAATGCATTGATTGTAGATAGTCAATATACTGAAGCCAAACAATTGGCAAAAATGTCATTGGATTTGCCGGGCTCTACAAAAAGAAGCGCGCTTATTCAGTTGGCAAGTTGTTATGATTACATGCATCAGATTGATAGTGCGGTAATATTGTATGATTCATTAATTAAAATGTATCCTAATGACCATCAAGGTTATTATGAAAAGGGTGTGGCGTATTTTAATTCTAAAGATTATGACAAAGCGGTTTATAATTTTCAGAAAGCCTTAATTATAAATCCCAATCATTTTCGTTCTCATTACATGTTGGGTAAAGCGTATGCTTTACAGGGCAGGTTAACAGAAGCATTGATGGCCTCTGAGTCTGCTTTATTAGCTACTAAAAATGCGGATTTGGCAAAGCAGGCTATTGCTGTAATCTCTGCAATTACTGAACAGACTGATGATGTGAAGAAAGCATACGCCGGCAAAAAGGAAAAATATAATAATTCTTCATTCGATGAGATAGATCAAATCATTAATGCAAAACTGGCGATCAATCCCTCATATAAATTGAAAATCAGTATAAACGACAACATATTCAGGCAGACACAAGCCATGATGGAGAAGCTAAAATTTGATGCCTCTGATACTTGTTTTGCGATGCAGTACTATGTCCCTTACTACACACAGATTTATAAGCAAGATTTGTTTGAAGGATTTATGTTGCTGACTTTCTCTGATTTTGGTATTGAGAACGTTGATGTTTTAGCGAAGAGGAAGACTAATGAGATTAATGATGCTAAACAGATAGTATTCCCAACACTTAATAAAATACAATCGACTCGTGAGCTCAACTACAACAAACGTGAAAATGCAAAGGAGCTGTATCATTTTGTAAATGAGAGTGAAATCATTATTGTAGGCACTGTAGCGAAAGTGGGTAATGATAACGTTATACAAGGTGATGCTGTAATTTACAGAACAGATCAGTCGCTACTCGGAAAAGGACGGTATACTGATAAAGGAGATAAAGAAGGTCCTTGGAAATACTATTATAAGACTAATGGTTTGATGAAGGAAGAGACTTATAAAGAGGGCATTGCCATTGGTATTACAAAAGAATACAGCTTGAATGGTTGTTTGAGTAAGATTACTCATTACGATGATAAAGGAAATACTATTCAGGAAGATAATTTTACAAACAAAGGCTGGATGTCTTACAGTGCTGTAAAAATTACGGATAATGAAAATGAAGAAACTTCATATTATCAGAATGGCAATAAGGAAATGGCAGTTCATTTTTTAGATAAAAACATAAAAGATGGTGAGTATACATCTTATTATGAAAGTGGTAAACGCGATAAGGTAGTTAATTTCAAAAACGGCAACTATACAGGTAATTACAAGAAGTATTACGAAAGCGGAGCTCTTAATGAAGAGACCACTTTTGAAAATGGGAAAATGGAAGGGGCTTTTGTGTCATATTATGAAAACGGAAAGATCAGCAAGAAGACAATTTCTCATAATGGTAAATATGACGGACTACTGGAAACATATTATGAAGATGGCAGTCCTGATGAAGTTTGCACCTATAAAAAGAACAGGAAGAATGGTTTAGATAAGAAATTTGGTAGAAATGGCAAGTTATATGGAGAAGCAGTTTTTGAAGATGATGTACCTGTCTCTATTAAATATTACGACTTAGATGGGAAGCTTATTTATGAGCAGAACGATAAAAATGGATTACATGCGTTTAGCTCATTTTATCAATCAGGCAATAAATCTGCAGATCAGATATTAAATGGTGATGGCGTTGCAGATGGATTGCAGGTGTCATACTATTCAACAGGGGCTAAGAGCGAAGAAGTAAGTTACAAAAATGGTAATAAAGATGGCAGGGCAAGTACTTATTACAAGAATGGTAAGTTAAAAGCGGAGGTAGATTACATACAAGACACACTTGATGGTTACTATAAGGGCTACTATTTTAATGGTATAGTGCAGGCTGAAGGTTGGTATAAAGAAGGTAAAAAGCAAGGATTGTGGAAGTATTACAATCCTAATGGTAAGATGCAAAGTGAAGCCTACTTTATCAATGATCAGTGGAATGGCTACAACAAAGAATACAATAAAAATGGGTATATACAAACCAAATACATGTATGACTACGATATGTTAGTTGCTTGTGTGGTATATGATAGCTTAGGTAAGAAAGTAGATAGCATAAACTATCCACAAGGTAATGGCAAATTTACTTGCGTTAATAAGAACGGAAAAAGATTTACGGAGCAGGAGGGAACATTAAAATATGGCTCACTTGAGGGTGTACTGACTACCAAATATTTTAATGGTCAGATAAGTCAGAAAATGTACTTCAAGGAAGGGAAAAGAGATAGCATACTTACCATCTATTATCCTGATGGAAAGCTGCAAAACGTCACTTCATTCCGTAATGGTATGCAAGAGGGGAGTTCAAAGTCTTATAATGAGCTGGGCGATTTAGTTGATGATGGTATTTTCATTAATAATCAACCGGATGGTAAACGTAATTCTTACGCGAACAACAGATTGTGTATAGCATATAATTTTAAAGGAGGAGAAAAGGATGGTGCACAAAATTACTACGGCGAGGATGGTAAAATTGCCTGTATCCTTAACTATGATGATGGTGATTTGATTAGCTACACCTACGAAGGTAAGGATGGTAAGCTAGTGCCTGCAATACCGGTCAAGTACGGAACTGCTGACATAAAAGCGTTTTACAGCAATGGTAAAAAATCTGCTGAAATCAATACAGTTAAGAGCATGTTTAATGGTACGGCTAAGATATATTTCAGTAATGGCAATGTTGCTGAAGAGCGTAACTGTAAAGATGATGGCTTGAATGGTGTATTTAAAAGATATGCAAAAGACGGGAAGCTTGTCTATGAAATGTCTTACACTGATAATGAAGAAACCGGTGTTGAGAACACATACGATAACAATGGTGTTTTACTGATAAGTAAGTCTTACTTCTGGGGTGATCCTCATGGAGTAACTACTGTTCGTAATGCAGCAACCGGAAAAACGACTAAATACATCTATCATTACGGAGAACTTATAAATGTGACAGAATGATCATAAAACGAAAAAATCTTAGGCCCTATAACCATGTTTTGTTTATTTTACTGTCGTTTATTGCGTCCTTTAATGCTTTTGCGCAAGAAGGGTATGATAGCATCATGAACAAATACAAAAATGAGAACGCTGTTATTACCAATATTACTGAGCGATTAGTGATTAAAAATGAAGATGGTAAATTGGTGGCAAGGAGTAATATTTCTCGCGAAAAATTACTTATCAGTGAAATGTCTCCCGGTTTATACAATAGCGAAACTATTTATCACAGCTATTTTAATAAGTTGGAGAATTTTGATGCCTTCGCGTTAATTCCATCAGATAAAGGATATAAGAAGAAGAAAGATTATTTGGATAAAACCAGCCCATCTGAAGATGATAACATTTTCTATGATGATGGTAAACAAACAGAAATATCTTTCAGCGGACTAACTAAGAAAGCTGTTGTTAAAACAAGTTACACGATCAGCCATACTGATTTACACATGTTGCCGGTTTTTCATTTTCAGGAAAGTATTCCTTCTGTGAAATTGGTATTTGAGATAATAGCACCTAAGTATGTACATTTTAAATTTGTAATAAAAGGCGAACATTCCGATTGGATAAAGCAAACCAGGGAGGAGTCAAAAAACACGATTACCTATACATTTACTGCAGAGAACGTTCCTGCATTAAAACAATATAATGATCTGCCTTCTGTCTCTTATTACATGCCTCATGTAATAGCATTCATAACTTCCTATCAATTGCCGCATGACGATCAACCAACAAAATTGTTGGGTAGTCCGGATGATTTGTATGCATATTATTACAATTTCATTAAAGATGTGAATACCCATGAAGATGAGCATTTAAGTAGTGTAGCGTTGGAAGTAACTAAAGGTGATAAAACAGATAGAGAAAAAGCTGCTCACATTTATCAATGGGTACAAAAAAACATACATTATATTGCTTTTGAAGATAGTTTAGGTGGTTTTGTACCTCGTCAGGCAGCTGATATTTGTAAGCGAAAATTTGGTGATTGTAAAGATATGGCGAGTATTCTTACCGCTATGTGTCGCAAGGTTGGTTTAAAAGCTTACTTTACTTGGATTGGCACCCGGCACAAGCCATATACCTATGAAGAAACACCGTTGCCATTGGTGGACAATCACATGATATGTGCGCTGAAACTGGGTGATGAATGGCTGTTTATGGACGGTACAGATCCGGTTATTCCATTCGGGTTGAATCCGTCAGGTATTCAGAACAAAGAAGCCTTGATTGCTATAGATGAAAAGACATTCAAAATTATGAAGGTACCTGAAACATCTTCTGAAATAAATCAAGTATTTGATAGTACGTATTTGCATCTGGACGGCAAGCATGTTTCAGGTTCTGTCACTATCAATTATAAAGGATATCCGGCCTGGACATTAGAAAATACACTTGTTTATTATAAAAATGATGACAGGGAAAAATATATCAGGTCATTTACGAGTAGAGGATCAAACAAGTATGTGCAGAAAAGTTACACGTTTAACCAGAGTGAAGAAGGTTATAAAGATGCCCGAATAACTTCTGAGTTTACTGTAGATAACTATGTGCAAAATGCCGGTAAAGAATTTTATATCAATATGAATGTTAACCGCACATTTGAGAATGACTGGGTGGACACTGATGGAAGGAATGTGCCCGTATCGTTTAAATATAAATGTAAAATGAGAGAAGTAGTTGTGTTAGATATTCCTCACGGCTTTACTGCTACTTACGTGCCTCCAGATGATGCTCGTTCACTTGGCTCATGGGGGTATAGCATTTCCTATAAAGTTCTTCCCGGAAAAATTATTCTTACTAAAGATTATGAATTAAGATCATTATCATTAGCAGTTGATCAGTTTAGTGAAAACAACAAAATAGTTGATCATCTTAAAAAGCAGTACAAAGAATCTGTAGTTTTAACAGCCAACTAATCGATGAACATGAAAAGAATAACCGCTGGTATCATTTGTTTGATTGCCTCTTCCACTGTTTCTACTGCAAAACCGACATCTATTGATCAATGGGCCGATAAGCCGGTGATGCACAAAGTAGATAGTGACTTTGCCAATGCTGATGCAGTAATTATTGATCAAAGTGTAAAATTAGAATTTAAAGATATTGATAAGCAGGTATATACGTATCGTACATTGCACAGATTAGTAAAGGTGCTTGACGAAAAGGGTATAGAAAGCTTTAATAAAATGAACTTTCCTACGTATGAAGGTGTTGAGATAATTACCCTTAAAGCTCGTACCATACTGCCGGATGGTAGGGTATTTGAAGTCACCAAAGACAAGATGAAAACAGCGAAGGGTGATGATGGCTCGTCTGAAATTGTTTTTGCAATGGAAGGGGTGGAGAAGAATGCGGAGATAGAATTGATTTATTGCTATAAGCGCGCTGTGAGTTTATTTGGTACTGAGTCATATCAGTTCTCGATTCCTGTAATGCATGCCGGTTTTGAGTTACAATCACCTAAAAGATTAGTGTATGAAGGAAAGGGGTATAATGGTTTCCCGGATACACATGATTCGGTTGCAGACTATTTGGTGAGATATTCAACTGCTGACAAATATCATATACCAGCTCTTGAAAACGAAGTCTATAGTTTTAACGACCTCAATAGAATGAGGATTGATTATAAGGTGAGTTACCTGCCTGAAGAACGTGCAAACGTTCGTATGTTCACTTGGCAGGACCTTGTAAAAAGGATGTATGATAATACCTATCAAGTTAATGACAAAGAGAAAAAAGCTGTAGAAAAATACTTGATAACATTAGGCGTTAATGATAAGGATACTGATCTTGAAAAGATAAAGAAGATAGAGAACGGTATAAAAAACAATATTACATACTACAAGGAAATTGCAGATGAGAATGCATGGCGTATTGATAATATCATTGCAAAAAAGTCAGCTACAGAATCGGGGCTGAATCGTTTATTTGCGGCATGTTTTCTGCAGGCAGGTGTTGCTTGCGAGCTTGGTGTTACTTCAGATAGATTCCAGTCTGTGTTTGATAATGAATTTGAAAATTGGAACCTAATGGAAAATTATGTGTTCTACTTTCCCTCACAGAAAAAGTTTTTGTTCCCCACCGGGACTTATTACCGTTTTCCTGTTGTGCCATCTTCTATGCTCAGCAATAAAGGCGTTTTTTGTAAGCTAATGTCAATAGGAGACGTTACTAATGCAATAGCGGATATCAGGACAATAACACCATTGCCTGTTGTAGAAAGTTTCAATAATGTTGACGCTACCATTACTTTCAATGAGGACATGGAAGCAAAGACAGATGTGATTTATTCCTTTAGTGGATATTGTGCAACAGGTATTCGTGAAGCCGCGGTCTTATTGCCAAAAGATAAGATTAAAGATTTTGTACAAAGCATTGTTAGTCTTTGTGACAAGCCTGAACATTTGCTGAAATACTCTTTAGCTAACGAAGCATTTGAAAACTATTACGACGGCAGACCGTTGCAATTTATCGCTACAGTAAGCACACCCCAGCTTACAGAAAAAGCGGGTCCTAAGTATATTTTGAAAATAGGTGATGTTATTGGGAAGCAAGAAGAATTGTACCAGAATACTAATAGAAAATTACCAATTGATATATCTTACCCTCACTCATTGAACAGAACAATTACTGTAATTATTCCGGATGGATACAAGGTTTTGAATCCTGAAACTATAAATATTAATGCGGAAATGAAAGATGCCGACGGCAAACCTACCTGTGGTTTTCATTCTTCATATACGCTTGTAGGAAACAAACTAGTAGTAACAATAAATGAGTTTTATGCTCAGTTACACTATGCTGTTACAGATTACGAGGCATATAGAAAAGTAATCAATGCTTCAGCCGACTTTAATAAGGTAAACCTTTTATTGTCAAATAAATAATGAATCTTAGTTTTCACTTTTGTTAAGGGCGATTGCCAGTTTTTGGTTTTCGTTCTTAACTGTGAAATATATATAGCCGTTCACGCCATCTGCATATTCATATTCCGCTGTATAATCAATATACTTGCTGGCCTGGTCTGTTGCTGTCACATTTATCAGTTTAGGTTTCTTTACATTAATGAATGCAGTTACAGCTTTTTTGTAAAGTTCGGGATGTTGTAATTCAAAATTGTCAGTTTTGATAATCACATCGTCCCAAATTCCTCGCTCTTTGTAGGGGCTATGACCAACAATGTATATTGTTTTCGATTTGTCAGAATAGCCTATATCAGTTATTGAGTAGTTATAGTATTTCAATGAATCTATTGCATACTTTGGAATCTCAAAACCATATATAGCAACACCATTTGCATCGCTTTCTAATTTTTTATTCTTGGATAGCATATTCTCAACAATATCTTTACATGTTGTTTCAATGTGAATTTTATTGTATTGTAATAGTGCTTGATTAGTAATAGAATCTATATTAAAAGAAATTCCCTCTACGGAACTGTACCCGCTTTTTAGTGGCTTTTGTTGTGGTAGGTAGTCTTCAGTTGATCTTCGTGCAGCTGCGTCAATATCTTTTGAATCATCTGTATCTGAACAGCTTGAAAGCGATAAAACAACGATAGGAACTAGGAATAATCTGTACATATTATGTAAGATTTGAACAGTTTAAGATGTTTGAAAACAATTACTTACTAACTAAGTATAACACTTCTCAAAGTTAACAGTTTATACTGTCGCAAAAATATTTTGCAACACTGTTTCCCACAAATATTTTCGGTTACTTTTTTAGTTTTTCACTTAAAATTTACCGTTAATTAACTTTTTTGACCGTTCGTGAAATTTTTAGTTGCACAAAATTGTTTTGTTTGTATATTGCATTGTGCTGATAACTAATCGTTAACAATATAAAATAAATGATTATGAAATACATTACTTTTACATTGTCCGTTTTGCTTTTGGTTTTTTATGTGGTTGTGTTTGCTGTATTGTTTTACTTTATTGCAAAATCAGCATAAAAACAGGTGTGCTGAATTGTTTTTAGATAATATGCTTTTAACTAAAAGCACTATAAAATACATAAATAATTTGTGAATAGTTTTTGTTGATAACACTTTTATTTATTCACATTCATAGAATGAATTTATACACTTATAGAGATATAAATTTCGTTTCGAAAATTTCATTATTTAATTGATTATCATTAAATAATGAAATTGATAATTATTTAATTTGTTATTATTTTGTGCTGGCTTTTCTCACTTCGAAAAGTTGTTTTCCACTTATGCACATGCTGTTAAAAACTAAGAAAAAATAGTTTCAATTCTCCCTTTACATTTGCTAAGAGTCAAAAAAACGGGTATTTCGTTTCGAAAAAAGCTCAGCCTGTTACTGGCAAGGTTTTCCGAAATATTTGTTGATTTTGATACCCCGTTTTTCATGAATATATCCTTGTAATTAGTTTAATGCAATGGATTTAATGAATAATTGAAGGTGTAAAAAAAGTATTGTATGCACGAGAATGAAGTACTATTAAGAGAAAATAAGGACCGTTTTGTGATATTGCCTATTAACTATCCCAAAATATGGGAGATGTATAAGAAGCATGAAGCTAGTTTCTGGACTGCGGAAGAGATAGATCTTAGTGGAGACATGAAAGACTGGAACAACCTTAATGATGGTGAGCGCCACTTCATATCTCATGTGTTGGCATTTTTTGCTGCAAGTGATGGCATCGTCAATGAGAATCTTGCTGTTAACTTCATGAGAGAGGTGCAGTTGCCTGAAGCTCGTTGTTTTTATGGTTTCCAGATTATGATGGAGAACATACATTCAGAAACTTATGCATTGTTGATAGATACATACATAAAGGATATTTACGAGAAGGACAGATTGTTTCATGCAATAGAGACAGTGCCTGCAGTAAAGAAAAAATCTGAGTGGGCGCTTCGTTGGATAGAGCGTGGTACTTTCCCTGAGCGTTTAGTTGCTTTTGCAGCTATCGAAGGTATTTTCTTCAGTGGTAGTTTCTGTTCTATTTTTTGGTTAAAGAAAAGAGGTTTATTGCCAGGTTTGACTTTCAGTAACGAATTGATCAGCCGCGATGAAGGCATGCATTGTGAGTTTGCTTGCTTATTGTATAGCATGCTCAGTGAAAAACTTAGTCATGAAGCTGTTGCGTCAATCATTGGCGACGCAGTAGCCATTGAAAAGGAATTTATTTCTGAAGCATTACCTGTTGATTTGATTGGGATGAATTCCCGTCTCATGATGCAGTATATAGAGTTTGTTGCAGACAGATGGTTAAGTGAATTAGGCTACCCTAAGATGTTCAACGCAACTAATCCTTTTGATTTTATGGAAATGATCTCATTGCAGGGTAAGACCAACTTCTTTGAAAAGAGAGTGGGCGATTATCAGAAAGCCGGTGTGTTGGGAAGTAAGGATGATCAGACATTTTCATTAGGAGAGGATTTTTAAGGAAAGAAAATTATAAATAATTAAATTATTTTATTATATGTACGTTATTAAGAGAAACGGCCGTCAGGAGAGTGTGAAATTTGATAAGATAACTGCGCGCATTGAAAAATTGTCGTATAGTTTGAGCCCTTTCATAAATGTCATTGACGTTGCCAAAAAGGTAATTGAAGGTATTTATGCAGGTGTTCCAACTACGGAGTTGGACAATCTGGCTGCAGAAACTGCCGCTTCATTAACTACGAAACATCCGGATTATGCATTGCTTGCCAGTCGTATTGCGGTAAGTAATTTGCATAAAAACACTACAAAGTCATTTTCTGAGACTATGCGCAAGTTGCATCAGTATACAGACAAGGCAAATGGTAAGGTATTACCTATGATTGCTGATGATGTCATGCAGATAATAGAAACTAACGCTGAATTGCTGGATAGCTCTATTATTTATGATCGAGATTTCGGTTTTGATTATTTTGGTTTCAAAACATTAGAAAAATCATACCTCTTGAAAATAGATGGTGTGGTAGCTGAGCGCCCGCAGCACATGTATATGCGCGTTGCAATCGGTATTCATAAAGAAGATATTGATAGTGCTATCAAGACTTACAACCTCATGAGTGAGCGTTGGTTTACACATGCTACACCAACTTTATTCAATGCAGGAACGCCTAAGCCTCAGATGTCATCTTGCTTCTTATTGGCAATGAAGGATGATAGTATTGATGGCATCTATGACACGCTGAAACAAACTGCTAAAATATCACAGAGTGCAGGTGGTATTGGTTTGTCTGTACATAATGTAAGAGCAACCGGTAGTTATATTGGTGGTACAAACGGAACAAGTAATGGACTTGTGCCTATGTTGCGTGTGTTTAATGACACAGCTCGTTATGTAGATCAGGGAGGTGGAAAGCGTAAAGGTGCATTTGCTATATATCTTGAGCCATGGCATGCTGATGTGTTCGATTTTCTTGATTTGAGAAAGAACCATGGTAAAGAAGAGGCTAGGGCAAGAGATCTTTTCTATGCATTATGGATTCCGGATTTGTTCATGAAGAGAGTAGAGGAGAATGGCGACTGGAGCTTGTTCTGCCCTAATGAAGCACCTGATTTATTTGAAGTACATAGTGAAGCTTTTGTTGAGCTTTATGAGCGTTATGAAAAAGAAGGTCGCGCTAGAAAGACTATCAAGGCACAGGAACTATGGTTTGCAATAGTAGAATCTCAGATAGAAACAGGTACACCATACTTGTTATATAAAGATGCTGCTAATAGCAAGAGTAATCAACAAAATCTGGGTACCATCAAGAGCAGTAACCTATGTACTGAAATTATGGAATACACCAGTGCCGATGAGGTAGCTGTTTGTAACCTGGCATCGATAGCTTTACCAAGATTTGTAATCGATGGTAAATTCGATTTCGATAAATTATATGAAGTAACTTATCAGGCAGCATTTAACCTGAATAAGATTATTGATAATAACTACTATCCTGTTGAAGAAGCGCACAGATCTAATATGCGTCACCGCCCAATAGGGTTAGGTGTGCAAGGCTTAGCTGATGCATTTATATTACTGAGATTGCCATTTGAAAGTGAGCTTGCTAAAACACTCAACAAGAACATCTTTGAAACCATATACTTCGCTGCAATGACTGCAAGTAAGGATTTGGCAATAAGAGATGGTCATTACGAAACATTCCCAGGCTCACCATTGTCGAAGGGTATATTCCAGTTCGATATGTGGAATGTATTGCCTACAGACCGTTATGACTGGAATTCACTTCGCGCTGAAGTAATGAAGCATGGTACGCGCAATTCATTGTTGGTTGCACCAATGCCAACAGCATCCACTTCTCAGATATTAGGTAATAACGAATGTTTTGAACCATATACATCAAACATCTATACACGTAGAGTATTGAGCGGTGAGTTTGTAATTGTAAACAAACATCTGTTGAAAGACCTTGTGAATTTAGGGCTGTGGAATAACGATATGAAGAACAAGATCATTGCAGCCAATGGTTCTGTTCAGGGAATTGAAGAAATACCAACCGATATTAAAGAACTGTACAAAACAGTTTGGGAAATAAAGCAAAGAAGCTTGATAGATATGTCTGCAGATCGTGGTGCATATATTTGTCAATCACAGTCACTTAATTTGTTTGTTGATACACCTACTACAGCCAAACTTACTTCTATGCACTTCTACGCGTGGAAGAAAGGCTTAAAGACAGGTATGTATTATTTACGCACACAAGCGGCAGCACAAGCAGTTCAGTTTACTGTAGAAAAGCAAGGTAGCAATGAAATGAGTCCTATGATACCAACTGCCGCAACTGCTCAGAATGATATAGACAATATTGAAGCTGATGTAGTTACAGGTCCTGTTTGTACTATGGAAGAAGGTTGTGTTACCTGTAGTGGATAGTTTTTAATCGAGACACAATAATAAACGACATAGAGCCGGCTAATTCTTTAGCTGGCTCTTTAAATTTTTATTCGTTGATAAGTAAAATTGGATGATTTATAAATCTTAATCAACTACATTTTGTTACTCATAACTGAATCACTTACCTTCGTGTTCTGTTCTTTAATATTCACAATAGGGTATGTAGTAACTACTACTTTAAAAAGGGAATCGTGTGTAAATCACGGGCTGTCGCGCAACTGTAAGTAACCGAAAGGTTATAAGCCAGATTACTTGCCATATTGTATAAGACATAAGCTTTCGCGGGATGAAGCTGTAGTCGTAAAAAGTATGTTTGCCCTTTTCTACAGGGCTCGTCTCTTTTATACTATACCTTCTTTTCCGTATTTTATATTGTTTTAAAAACTATAGTTGGTTATGCCTGCGCCTGAACAAAAAGTTTGTCCATGTTGTAAGTCTGCATTTGTATGCAATGCTACTGATATTGCTTCATGTCAGTGTAGCGGTGTAATACTTACAGATTATGATAAAGCAACAATAGCAAAAAGCTATAACGATTGTCTTTGCCGCAACTGTCTGTTAGCCATGCAAACGACTACAGATAACATCCTTGATACTTTCACCATATAAACAATAAAAATATGACACTAGAAGAACGTATTTCAGCCTCTGAGACGAGAATTTTCAAAGCAGTTTTCCCTAATACTACTAATCATTACGACACCTTGTTTGGTGGTACTGCGATGCACTTAATGGATGAGGTGGCATTTATTACTGCAACTCGTTTTGCAAGGAAGCGCATGGTAACTGTAAGTTCAGATAAGATAGATTTCAAAAAGCCTATACCGGCAGGTACTATTATAGAGTTGGTAGGTACTATAGACCATGTAGGTAACACCAGTTTGAAAGTGTTAGTGGAGATATACATTGAAGAAATGTATTCATTTGTTAGGCAGAAGGCTATTACTGGCACGTTTACTTTTGTTGCTATTAATGAGCAAAAGCATCCGGTAAAAGTTATTGATTAGAACTGACCTTAAATATCTTGTTTTTAGTATTTTACACTCAGCATGATAACAATAGGAAAGAAAGGGAATCTGATCAATATTTTTGAGCTACGTAAGGCCGATACCTTTAGTAGGTTGATGCCTTATATTATAGCCGTGTGCGTATATACTGCTATTGTGTATTATGTAATGATTTCTATTCTTCATTTGCATGATGTTCCGCCTTTTAAGAGTGTTCTTACTTTACACACCTTGCTAGGTGCTATTATTAGCTTGTTAATGGTATTTCGTACCAACACTGCTTACGATAGATGGTGGGAAGGCCGTAAATTATGGGGGGCATTAGTAAACAACAGCCGCAATTTGGCAGTGAAGATGAATGCCATGCTGCCACGAGCCAACGAGAAGGATAGAAGCTTTTTTAAGAAGATTATTCCGATGTTTGCTTATGCATTGTATTTGCATCTGAGGGCAGAGAGCACCCGATTAGAGCTGGATGGTGAGCCCCATCCGGAAATTCCGGATTTTGACCATACCCGGCACGTACCTAATCAGATAGCGTCTGTTATGGCCACTAAGCTTAACCTTATGTATAAAGAAGGTACACTGACCGGCGACCAGTTGATTATTCTGAATGCAGAGTTTCAATCATTTCTTGATGTTTGTGGTGCCTGTGAACGAATAAAAAACACACCCATACCATATTCTTATAGCACATTCATCAAAAAGTTCATCTTCCTGTATATCATTACACTGCCTTTCGGGTTGGTGTTTACGCTCACTTACCTCAGCATACCTATAGTAGGTATTGTGTTTTATGTATTAGCAAGTTTGGAGATGATTGCGGAGGAAATTGAAGATCCTTTTGGTACTGAATTCAACGATTTGCCATTGGAGAAGATGGCAGATAATATTAAGAAGAATGTTGAGTATATACTGATGTAATTCAGTTGAAATTTCAAGAAATATTTTCTAAAATATAAAGTTTAAGAACTAAGATGCTATCTTATTTCTGTAGCCACCAGGTGTAATGCCTTCCGTTTTCTTAAACAGCTTTATGAAATTATTTGTGTCTTCAAAACCAGTCTCCATACATATTTGTTGAATACTCAGTTTAGTTCCTGCAATCAATACTTTCGCAAGCTTCAGACGTTCGCTAATAATAAATTGTGTAGGTGTTATGCCATATTCCCGTTTAAATACACGAAAGAAATTAGGCCTGCTCATGTATACTTTCTTGCTTAGTTGATCTACATCTATTTTATTGTGC
This sequence comes from Chitinophagaceae bacterium, assembly GCA_947454715.1. Classification (GTDB taxonomy): domain Bacteria; phylum Bacteroidota; class Bacteroidia; order Chitinophagales; family Chitinophagaceae; genus Flavipsychrobacter. The sequence continues at coordinate 29,773 of CANGMZ010000010.1, forward strand.
AGATTCGCTCTTATATATTCAGCAAGGTGATTGAACGGGTTGTTAGGAGATGGTTTATGCTCATGAATTTCGTAGAGATTCTGTAATTGTACTAAGCGAACAATTAGCTCTTTCATAGTGAGGTCTGCAAGAATATCTTTAGTGAGGTTTTCTCACTGCAGATTGTTACCATTTTATTGATTACATCTGCAAGTACACTGCTATTCCTGAGGTGCGTAAATCTGAAATTAATATCCCAGGAACTATTTACACCTTCCCGAGGAAAGCTTTCATTCAGATAGTTAACAGTTTTAGCAACAGCATCGCGATCTATAGTTAGTGCTATACATTGAGTTGGGTTCTGCATTTCTGCTTCCGGAAAATCTATAGCCATCTTTGTTCCAGCAGGTGCCAGCACGGTTTCTCCGGGAACATACTCAAAAGATGGTGTACCCGGTAAATGCATGACTTTTTTGCCCCTTACCATGCTGGTTATAACAAGATCGTGGAATGCCAGTTGAAACATCTCAGATGTTCGGTAGGTCTCAAATACATTAAGTTCACACTTATCTAAAGTGTAAATCTTTCTGTTCTCAACATCAGTAAGCAAGTTCTTTTGTGGGGTCAGCTTAATTTGTTGTATAAAACTCATGTATTTGATTTTCGATAGTACAATTTACTTATTTAAAAGTTACCAACAATAGATTAGTGGCGATTGATACAATAATACTATTTCGTGATACTATTTACCTGTGCATTGGAAAAGTATATAAATAGCTTTGAATTGTACTAATCAAACACTATATATATGTCAACACAATCAGCGTCATCAAGCATCGTTACTGATAGCTTGGCAAAGAACAATTGGCCTGCGTTTAAAAGCAGATATGAAAATTACATTGGTGGAAAGTGGGTTGCACCGGTTGGTGGAGAGTACTTTGATAATATTTCACCGGTTACAGGTCAGATATTCACTCAGGCTGCCAGATCTAAAAAAGAAGATATTGAATTGGCTGTAGATGCTGCACTTGAAGCATTTACAGCATGGAGTAAAACTGCAGTAACATATAGAAGTAACATACTGCTTAAAATTGCGCAGGTTATAGAAGATAACCTACCATACCTTGCTACAGTAGAAACTATTGATAACGGTAAGCCAATTCGTGAAACAATGGCTGCTGATCTTCCATTGGTTGTAGATCATTTCAGATATTTTGCAGGCGTTATCAGAGCAGAAGAAGGTACAATTTCAGAACATGATGAGCATACCGTAAGTATTAACTTACACGAACCTATTGGTGTAGTCGGACAAATCATTCCATGGAATTTTCCATTATTGATGGCTACATGGAAAATGGCACCGGCTTTGGCGGCAGGTTGCACAGTAGTGTTGAAGCCAGCTGAACAGACGCCAACCAGCATAATGGTGTTGTTGGAACTTATTGGTGATCTTTTGCCGGCAGGTGTGTTGAATGTGGTTACCGGTTTTGGTCCTGAAGCAGGTAAGCCATTGGCGACATCTCCTAGAATTTCTAAGGTGTCATTTACAGGTGAGACAACCACAGGTCGCCTTATTATGCAATATGCATCTGAAAATCTGATTCCTGTAACCATGGAATTGGGTGGTAAATCACCAAATATCTTTTTCCCATCAGTCGCGGAGGCAGATGATGATTTCTTTGACAAAGCAGTAGAAGGCGCGGTAATGTTTGCACTTAACCAAGGTGAAATATGTACTTGCCCTTCACGTATACTTGTTCATGAAAGCATTTATGACAAGTTTATGGAGAAAGTGATAGCACGTACAAAGGCAATCACTACAGGTAATCCACTAGATCCGAACACGATGATTGGTGCTCAGGCTTCTAATGATCAGTACGAGAAGATTCTCTCTTATATTGACATTGGTAAGCAAGAAGGTGCTGAGTTATTAGTAGGTGGTGCGCCAGTGAAACAAGAAAGCGGATTGGAGAATGGTTATTATATTCAACCAACTATCTTCAAAGGCAATAACAAAATGCGTATTTTCCAGGAAGAGATCTTCGGACCGGTTGTTTGTGTAACTACATTTAAAAATACGGAAGAAGCAATAGCAATTGCTAATGATTCTCTTTATGGATTAGGATCAGGCGTGTGGACGCGCGATGCACATGAGCTTTATCAGGTGCCACGTGCCATTCAGGCAGGTCGTGTTTGGGTAAACTGCTATCATGCTTATCCTGCACATGCTCCGTTTGGTGGGTATAAAAAGTCTGGTTTCGGTAGAGAAACACACAAAATGATGCTGAGCCACTACAGACAGACTAAAAATATGCTGATTTCTTACAGCAAACAAAAATTAGGATTTTTCTAATAACGATAGTGTAATTTATGAGAGCCATTCTTCTGATGGCTCCCTTTTTGTTTAAACTACAGCGTATGGAGCAGATAAGAAGGGTTCAGGCATCTGATAAGGCAAAAGAATTGATAGCGCAACTAAAAGCAATGCATGGCGAGTTGATGTTTCACCAAAGTGGCGGATGCTGCGATGGCTCACAACCTATGTGCTTTGAGAAAGGGGATTTTAAAACAGGTAGCAGTGATGTGCGTTTAGATATTGTTGAAGGTTGTGAGTTTTGGATGGCACGAGATCAGTTTGAATTCTGGCAGTATAGTGAATTAACATTAGATGTTATTGCTGGGCGGGGTTCAAGTTTCTCTTTAGAAATTCCATTGGGTTATAGATTTCATATACGTTCCCGCATATTTTCAGATGAAGAAATAGGCAATTTAATAGCAGTATTTTATAACGATTAGAATTGTAACAAATGCAAAACGGGAATACGCTTGATGCATATTCCCGTTTTGCTATTTTAGGCTATGATTTATTATCCTTGATTTTTCATTTTTACCATAGTTAAGATTGTAGCTATGGCAACTGTTTCATTGGTTTGGTCATAAACTTCAACTAACCATTTTACAATACCTTTTGCAATATCGTCTTCTGAGCGTTTTTCCTGAGCAGTTTTTTCTTTAACTGTTAGTTTTACGCCAATGGTCATTCCCGGATAAACAGGTTTTGTGAAGCGACACTCGTCAATACCATAGTTAAGCAATACTGGACCTTTTTTAGCATCTACAAATAGACCTGCTGCTTTAGAAAGGATGAAGTATCCGTGCGCTACGCGACCTTCAAATATCGTTCCTTCCAGTGATGTGGCATCCATGTGAGCATAGAAATTGTCACCGCTGACGTTGGCAAAATTTGTAATGTCTGCTTCTGTAACTGTATGCTTAGCTGTTACTAATGTCTCGCTGATTTCCAGTTCTTCAAAATATTTTTTGAAGGGATGCTTATCGTATTCATGCTGTTTGCCAAACTGCTGATATACATTGGTGATGTGACTGATAGTGGTTGGCGAACCTTGTATAGCTGTGCGCTGCAAGTAGTGCATCACACCGCGTTTGCCACCCATTTCCTCGCCACCACCTGCACGACCCGGACCACCATGTACCAGCATTGGCATCGGTGAACCGTGACCTGTACTTTCTTTGGCACAATCGCTGTTCAATATCAATATACGACCATGCATTGTTGCCGTACCCAATACAATTTCTTTGGCAATATCATCATCTGCTGTTACCACAGAACTCACCAAAGATCCTTTACCCATGCGGCTCAGCTCTATAGCTTCATCGATATTGTTATAAGGGATAATTGTTGATACCGGACCGAAAGCTTCAATGTTATGACAATCTGTTTTTACAAATGGGTCATCATTATAGAAAATTACCGGAGGTAAGAATGCACCTTTCTCTTTATCTGCACCCAGTACTTCAAAACTATCTAAATTGCCAATGACAATGCGCTGAGATAATGATAGTTGTTGTACACGCTCCCTTACTTCATTTCTCTGGCCTATACCTGCCAAAGGGCCCATGCGCACTTCTTTGATAGATGGATCACCTATTGTATTGCTCATCAGGCGTTTGCCTAATGCTATCTGTACATCTTCAACACGATCTGCTGGAACTATGATACGGCGTATTGCAGTACATTTCTGCCCTGCCTTTGTAGTTATTTCGCGAACCACTTCTTTTATGAAAATGTCAAATTCAGGCATGCCGGGGTGTACGTCACTACCCAATATGCAGCAGTTGAGTGAGTCTGCTTCCATAGTAAAAGAAACTGCTTCAGACAATATTCTTGGGTGAGATTTCAGCATCTTTCCTGTGCTTGCTGAACCAGTGAATGTTACTGTATCTTCTGTTTCTATTGTATCTAATATACCTCTTGCACTACCGCAAATCAGCTGTAGTGAACCTTCAGGAAGAATATTAGATTTTATTATCTCTTCAAAAACAACTTCAGTAAGATAAGAGGTAAGTGTTGCCGGCTTCACAATAGCAGGAACACCTGCCAACAAGTTAACTGCAATTTTTTCTAACATACCCCATACAGGGAAGTTGAACGCATTGATATGTATAGCAACGCCTTCTTTTGGTACCATGATGTGATGGCCAATAAACGTGTTGTTTTTTGATAATTTTGCTGCTTCACCATCTACATAGAAACGCTCATCAGGAAACTGCTTACGTAAGCTTGCATAAGAAAACAGATTACCGATACCACCTTCAATATCTACCCATGAATCAGCACGTGTAGCACCTGTCATGGCACTTATGGTATAGAAGTATTCTTTACGTTCCTGTAAATGTAGTGCCAATGCTTTTAGCATACGGCCACGCTCCTGAAAGGTGAGTTTGCGGAGTGCTTTACCACCTACTTTACGAGCATACTGCATCATAGCCCCAAAATCAAGGCCATCGCTGCTGGCAGTATATATTGCTGCGCCGGTTACTGCATTATGAAGGGTTTCTCCCTCTTTTGTGCCATTTACCCATTTACCTTCAGCGTAGTTCTTCAGTTGTGTTACTGACATGATATAGAAAAGTCTGTTTGATTAGAAATGATACTGCAATTTATAGATTTTAGGCGGTTTTATCCATACAATTTGCCAATTCAGCTATTATCCTTGTACTTTTATTGTCTCAAATAAGTTTACCTGTGATTATAGATAAATTATCGAATGCCGACAGATATGCTGCATTGAATGAAGGCATCAGCAAAGCATTGCATTACCTGAACAATACTGACCTAATCAACATAGAGCCGGGTAAGTACTTGATAGAGGGAGATAGGCTATTTGCGATTGTACAGGAATATGATACAATTGATAGCGTCAAGGAGCAAATGGAGTCGCATAGAAATTATATCGATGTGCAATACATGATTACAGGTGCCGAATTAGTTGGGCATTCTATTTTTGTTGACCATCAAGTGAGCAAGGAATACAGCCCTGAAGAAGATTATATGTTGTATGCCGCACAGCCTGATTTTTTTACCCAGATGGCTACAGGTACTTTCATGGTATTCTATCCTACAGATTTACACATGCCTTGCATAAAGATAGACACTCCTCAAAAAGTCAAAAAGGTTGTGGTTAAAGTTGCCGTTAATTGGTGATTGGCTCCATTGATATAATTCTTAGTATAACTAAAAGGGCTTCAATTTGCCCTTTTTTAGTTTTATCGTGAATTCTTTGAGCGTATCTGTACCACGGAAGTCAATACGTCTGATTTCATATAAATCAGGAGCCGGTGTTTTGCTCACCTGATTTCCAATTCGGAAAGCAGCTTCAATGCCATTCTCTTTCATCCACAATTTGAGTGCAGAAAGTATTTGGTTATTCTTGGGGCGCGCACCATAAGGATAAGCTAATACTTTAAAATAGGGTAGGCCACTGTTATCCATAACTTCTATGGATTTGGACATGATTGTTTGAATGTCGTTCAGTGCCGTTTGTTTGAAGTTCTCATGATGGTAACCATGAAGGGCAAGTTGTACAACACTTGGGTCTAAGTGTTGTAGTTCATTCACTGTCATTTTTGCATTTACCGGGTCTGTTTCGGCGTTTGCGGTTCCATCAAGAGTATCTGCAATAATGAAAAATGTTGCGTTCCAACCCATTTCCAGCAAGAGAGGATAAACATAAGTTAGGTTATTGAGATAGCCATCATCAAATGTGATTAGCATGGACTTTGCGGGGAAATCCTTTTTTACTCCTTTAGCAATATCTATGTATTCCCTTAGCGATAAGGCAATATATCCTTCATTTTGCAAAAACAGCCATTGCTCCTTTAGCTTATCAGGGTCAATAGTTAAAAAGTCGTTTTGTCCCGGCCAAACCCTATGGTACATCAATACAGGTATGCCCTTTATTTCAGGAAGCAGCCAACTCCAGTTCATGCTTCAAATATAACGAACTAATTGGCGAGGTGAAGTTTCTGACGGGAATACAGTCTTATTTTTGTGTATTTGATGAAGCTTTCGTATGATATGTTCTTGCATAATATATAACCCCAGTAGCCATCAAGAATACCACCTCTGATTATATAATGGTATAGAAATATCCATCTTGGCGCAAAAATTACTTTAAATAAAGATATAGAACGACCCTTTTCTACTGAGTTCTTAGCAGATAGTTCGGTATATAATTGTATTTTTCTATTGTGATCGGAGATAGTATTATAGCTATAGTGCAGCAAATCACCTTTTAACCTGCCTATAGGTTCTTGGTTATTGTTCATGTGGAAGCCTTCATGCACCTTGTTGGTATTAATTACACCTTCATGTTTGTTAAGAAAGCGCAATTTGTTATTAGGGTACCAACCACAATGTTTTATCCATTTACCACAGTAGTTGGTTAATATATTAATATAATATCCTTTATATTGTGGATTGTTTTTTACTTCAAGAATGCTTTTTTGCAATTCCGGAGAGAGTATTTCATCAGCATCAACAGAAAGTATCCAATCATTTGCTGCCTGAGCTACGGCATACGCTTTTTGGTCCCCAAACCCGCCAAATTTTTTATAAAATACAGTTGCGCCTAAACTTTTTGCAATTTCTACCGTCTTATCATTAGAGTAACTATCTACTACTATTATTTCGTCTACAACAGGGCGCAGTGCTTCTATGCACCGTGCTATGTTCATCTCTTCGTTATAGGTGATTATGACAGATGATATCTTCATCATTTGAATAGGTTTGTGCTATCTGTTCGTTTTCAGCAACTGTAGTGCAAATATTGAGCCGTTTTTCTCAAAAATGAAGTAAAATGTCAGCGAATCACAGATTTTATTTAACCTTAATTATTTAATAAAGCCATTTGTGCTGCTACATACTCATTTATATGCGCTGAAACTCAAATAAATCCACCTTCTTTTAAACGCAAAATCTATTTTTTTATTTTCTTTGCTACAAACGTTTTGGAGTACTAAAAGTTTACTATATCTTTAACGCTTAATAACTGCTAATATTCACACTAAACAAACTATACTAATGCAAAGGAAGATATACATTTTCTGTCTGGCACTGTCTATGATCTCTTTTTTACCGCGTACAAGTTTTGCACAAAAGGGTAAGAGTGAAGTTTCTCTTTCTTATGGCTACTACAGTATCTATTCTTTTGTAAATGGTCAACCTTACGATGTTTCTTCAGGTGTACCAATGTTTAATTACAAGTACTACTTAACGAAGAAAGTAACTTTAGGTATGGTTGTAGCTTACGAGAACCTAAGCAACTGGGGTAGCTATCTTACTTTTGCACCTGAAGCTACTTATACTTATTACGATAACAAAGATGCACGCATTCGTGTAAAAATGTATGGTGCAGCTTCAGTAGGTTTAACTGTTTTTGACGATTTCATTATCTACAGAGATATTTATTCTCATCACCTCGATGAGTCTGGTGCTAAACTTACCGGCCATGTTTCGCCATTCGGTATTCGCATCGGTAGAAAATTGGGTGGTTTTATGGAAGTTGGTTTAGGCTACAAGGGTTTATTTAACTTTGGTATGTCGTACCGTTTCCGCACTAAAGCACGTTTCCACGAAGAAAACTAGTTTTCTTCTTAATTATATTTCAAGAGCTGACCAATCGGTCAGCTCTTTTTTTGTGCGATTTTTTGATTGATTACCTACTATTTTTATTATTTACCATGCCACCCCCATTCGTGGGGCTGACAACTTAAACATGATAGCATTTGAGTTAACACAATGCAATTATAGAAATCAGCACTTACTTCCTAAATATATTTGAACAGTAAGGCTTCATGTATATGTTCAATAGTAGAAATGAGATTGTAATTGAGCTAAATTAGTGCATAAAAAAACGGCCAGATGAATAATCACCTGACCGCAATATTTGTTCTGATATTTCTGAATTAATGCACCTCGTGCATCAGCTTTCTAACTAAAGGAGAGATAGCAATTAACACAACACCGGCTATCAATGCATATAGTGCCAGATGTTTATAGCCATCTGTATATGCATTGAGCTTTTCTAGGAGTGGTGCTTTTTCATTGGCTGTTGCCATGCCTGCACCGAGCAATCCTGCTGCATATTGACCATAAGCACTTGCTAAGAACCACATTCCCATCATCACACCGTGTAAGGGTTTTGGAGATAGAGAGGTCATAATTGATAAACCTATTGGTGATAAACATAACTCTCCAATGGTAGTAACCAAGTAAGCAAGCGTAAAGATATTAAGCGATGTTTTACCTGAAGCATCTGCAAAAAAGCGGGTATAGTAGAAAATGTAAAATGAAGCACTGACAAACAAAAAGCCCAGACCGAATTTTACTACTGTATTGGGTTCAATTTTACGCTTACTCAACCATAACCAAAGTAAACCTACCAATGGACTGAATAGAATAACGAAAACTGAATTTGATGAATTATTGACTTCATTAGGGTCAAAGTTGATACCCAATATCTGGTGGTTAAGATTGTAGCGTGCAAAAAGGCTCAAAGATCCACCTGCTTGTTCGAAGAATGCCCAGAAGAAAATAGAGAAGATAATAAAGATCATTGCTGCAAATAATTTCTGTCGTTCTATTACATCGTACTTAAACATTTCATAGACAATATACATTAGCGTAAGTGGGCCTACGGTGTACATGAAATAATCAGTATATTGAGAGTTAGAAACAAGTATCAATATCAAAGGTATTGACAGAAGAGACCCTGCATATACCATAATGTCTTTCATGCTGATAGCCGGAGTTTTAGTGATGCCTGCAGCTTGTTCTTTTTCAGAAATAGGTGGTAATCCAATAGGACCTAATGTTCTCTTTGTAAACAGAAATATGATAAGGCTAATGCTCATGACTATTCCGGCAAGTGAAAATGCTGCATTCCAGGAATAATTATTGGCAACGTGAATACATGCCCAACCTCCCAATACAGCACCAATATTAATGCCGGAATAGAACAGCCCGAAGCCAGCATCTTTTCTGGTGTCACCTGTCTTGTAGAGTCGGCCTACCATTGTAGATATGTTGGGTTTGAAGAATCCTGTACCTACAATGGTAAAACTTATACCTAAATAAAATATGTTGTGTGGTGCAACTTGTGGCATACAGGCAAGCGTAAAACTACCTATTATCATAAGTATGCCACCCCAGAAAACTGATTTACGAAATCCTAGTATCTTATCAGCAAACAGCCCGCCTACAAATGCCAAAGTATAAACAAATGCCTGAGTAGCACCATATTGTAAATTGGCAGCTTTTTCACTTAGCAATAGCTTTTCTACCATAAATATGGTCAGCATACCGCGCATACCATAAAATGCGAACCGTTCCCACATTTCAGATAAGAACAGATACCAGAGTTGTTTAGGGTATTTGCCCTCAAAGCTTTGTATTTCTTCGAGCGTTTGTTCGCCGGTCGTCGTAGTTATTGCCATTGTGAATTGAACAATTGATTTTGAGCTATGAAGATCGAAAATAATCTTTATAATGAATAATAAAAAAAAGAGCAGATGGTATTATTAATCCATCTGCTCCGGCAACAATTCCTATTAATGAAATTAATCTTTTGTGCTTACGCCTTTAAACTGATGTATCGTTTCTTTAAACAATACATTGAATGTGGTCAGCGAGCCATAAACAGATGTTATATATTGTTGTAATTCTACTTTATCTGAGTCATCCAAACCTTTATGAGCATTGATTTTCTGCTCCATAACACGCAGTTTATCACGTACCATCACTATTTTATGAAAGAAAGTTTCAATAGGTATTTCCTTAGCTTGCATAGTTGTATCATAAGGCTTTAGAATCATATTGCCTCTTTTCCACTTCAGAGCTATGGGAACTACCTGAGTATCGTGCAGTCGCTGATCAAGTATATTATTGAGCGCCTGCTCTATATCTGCAATCGTAATCGGACCTTCTGCCTGTGCTTCAACCTCATCAATCACTTTAAGTCCATCATAATCTTTGCTGATACTTTTTGTGTCCTGTTGCGATTTAAACCAGATTATATAAAACTCAGAAGCTGTGTCAACAATAACACCCTTACCAAAATGCATGTGGTCAACTCTTGAACCTATTCCTAATTGTGTGCTCATTTGTAATAGTTATGAGGTCGAAAATAATATAGTATTCCTAAAGAGCAAAATGAAGTCTGAAGTTTTAATCTCCAATTGCAACCGCAAATCAATGACCAACAATAGCAGACAAGCGAAAGGGCAATAATACGACCGCACTATTGCCCTTTCAGTATTGAAATTTATATAAAAACTTATTCCTTCTCTGCAAAGAATTTATGGAAATAAGGGATTGTTTCTATGCCCTTATAATAGTTAGCGACATCATATTTCTCATTAGGGGAGTGGATATTGTCATTGTCCAAACCAAAACCTAAAAGAACAGTTTTAAGACCTAATGTTTTCTCAAACAAAGCTATGATAGGAATGCTACCTCCACCACGAGTAGGGATAGGATCTTTACCGAAAGTAGTTTGGATAGCTTTTTCAGCAGCCTTATAAGCGTGACTATTGGTAGGTGTAACAACAGGCTCACCACCATGATGAGCAGTTACTTTTACCTGTACATTGTCCGGTGCAATTTTTTCGAAATGAGCTTTAAACATATCAGATATTTCCTGAGATGTTTGATTAGGAACTAAGCGCATAGAGATTTTTGCAAATGCCTTAGATGGCAATACGGTCTTAGCACCTTCGCCAATATAACCACCCCAGATACCGTTCACATCAAGTGTTGGGCGTGTACCGGTGCGTTCTAATGTAGTGTAACCTTTTTCACCCCAAGTTTCCTTAACACCCAATTCATCAGCATATTCTTTCAAGTCGAACGGTGCATTGTTCAATGCCTTACGTTCAGCCTCTGTAAGGTCTGTAACATTGTTATAGAAACCCGGAATGGTAATATGATTATTTTCATCGTGCAGTGAAGCAATCATTTTGCACAAGATGTTGATAGGGTTAGCTACTGCACCACCATAAACGCCACTATGTAAATCGCGGTTAGGGCCGGTAACTTCCACTTCCATATATGCCAATCCACGAAGACCGCTCTCAATTGAAGGGTGCTCCATGCTGATCATTGAAGTATCTGATACCAAGACGATATCTGCTTTCAGCTTTTGTTTATTGTCTTCCAGGAATTTACCGAGGTTACTTGAACCAACTTCTTCCTCACCTTCAATCATAATTTTTACATTACAAGGAAGCGTATTGGTTTTTGCCATTACTTCTAAAGCCTTGATATGCATGAACATCTGTCCCTTATCATCGCAAGCACCACGAGCAAAGATTTTACCATCTTTAATAACCGGCTCAAACGGACCGCTTGTCCAAAGGTTAAGCGGATCTGCAGGCTGCACATCGTAGTGGCCGTAAACCAAAACAGTAGGTAAGTTAGCATCTACTATCTTTTCGCCATAGACGATAGGGTGGCCTGCTGTCGGGCAAACTTCAGCACTATCGCAACCTGCTTTCATCAGGTGCTCTTTTACAGCTTCTGCACAGCGGGCTACATCACCTTTATATTTACTGTCGGCACTTACAGATGGTATGCGCAACAGGTCAAGCAATTCTTCTAAAAAACGATCTTTATTTTGCGATTGGTAGTCTTTCCAGGCTTGCATGTTTGTGTTATTATTTAGGTATCAAATGTAGTAAAAAGTAGTGGTAAGTAGAACGCTCTACTTCCTTTTACTCTTCTCCCATGCTGCACTTTGTGTACCGAACATGTATCTTTTAATACCGGCAGCAACAGCATAATTCATCATGCAGAAGTAGTAGGGAATGAATAATATCTTTACTCTTACTTGTCTTTTCTCGAATATGAAGCCAAGTAGTGACGCTCCGTAAAACAACACCTGTCCAATGAGTAAAATATGATATGCCATACTGCCTCCTGTCGCAGCAATAACTATGTTGAGCAGGAAAGCCAATATCATTAAAAAAGGGGTTATCGTCCAACGGAGTACTCGGTGACTGATATATTGAAAGGTAAGGGTAAATTGCTTGAATGGGTTGAATAGTGATTTTAATCGAATTATAGATTGTATACCACCTGCAGCTATCCTCACTTTGCGTTTCAGCTCTTCCTGTATGTTTTCAGATCCTGATTCGGTAGCATAAGCAAGTGGTTCATAAACAATACGATAGCCTTTTTCTGCAATCAGCATGGAGATCATAAAATCATCGAGAATTGTGTCTGCCGGCACCGGTTCATACAGACTGGTGCGCACGCTGAACAATTCACCCGCAGCACCTACTACTGAATACAATTCAGAATCCCAGGTCTTGAGTTTCGATTCATATTTCCAATAGAAGCCTTCACCGGCTGTAGCATCAGCCACATCTTCTATACTAACTCTTTTCTCACCAGACACCGCACCAACTGATGGGTCGTGGTAGTGACGACAGATATTGAGCATTGCATCTTTATTCAGAAATGTATTAGCATCTGTGAATATGGCAATCTCTGTACTTACCTCCTTCATAGCACGGTGTACTGCTGCTATTTTTCCGCTCCGCTCCGGGCGGTGCATCAGCTTTATCTGTGGGTATTGTGCTATTAAGTCCGGTGTTTTGTCGCTCGATCCATCCGTTACGAATATGAAACTGATTTTATCTTTTGGGTAATTTAACTCCAGCGTATTTTTGATTTTATCAATGATGTAGTCTTGCTCATTATATGCTGCAATGATTAGAGTAACTGTTGGCCAGTTACCTCCATTGTCGGGAATGCTGCGTTTGCCCTTTATCATTACCCGCAATTTCACTAATATATATAACAGTATGCCATACCCGAAAAAGGTATAGAACACCAGAAATAGACAAATCCAGAATGTTATAATCATGGTTATTTTTTTACAGGATACCCTAGGTCAGTGCTGTTTATACTATGTGTCATATTCCACCAGATTGCTTTCAATAACACCCCTATAAATGGTCTTTGTTTCTCTTTAATGTAGTTAAGTATATTTCTAGGCGTTACCACACATAGGAAGTATGTCCAGAAGATACCTTTTGTAAATAAAGCACAATTACGACGGATAAACAATAGCCGGTTCCGGTTCATGAAAAATTCTTTCAGCGCACTTTTGCTTCCCACCGAAATAGATTCTTTATGGTAGATAAGTGCCTGCATGTTAACTCTTATGGTATAACCGGCACGTTTTATCATTTCACACCAATCCATTTCTTCGTAATACAGGAAATAATTCTCCGGCATAAGGCCTGCTTTTTCCAGTACTTTACGAGGCATCATCATAGCGGCACCATGAATGTAACCTGTTTCTCCTGTGAGGTTATCGTATTGTCCGTTATCTTTTTCAAACTGACCAATGCAACTGTTGCGGGCAGTGTAGTAGTTCATGGGAGTAAATCCTGCATATTGCAGCATATCTGGTTGGTCAAAGTAGCGGATCTTAGGAGACACTATGCCTGCTTCAGGATGTTCCTCCAGTGTTGTTACCAGCTTTGTTACTAACCCTTCTGTAAACTCAGTATCATTATTGACAAAGAATAAGTAATCGCCTTTTGCATATTTAATGCCTAAATTATTGCCACCTGCGAAGCCTAGATTGCTTTCAGATCTGATAAACTGAACAGTGGGGTATTTGATTTTCCATGCCGGCACAGGGTCTATTGTACTGCCATTATCTACAACAATAATCTCAATAGGGCTGTAGGTGTTTGTAGCGAATACGGAATCGAGCATAGCATCTGTAACGTGGCTATGATTGAAATTCACGGTAATGATAGAAACGCTTTTTGTCATGTATTTATATCTGCGTCAGGAAGTAATGCTATCGATGTAGTCAAGTATTGCACGATCTGTATCGGGATTAAATTTACGTGCAAATAATTTATCTGAAGCGTTTAATATTGGGGCATCTGCCATTGTCAATACTTTAGGGCTGGCACCACCGCCTGACCAATCGATATACACCAGATTGTCATTGACAATTTTATCCTTTAATGGCGAATTAAAAAGTATGGTTTGAAAGAATAATTCATCGGCAGCCCAACTGTATTTAAAGAACTTTGTTACCCAAGGCTCTTTTTTTACATACTCTACTATGTATGCTATAGCTTCTCTGCTAGCAGTAAACCACTGAGATCTGCCCATTGCCACAATACCTTTTGGTAATTTTCTCTCAGGTAATATAGCATTGATGATTTGCTCTGCTCTGTATTTGCCAAACGGCAAATTGAGGTTAGCTAAATGATACTTTTTTATTCTGGGTATTGCTTCTGTCCATTCGTTTTCTACCGATAGGCTGTGCATAAATATTTTGCCAGGTTGTTCGCTGAAAAAACGATGAATCTTTTTATTACTCTTGATAGGGTAGTCCTGACCACTGAGCAAATTGATATAGTCGTAATCAATACCTGTTTTCAGAATTTCCTCAAAACTATTTATTGTGGCTTGTACAATGCTGAACCCACCCCAATGTACCCTGATTCTATTGCTGATAAAAGTTACATTTCCGTTTTTTGCCAATGGCAAAAAAGGAGCAATGTCCGTTTTCAAATCAACATGAACATAAAAGTGAGCATCTGCATACATCAGCTTGCCTATCAACCTATTGAGTTGATCCGGGTTTGCATGAGTAAGTATAAGATGTGCCAGTTTCACTTATGCAAACATAGTATTAGTTAGTGAAAAAAGGTAATTTATATACTCCGAATTATTAGCATTTTGAAATGATATAAATGAGTGCTAACCAACGGCGAATTTGGATAACGTAAGCTGTAATATCCAAGCATAAAAAAGGAGACAGATTACGCTGCCTCCTTTTGGGGTATATTCATTTTTGTTAGTTACTGATGGTAAAGTGTACCACCTTGGCATCATTATCTTTTACAATTCGCAACATATAATTGCCCGGAGGTATATTGTCTCCAACTCGTATTTCATGCCTAATACTGCCACCTTGCGGTATTTCTTCATTTACATATACCACTTTTCCCATCATATCTACTACCTGATAAGATACCGGTGTATTAGATGTTGAATTGATCTTCCCGTTGATAATAAAGCTTCCTGTGTTCGGATTCGGATAGAGCATTATATCATCTAACATTGCGATATTATCGTTTATGCCCAATGCATTCAGTCTGATAATTTTCACATTACTTGTATCAGTAGGTGAAGTAATACATTCTAAATTGCTGGTCATGATACAGAAAACAGTATCGTTATATTCTACCGATGTCGTAAATGAAGATGATGTTGCACCGGAAACGGCAACGCCATCGAGATACCATTGATATGTAGGATTAGTACCACCATAAGTTATTGTAGAGTAGAAAGTCACCAATTGTCCCAAATAGGTAATTGAATCACCAGGAACAGTAGAAACTATTGTAATAGTTGGCGTTACTACCGGATATACCAACATATCAATAGCTCCTGATGTATCTGTAGGTGGTACCGGGCAAGGTGCACTACTGATCAATACACAACTGATTGCATCACTATTTGCAGGTACATAAGTAAATGTACTACCTGTACCAATTGGTGTACCGTAGTTTAACCATACATAAGTTGGCGTTAGACCCCCATTAATTGAAGTTGGCGTGTAAGTGACAGCAGTACCTGCACAAACAGTATCATTCGGAGATACGGCGATACTTACAGATGGTACAACTATTGGGTTAACCGTAATTGGATGCGATGTATAAGTAGAACCACAGAAGTTTGTAACAGTATATCTGATACTAGTACTTCCAGGGCCAACCCCACCAACAATACCCCCCGGTGTAGTTACTGTCGCAACCAATGTATTGATACTCGACCATACACCACCACTTACTGTTTCGCTAAGCGAAATAGTAGAACCAGGGCATGCCAATGTAGGTCCGGAAATTGCACCGGCTACAGGGAATGGAATTACAGTAACTCCATACCCACTATAAGCAGTGCCACAACTGTTAGTAACCCCATAAGAGATTGTGGTTGAACCAGCCACAACACCACCAACTACACCGGTGCCGGATGTTACGGTTGCTATTACAGGGTTGGCGCTGGTCCATGTACCACCAGGAGACGTGCTAGTTAACGCAGTAGTTGTACCCGGACAAAGATTAGGAATACCGGTAATTGTTCCTGAATTTGGTTGTGGTTTTACCGTTACGGCATGAGTAGCAGATGCAGAGCCACAGCTAAATGAATTTACGGTGTATGATATTGTTGTTGTTGCTAAACCTGTTGAGATACCTGTAACAATACCTGCGTTACTTACTGTAGCAATTGAAGTGGAGAAGCTACTCCAGGTGCCACCTGTAGAACCAGTTGCGTCAGCTAATGTAATTTGTATACCCGAACATACACTATCTAAACCTGTGATTGCACCAGCATTTGGTAAAGGTTTCACTGTCACTGCATGTGTAGCAGATGCAGAACCGCAACTGAATGTTGATGATGTATAAGATATTGTTGTAGTAGCTAATGTTGCAGAAACACCTGTAACAACACCTGCATTAGTAACCGTAGCAATAGCTGTTGATAAACTACTCCAAGTACCACCCGGTGTAGCTGTAGCATCAGCCAATGTTATTATTGCCCCCGAGCACACACTATCTAAACCGGTTATTGCCCCTGCATTTGGCAACGCTTTTACCGTTATGGCATGTGTAGCAGTTGCACTACCGCAACTGAATGTTGATGATGTATAAGATATTGTTGTAGTTGCCAATGTTGCAGAAACGCCAGTTACAACACCTGCATTATTAACAGTAGCGATTGCTGTTGATAAACTGCTCCATGTACCACCCGGTGTAGCTGTAGCATCAGCCAATGTTATTATTGCCCCCGAGCACACACTATCTAAACCGGTTATTGCCCCTGCATTTGGTAAAGGTTTTACTGTTACTGTATGTGTAGCAGTTGCATTACCGCAACTAAATGTTGATGAAGTATAAGATATTGTTGTAGTTGCTAATGTCGCAGAAACACCCGTAACAACACCTGCATTAGTAACAGTAGCGATTGCTGTTGATAAACTACTCCATGTACCGCCCGGTGTAGCTGTAGCATTAGCCAATGTTATTTGTGCTCCTGAACATACGCTATCCAAACCGGTAATTGCACCCGCATTTGGTAAAGGTTTTACTGTCACTGCATGTGTAGCAGTTGCGCTACCGCAACTGAATGTTGA